>JAJRRY010000019.1 GCA_024279095.1 Alphaproteobacteria bacterium
AAAAATGAAACAAAATCCCCGCTTTCCAGGCTTGAAAAGCAGCCGCCTCCAGGACTGAAGGCCACACAAGCCGCCAATCAAGCTCTCCCTGCCAGCCAGCACGGCCAAATCATGGTGTTTCCGGAAGTGTCCACGTACAGGGGGCGGAAGAAGATGCAATTTCGATAAAATTTTAAGACTGGTTCTCATTCGGAATTAAATTATTTCCCGTAGAAATGATGCAAGCACCACCAACTGGTGGATGAAAAAAAGAATTTCTACGGGGCAAGGCGATGAATGTACTGAGGAAGTTTCTGCGCAATGCCAAGGGTAACGTGTCGATACTTGTGGCCGCGACACTGCCCATTCTCGTTGCCGTGGCAGGAGGCGTTCTGGACTACACTGTTGCAATCAGCGGCAAGGCAAAACTGCAGTCCATGGTAGACAGCGCGACGCTGTATGCCACGAAGCTGCTGAAAGAAAATCCGGACATCACGCAGGATGAAATCGCGAACCGCGCCGAGGACTATCTCCAGTCGCTCTATCAGGCAGGTGGCGGCACCGGGTTCACCTTGGCGTCCGTGGCCGTGGAGAAGGCGGCGGACAGCAATTCTGTGACCGTATCGGTCGTGGGACGCTACACCACGACCTTTCTCAAGCTGATCAGCATCAATCACATGGACTTCCCCGTGCGTTCTGCCGCATCCTTCAACTATCCCCCGCTTGAGGTGGCGCTGGTGCTCGACAATACGGGTTCCATGAACTTCGACGAAAATGGAAACTGGTGCTACAGCTATAGTGACGACTGCAATCGCATGGGCAAGCTGAAAGAGGCTGCCCGGAATTTCATCACCCAGCTGGAAGCCAATTC
Source organism: Alphaproteobacteria bacterium (assembly GCA_024279095.1). GTDB lineage: Bacteria > Pseudomonadota > Alphaproteobacteria > Rhizobiales > Aestuariivirgaceae > Thermopetrobacter. The sequence continues at coordinate 851 of JAJRRY010000019.1, forward strand.
CGATGGTGATCCGGAAAGCGTCAAGGTCGGCATCGTGCCCTACAGCCACTATGTGCGCATCGACAATTCCTTCCGCGATGCTCCTTGGCTGAACACGGACTATGTCCAGGAGTGGGTATGCACAAGCTGGTGGTGGCGCTGGTGCCTGAACTGGGAGCAGCAGGCGAACTGGGATGGCTTTGTCGGCTTCCGGCCCAACTACCTCTATGAAACCGACGGATCGTATTCTTCGGAAGGCGTCCCGGCCGTGAATGACAATTCACCCATCTGGTTGCCCAACCTGGCGCGTGTGATGCCTCTGACCTCTCTGACCGATGACGGGAAGACGGCTCTGCTGGCCCGCATCGACGAGATGTTCCCGGAAGGCGGCACGTTCATCCCCGGCGGTCTGGAATGGGGGGCACGCATTCTCTCGCCGTTCGACCCGTTCGCCGAGGGTGCCACCTATGCGGATACGAAGGATCGCAAGCTGCGCAAGGTGATCGTGCTGATGACCGACGGCATCAACACCTGCTCCCAGGACGGCAGCAACGAGGGTTATGTGCAGTGCAAGTCCGGCAACAATGTCGACATGGACGGCCTGAACTCCATGGAACGCATCTGCAACAAGCTGAAGGCAACAAATCCCGAAACCGGCATGCGTTATGCCGATATCATCACCGTCGGTTTCGACCTTTCCTTCCTGGATGCCGCCTCGCGTGATCTGGTCGAGGAGAAGCTGAAAGGGTGTGCGACACTGGGTTACTATTCGGCGGACAGCAGCAACATCGCTGATGTTTTCGGCAGAATCGGTGCGAAACTGGCAAAACTGCACCTGACCGAATAGGTGAAGAAGGAAAGTATTGATCTCCCACCCGAGGGGTCCGTGGACGGCTGCCGTTCGCGGGCCCCTTCCGCATGTATAACGTGGCGTGGGAGCGGATTTTTTCCCGAAGGAAGCGTGGCACACTTTGTTTCGGGCTTCGAATGTCCTAAAAGGCTGCATAAGAGCCGGGGGAAAATGATTCCACCCTTCCGAGCAAGCGAAAGAGGCCGGACTCCCATGCGTCTGAGCAAGTTCTTCATGCCAATTCTTCGCGAGGCGCCCCGCGAGGCGGAGATCGTCTCGCATCAGCTCATGCTGCGCTGCGGGATGATCCGACAGGAGACTTCGGGCATCTACTCGTGGCTGCCGCTGGGCTATCGGGTATTGACGCGCATCATGGACATCATTCGCAAGGAACAGGCGCGGGCCGGTTCCCTGGAAATGCTCATGCCCACCATCCAGCCGGCGGAGCTGTGGAAATGTTCCGGCCGCTATGACGACTACGGCAAGGAGATGCTGCGCATCACCGACCGGCGCGAGAACGAAATGCTCTACGGGCCAACCAACGAGGAGATGATCACCGACATCGTCAGATCGTCGGTGCAGTCCTATCGCGATCTGCCGCTGAACCTGTTCCACATCCAGTGGAAGTTTCGTGACGAGATCCGTCCGCGCTTCGGCGTCATGCGTGGGCGGGAATTTCTCATGAAGGACGGCTATTCGTTCGATCTCACGGCGGAGGATGGACGGCACGCCTACAACAAGATGTTCGTGGCCTACCTGCGCACCTTCGCCGCCATGGGGCTGAAGGCCATTCCCATGCGGGCGGAGACGGGCCCCATCGGGGGCAACATGAGCCACGAATTCCTGATTCTGGCGGAGACGGGCGAGTCGCAGGTGTTCTTCGATTCCGCATTTCATGAAAAGGACTGGAGCACCTTTTCCATCGATTATGACGACCGTGATGCGGTGGCGAAGGTGGTAGAGGAATTCACCTCCATGTATGCCGCCACCGAGGAGATGCACGACCCGAAGCGCTTTGCGACCGAGGTGCCTGAAGAACGGCGGGTAACAGGCCGTGGCATCGAGGTCGGTCACATCTTCTTCTTCGGGACGAAATATTCCGAGCCCATGGGCTGCACGGTACTGGGGCCGGACGGCAAGGAGATCACCCTTCAATCAGGGTCCTACGGCATCGGCGTCTCGCGTCTCGTGGCCGCCATCATCGAGGCAAGTCATGACGATGCGGGCATTGTCTGGCCGCAGCCGGTTGCGCCCTTCGACCTGGGGCTGGTCAATCTGCGACAGGGAGATGCGGCCACGGACGCAGCCAGCGAGAAACTCTACGAGGAGCTGGTGAAGGCCGGGCTTGACGTGCTGTATGACGACCGGAACGATCGTGCCGGGGAGAAATTTGCCCGCATGGACCTGATCGGCCTGCCGTGGCAGGTGGTCGTGGGCCCGCGCGGCATCAAGGCGGGAACGGTCGAGATCAAGAACAGGGCCACCGGAGAACGGCAGGATGTGCCGCTCGAGAGGGTGGTTGAGCACATGCGGGACGCATGCATGGAGGTACCTGCCTGACGATGGAACATGAAGCCCTGGATACTTCCCCGTTTTCAGCCTGGGAGCGGATGCTGGCTTGGCGCTATCTCAGGTCTCGCCGCAAGGAAGGGGTCGTTTCCGTCATTGCCGGATTTTCCTTTCTCGGCATCATGCTCGGCGTGGCGACTTTGATCATCGTCATGGCCGTTATGAACGGTTTTCGCAACGAGCTCATGGACAAGATCCTGGGCTTCAATGGTCATGTCACCGTCTATTCCTCCAACTTGGCCCCAATCGTGGGCTATGAGCGCATGGCTCGCCAGATCAGTCAGGTGGACGGTGTGGTCACGGCCATGCCCTTCGTGGAAGGGCAGGTGATGGCCTCGGCCCGGCGGCAGCCTACCGGCGTCAAGGTGCGCGGTGTGCACGAGGCCGACCTGAAATCCCTGCGCGGTATCATGAATGACAAGCTCAAGGGCACGCTGGACGGCTTCGAGGATGGCGAAGGCATCGTTGTCGGCTACCGACTGGCCTGGAAGCACGGCATCGGGCTGGGAGACAACCTGACGCTCATCTCTCCGGAGGGCGAGGAAACCATCATGGGGGTGACACCCCGGATTCGTTCCTTTCCGGTGGTTGCCACGTTCGAGGCCGGCATGAGCCTCTTCGATACCTCCATGGTGTTCATGCCGCTGAAAGTGGCGCAGGAATATTTCAACATCGAGGGGGGCGTGAACGGCATAGAAATCATGCTGCGTGATCCGCAGAAGGTGGATGAGGTCGTGGCGCGGCTGGAGAAACTGTTTCCCGACGGCTACCAGTTCATTACTTGGAAGCGGGCCAACAAGACCTTCTTCTCGGCCTTGGAGGTGGAGCGCAACGTGATGTTTCTCATCCTTGCGCTCATCATTCTCGTGGCCGCTCTGAACATCATCTCCGGCCTGATCATGCTGGTGAAGGACAAGGGGGGAGACATCGCCATCCTGCGAACCATGGGTGCGACGCGCTCCGCCGTGCTGCGCATCTTTTTCATGACGGGAGCGGCAATCGGTGTGGCGGGCACGCTGGCCGGCGTGGTTCTGGGCGTGGTCTTCTCGCTGAATGTGGAGAACATCCGTCAGTTCATCAGCTGGTTGACCGGTGCCAATCTCTTTCCTGCGGAACTCTATTATCTCTCGCGGCTGCCGGCCGATCTGGATTTCGGAGAGACGCTCTTCGTGGCCGTGTTCGCGCTGAGCCTGTCGTTCCTGGCGACCATCTATCCGGCTTGGCGCGCGGCGGCACTCGATCCGGTGGAGGCGCTGCGCTATGAGTAACAGGAATCTTCCTCCGGCGCTTGAATTGAAGCGCATTACGCGGGTCTTCCATCAGGGAGAGCGCAAGCTGGAAATTTTCGACGATCTGGATTTCATACTGCCGGTTGGTGAGATCACGGCGCTGGTCGGTCCATCCGGGTCCGGCAAGTCGTCTCTGCTGCATATTGCCGGACTGCTGGAGAAACCCACGTCGGGTCAGGTCTGGATCGCTGGCCGGGAATGCACCAGCCTGGACGACATTGCGCGTACCCGAATTCGCCGCCATGGCATCGGCTTCGTCTATCAGTTCCATCATCTGCTGCCGGAGTTCACGGCGGAGGAGAACGTCATACTTCCGCAGCTGATTGCCGGCGCATCACGCACCGAGGCCCGCAGGCGGGCGCAGGAACTGCTCGATCAGCTGGGGCTTGGGGATCGTCTGGATCATCGGCCGGCAGAACTTTCCGGTGGTGAGCAGCAGCGCGTGGCCATCGCCCGGGCGCTGGCCAACCGTCCTTTGCTACTGCTGGCTGACGAACCGACGGGCAATCTCGATCCGGAAACGGCCATGCGGGTGCACGAAAAGTTTCTCGAGCTGATCCGCATCGAGGGGCTGGCCGCCCTGATCGCCACTCACAATGTGGCGTTGGCGCGGGCCATGCACAGAGTCGTTCATCTGGAAAAGGGCAAGCTCATAGAGGAGCTCCCGGCGCCGCCGCTGCACGGCGGAGGCGGAGGGGATCATGCGGCATGAAGTGCGTCTATTCCGCCCTTCAGCGGAAGCATCAGCCAAAGCGCGTGACGCGATATGGACGCATCGTGCCACATCCGGAGACGCCTGACAGGATCGATGCCCTTCTTGAAGGCGTGCGGCTGGCGGGAGGGGAGATCTTCGCCTCGCGCAGCTTCCGACCCGAGGAATTCTACAAGGGCGTTCATTCCCTGCGGCATGTTCATTTTCTGAAAAACATCCTGCATGACTGGGAGAAGGAGCTGGGTTTCCTCCGGCCAGTGGAGCCGGGCCCGCGCCCGGTCGTGCGCCCGGCCACCTATCCGCGTTCTGCCGCCGGACGTGCCGGATGGCACATGTTCGATACCACGGCGCCGGTTGTGGCCGGTACCTGGGAGGCCGCCAAGGCTTCGGCGGACACGGCGCTGACGGCAGCCTATCTCGTGCTCAAGGGAGAGGGGGCCGTCTATGCCCTGTGCAGGCCGCCAGGGCACCATGCGGGCTTCGAGACCTGTGGCGGCTTCTGCTATCTCAACAACACCGCCCTTGCGGCGGAACTGCTGCGGGGAGCCTTTCCGCGCGTCGCCATTCTCGATATCGACGTCCATCACGGCAACGGGACGCAGGATATCTTCTACGGACGGGCTGATGTCTTCACCGTTTCCATTCATGCCGATCCGCGTGAGACATACCCCTTCTTCTGGGGGCATGAACACGAAGTGGGGCAGGGCGCGGGATATGGTTTCAATCTCAATATCCCGCTGGAGCCGGGTTCCGATGACGAGGTCTGGACGGGTGCGGTGGAATATGCCTGCCGACGTATCGAAGCCTACAGGCCGCAGGCACTGGTGGTGGCTCTGGGGCTGGACATGATGGAGGGGGATGCGCTGGTCACTGCATCTCGCGTGACACCTGCGGGAGTGGCCGGAATGGCCCGGCGTATCCGCCAGATGCATGTGCCCACGGTGATCGTGCAGGAAGGGGGATACGCGGCGGAGAATCTCCGCAATGGATTGGCCGCGTTCCTTCATGAATGGCAGTGAGAGATCATCTGCCATGTGCGCGCATGTGAAAGAAAAACCGGCCGCAACACATGGTGCGTCACGGCCGGCGTCAGCCCGTGCAGGGAATTTCTGCGGTATCAGGCGACCTTGCGTGGCACGAGACGCTCGCTCTTCAGGGCCTCGATGGCGCCGGCATCGCCTTCCTCGTGGTACTCGGCATCCTCGTTGACATTCCAGACGTCGTAGATCTTCTCGCCGGCCAGGATGTTCTTCACCGTCAGCATGGCGGTCATCATGGCATGGTCCTGGTTGTTGTACTTGTGCATGCCGTTGCGGCCGATCAGGTGCAGCGTGGGATAGTGCATCTCCAGATCCAGCCGGATGGCCGTCATGTGCTCACGATAGGCGTCGTCATAGACCGGATATGCCTTCGGCTGGCGCACCACGGCGGCATCCATCACGTCGGCGGCACGGGCGAGGCCGACCTTCTCGATCTCTTCCTTGGCCAGCTCGACGAGATCGGCGTCGGGGGCATCCCACAGACCGTCACCCTCGAAGCAGAAGTACTCCAGCCCCAGGCAGCTCATGCCTTCTTCGGGGATCAGCTCCGGCGACCAGGAGGCAAAGTTCTGCACGCGACCGACCTTCACGGACGGGTCGTGGATGTAGATCCAGTTGTCCGGGAAACTGCGGGTGTTCTTCACGATCAGTGCGACGGTCAGGAAATCGCGGTATTTCAGCTCGCGGGCATGCAGGCGTGAAATAGGGGAGGGGCGGATAGAATCCACCAGCTCACGCACCGGGGCGGTGGAGATCACGTGACGGGCGGTGAAGATCTCGTCCTCGCCGGTCTGCACGTTGCGCACGGTGATCGTCCAGATGCCACGGTCGGCATCCCAGCTCATGGAGCGATATTCGCGCCCCATGAGGATAGTGCCGCCGCGCTCCTCCACCTTGCGGGCGGCGGCCTCCCACATCATCCCCGGTCCCTTGCGGGGATACTGGAAGGAATCGATCAGTGTCTTGATGACCTCGCCGTTGTCGTCCTTCGCGCCCTTGCGGCCCAGGGAATTGGCCAGCGCATTCTTCACGGCGGAAACGAGCGACAGCCCCTTGATGCGCTGGGCAGCCCAGTCGGCGGAAATCTCGTCGCAGGACATGCCCCAGACCTTTTCCGTATAGGTCTTGAAGAAGATCCGGAACAGGCGCTCGCCGAACTGGTTGCGCACCCATTCATGGAAGGTCTTCGGCTCGTGGATAGGGAAGGCACGCGCCCAGGTATAGGACGCCACGCACAGGGCGGATTCCACGAGTCCAAGGTTGCGCAGCGCCTCGAAAGCCTTCAGCGGATAGGAATAGAACTTGCCACCGTAGTAGATGCGCGACAGGCGGGGACGTGTAATGAAATCCTGCGGCAGGATTTCCTTCCACAGGTCCACAACTTCCTTCGACTTGGAGAAGAAGCGGTGGCCGCCGATGTCGAACAGATAGCCCTTGTAGTTCACTGTGCGCGAGATGCCGCCCACGTACTGCGGATCCTTCTCCGCGACGATGACCGAAGGTGTCTCCTTCGTCAGCTGGTAGGCGGCGGTCAGGCCCGCGGGCCCAGCACCGATGATGAAGACTTCGGCGTCCGTTTTCATGATGATTTCCCCAACCCCCTTGCGTGGATGTCGTGATGTCAGGATGCCGGCGCGCGGGCGGCCGGCGCGAAGGAGAACAGGCTGTGGCCGGTGTAGGACAGAACGGTGCCCACCGCGGCACCGGCCAGAATGGCGAGCTGCGGGACGATGGCCGGAAGCAGGGCCATCAGCACGGCGAAAGTCAGATAGCTGGATCCTTGGGCAACCAGCGTGACAAGGCCGTAGCGCAGCGCTTCTTCCCGCTGGCGGCGGTTGCTGGCCCCGAAGGTCAGCGCCCGGTTCAGCCGCCAGGTGACGAAAGTAGCGCAGAGCAGCGAGAGAACACGGGCAGCCAGATAATGCAGTTCTGAAGCATCGAGCAGGGCGTAGATCAGCATGTCGGTGGTCAGGCCGGTCATGCCGACGCCCAGAAAGCGCACCGGTGCCGGTAATCTGTCCCGATACAGGGCCAGGAGCCGGACGACGGGCGTCATGCTCTTGGCTGTCATCGTGGTGGATGTTTCCAGTCTCTCCATGAGCCTTCCGTCTCCCCGTTGCCACCGGTTTTCCACCGGCTTGCAAACCTTTCGTGCAAACCAGTCTGCGGCGAAAACGTGAAAAGACGGTTATTATCGGCAGAAATTTTGTCCAATCCGCCTTAATTAGGGCGTCAAGCGGGATTCTTGTACGTATAGAGATGGTTGTGGTGGGCGTGATGCTGATCCCAGATCCCGTACATCCACAACGCCGGGCAGCGCTTTCAGAGCGGCCTTGATCTGGGGGGAGACGGAGAAGCGTTCACCGAGGAGGATGTCGATCTCGCCAGCCTCAGGGACCTGCAGAACGATGCGGACGGGGGAGGCACCGCCATTTTTCAGCAGGCGACCAATCTGGTCCAGTCCGCCGGTGTCCTGCAGGAAGATGCACAGACCACGGGCGATGGCGCCAGCTTTTTTCTCCAGCGATTCAACGGACAGCAGGCGCAGGCGCACCTCTTCATCCTCGCGGGTGGCTTCCACGCCGATGACGACGGCACTGCCGGGCTCCAGCTGTTCGCGGTGAGCATTCAGCACTTCGGAAAAACAGACGGCTTCGAACTGTCCTGACGGATCGGAAAATCCGATGAAGGCGAACATGTTGCCGGATTTCGCCCGCCGCTCGCGTTTCATGGTAACGGTGCCCGCCAGCCGTCCGCCACTGGCGCCGCGCTGCATGACGCGGTCGTGGAACTCTGCCCAGGGGAGGACCCCGATTGGCGCCAGGGCTTCCATGTAGTCGTCCAGAGGGTGGCCGGAGAGATAGAAGCCGACGGCATTGTATTCCTCTTCCAGCTTCTGCATGGCCAGCCAGGGCTCCACATCGGGCAGGGGCAGGTCATCGTCGCCCGAACTGCCCCCATCAAGGCCGAAGAGCGAGGCTTGTCCTGCTTCCCGGTCGGCCTTGGCCGAGGCAGCCATCTCGAGCATGGCATCGATGCCGGCCAGCACTTGCGCGCGGTTGGGATTGAGAGAGTCGAAGGCGCCGGCACGGGCCATGGCCTCCAGTGCCCGGCGGTTGACGAGATGGGGGTCGATGCGCCGGGCAAAGTCCGCCAGCGAGCGGAAGGGTCCCCCGGACTCACGCTCCTCGACGATGTGCTCCACGGCTGTGGTGCCGACATTCTTCAGGGCGGCGAGTGTGTAGACGATGCGGCCGTCCTCCACCTCGAAGCGGGCGTGAGTGCGGTTGACGTCGGGGGGCACGATCTCGATGCCCAGCCGCAATGCCTCGCGGACGAAGGCGTTGAGCTTCTCCGTGGAACCCATGTCGTAGGTCATGGAGGCGGCCAGGAATTCTACCGGGTGATTGGCCTTCAGCCACGCGGTCTGCCAGGCCACGATGGCATAGCAGGCGGCATGCGACTTGTTGAAGCCGTAGGAGGCGAACTTGGCCACGAGGTCGAAGATGGTCTCGGCTTGCGCACGGTCGATGCCGCGCTCCACGGCACCGTCCACGAAGCGGGCCTTCTGCTTGTCCATCTCCTCCTTGATCTTCTTGCCCATGGCGCGGCGCAGCAGATCGGCTTCGCCCAGGCTGTAGCCGGAGAGCACCTGCGCGATCTGCATCACCTGCTCCTGATAGACGATGATGCCGTAGGTCTCCTTCAGGATGGGCTCGAGCAGGGGATGGAGATAGTCGGGTTCCTCCTCGCCCTTCTTGACGTTGCAGTACTTGGGGATGTTTTCCATCGGGCCCGGACGGTATAGGGCCACGATGGCAATGATGTCCTCGATGCTGTCCGCCTCCATGCGGCGCAGCACGTCGCGCATGCCCTGACTTTCCAGCTGGAACACGCCCACCGTCTCGCCGGATGCCAGCATCTCGTAGGTGCGCGGGTCGTCATAGCCCACCGCATTGATGTCGAAATCCGGGATCTTGCGGCGGATGAACTCTACTGCCGTCTGGATCACCGTCAGGGTCTTCAGCCCCAGGAAGTCGAACTTCACGAGGCCGGCCTGCTCCACCCACTTCATGTTGAACTGGGTGACGGGCAGGGGAGAACGCGGGTCGCGGTAAAGCGGCACCAGCTCCACCAGTGGCCGGTCACCGATCACCACGCCGGCGGCATGGGTCGAGGCATGGCGATAGAGGCCTTCCAGCTTCTGGCCGATCTTCAGCAGGGTAGCGACGTTCTCGTCTTCCCGCGCCTCCTGCTTCAGGCGGGGCTCCATCTCCATGGCCTCGGCAAGGGTGACGTTCTGGCCGGGGCCGGAGGGAATCATCTTGGAGAGGCGGTCTACCTGTCCGTAGGGCATCTGCAGCACGCGTCCCACGTCGCGGCAGACGGCGCGGGCCTGCAGCTTTCCGAAGGTAATGATCTGGGCGACGTTCTCGTGGCCGTATTTCTCCTGAACGTAGGCAATCACTTCTTCGCGCCGATCCTGACAGAAGTCGATGTCGAAGTCCGGCATGGAGACGCGCTCCGGGTTGAGGAAGCGTTCGAACAGCAGCTTGAAGCGCAGCGGATCAAGATCGGTGATGGTCAGTGCCCAAGCCACCAGCGAGCCGGCGCCAGAACCGCGGCCCGGTCCGACGGGAATGCCCTGCGCCTTGGCCCACTTGATGAAGTCCGACACGATCAGGAAATAGCCGGGGAAGCCCATCTTGATGATCACGTCGAGCTCGAATTCCAGGCGTTCGAAATAGTCTTCTTCCGTATGGCCATCCCACGGGCCGGAGACGGCCAGCCGTTTCTTCAGACCTTCCGTGGCCTGCCGGCGAAGCTCGCCGGCCTCGTCCGGAACCTCGCCGTCGGGTGTGGAGAAATGCGGCAGGATAGGCTTGCGCGTCAGCGGCCTGTAGTGACAGCGGCGGGCGATCTCGACGGTATTCTCCAAGGCTTCCGGCAGGTCGGCGAAGAGAGCGGCCATTTCCTGTGGCGACTTGAAGTAGTGCTCGGGCGTGAGCCGGCGACGGTCTTCCTCGGCAATCACGGTGCCCTCGGCGATGCAGATCAGGGCATCATGGGCGGCAAAGTCGTCCGGTGTCGGGAAATAGGACTCGTTGGTGGCCACCAGGGGGATGCCGCGCGCATAGGCCCAGTCGATCAGGGTTTCCTCCGCCAGCCGTTCGCGCTCCATGCCGTGCCGTTGCAGCTCCATGTAGAGCCGATCGCCGAAAATGGCTGCCAGTCTGTCGAGGCGTCGTTCGGCCAGCGGCGTTCTGCCATCGGCTAGCGGAACGTTCAGGACGCCATTCGGGCCTCCGGTCAGGCAGATCAGGCCGGAATTCCAGCGGGCGACATCCTCGATGTCGATATGTGGCTCGCCGTCTAGCGCACCTTCCAGATAACCTTTGGAGGACAGCTTCATGAGATTGCGATAGCCGTCCTCGTCCATGGCCAGCAGTGCAAGCACCGGTAGCTGATGAACGGCTGACGCTCCCTTGCCGCCATCGGAATGGTCTTCGTCGAGAAAGTCCACGCGGAGGGTGCAGCCGATGATCGGCTGGATACCGGCCTTCGCCATTGTCTGGGAGAACTCGAGTGCGCCGAAGAGGTTGCCGGAATCGGTCAATGCCAGTGCCGGCATGTCATGTCGTTTGGCGAGTTCCACAAGTTGCGGAATGCGCAAGGCACCCTCGGAAAGGGAATAGGCGCTGTGCGTGCGCAGATGAATGAAGAGTGGAGAGGTGGCGGCTTTCTTGGTCATGGCGCGCAGCTTAGCGCGGCGTGGCGATTTGGCCTACACGCGACAACGGGTTGTCCACCACCGGGCAATGAGGTTGTTCACAACCGCTCACCGGTGGGGCGGCAGCTTCTGTCAGCGGGTGTTTTCGAGAGTGTACCGGTAGCAGGTCTGCTTGAACCCGCGGGGCAGGCCGAAAATACCCGTCTGGTACGTCCAATAGCATTTTTCCA
>JAJRRY010000001.1 GCA_024279095.1 Alphaproteobacteria bacterium
CTGCTGGTTGCGGCGGCGCGGACGGGCAGTGTGGTGAATGTCAAGAAGGGGCAATTCCTAGCGCCTTGGGACATGAGGAACGTCATCGGCAAGGTAACGGATTCGGGGAACCCGGATGTCATGGTCACAGAGCGCGGCGTTTCCTTCGGGTACAACACGCTGGTGAACGACTTCAAGGGGCTGCCGGTCATGAAATCTTTCGGGGCACCGGTGATTTTCGATGCCACTCATTCGGTGCAGCAGCCGGGTGGTCTGGGTGGTGCATCCGGTGGTGACAGGCGCTTTGTGGAGCCGCTGGCACGGGCTGCAGTGGCCGTGGGTGTGGCTGGAGTCTTCGTCGAGACTCATGACGATCCCGACAATGCTCCTTCCGACGGGCCGAACATGGTGCCGCTGCATGATATGCCACGCCTGATCGATGTGCTCATGCGTTTCGACGCCGTATCCAAGGATCTCTCCTGACAGTTCTCCACCGTCCTTTCCGGGTGCCTTCTCTGCGTACAATCTGCCGCAGGCGCATTGAAAGGGGGCAAGGGGGGGAGTATAGAAACACCACCTGTTCGAACCTCTCTTTCGGGACAATCATTTCATGAGCGCGATAAAGACCATCAAGGCCCGCGAAATCCTCGACAGTCGCGGCAATCCCACAGTCGAAGTCGATGTCATTCTTGAAGACGGCTCCTTCGGGCGGGCCGCGGTACCTTCCGGCGCCTCCACAGGCGCGCACGAGGCCGTGGAGCTGCGCGATGGAGATCCTGGCAGATATGGTGGCAAAGGGGTATTGCGAGCGGTCACGGCGGTGAACGGCGAGATTTTCGAACACCTGCGGGGCATGGATGCCCGCGACCAGATTGCCATCGACAACGCAATGATCGACCTGGATGGCACGAAGAACAAGGGGCGGCTGGGTGCAAATGCCATTCTCGGCGTTTCCCTGGCCGTCGCCAAGGCAGCGGCTGCCTCTGCCGGTCTGCCGTTATATGCCTATGTTGGAGGGCCGCATGCCCGCATCATGCCGGTACCGATGATGAACATCATCAATGGTGGTGCTCATGCGGACAACCCGATCGACTTTCAGGAATTCATGATCATGCCGGTTTCCGCGCCTTCGATGCGGGAGGCGGTCCGCATGGGCGCGGAGGTCTTTCATGCCCTGAAGGCGGCGCTCAAGAAGGGGCTGTACAACACCAACGTGGGTGACGAGGGTGGGTTCGCTCCGAACCTGGCCGGTACGCGCAAGGCGCTGGACTTCATCATGGAGGCGATCGAGACGGCCGGTTACAAGCCGGGCGAAGATGTCTGGCTGGCGCTTGATGCGGCATCCACGGAATTCTACAAGGACGGTGTCTATCACATGAGCGGTGAGGAGACGCACATCCTCGATTCTCATGGCATGGTGGACTATCTCGAGTCTCTGGTGGACCAGTATCCCATTCTCTCCATCGAGGATGGCATGGCCGAAGACGACTGGGCTGGCTGGCAGGAACTGACCCAGCGTATCGGTGATCGGGTGCAACTCGTGGGTGACGACCTTTTCGTGACCAATACCGAGCGACTGGCCGAAGGCATCCGTCTTGATGCAGCCAATGCCATTCTTGTGAAGGTCAATCAGATCGGCACGCTGACCGAGACGCTTGATGCGGTGGAGATGGCGCACAAGGCCGCTTTCCGCTCGGTGATGTCCCATCGCTCCGGAGAGACGGAAGACGCCACCATTGCCGATCTTGCGGTGGCCACCAACTGCGGTCAGATCAAGACCGGCTCCATGTCCCGATCCGATCGCTTGGCAAAGTACAATCAGCTGCTGCGGATCGAGGAGGAGCTGGGCAGCCAGGCGCAATATGCCGGGCGCTCCGTGCTCAAGAAACCGCAGGGACGTGCCTGAGGGCTTTGGCCTTGCCCGGTCGGGGCATTTGCATTTGTTGCATGAAAAAGGAACACCGCCAGCCATCGGCTGACGGTGTTCTGTCGTTTCAGGGTCCCGACGGAATTCGGATTCAGTGGTTATGAATACCGTCGCCCAGTCCTGTGCCCCGCTTGGACATGGGGACGTAGTCGCGCAGGACGGGGCCGGTATAGAGCTGACGCGGGCGGCCGATGCGGCGATGGGGATCGGCGATCATCTCGCGCCAGTGGGCGATCCAGCCGACAGTACGCGCCAAGGCGAACAGCACCGTGAACATGGAGGTCGGAAAACCCAGCGCGCGCAGGGTGATGCCCGAATAGAAGTCGATGTTCGGATAGAGCTTGCGTTCCAGGAAATATTCGTCCTTCAGGGCGATCTGCTCCAGTTCATGGGCAACCTCGAGGAGCGGGTCGTTCGGATCTCCCACTTCGGCCAAGACCTCGTGCGCCGTGCGCTGCATGATGCGGGCGCGCGGATCGTAGTTCTTGTAGACGCGGTGGCCGAAACCCATGAGGCGGAAGGGGTCGTTCCGGTCCTTCGCGCGGGCAATGTATTTCGGGATGTTTTCCGGCGTGCCGATTTCCTCCAGCATGTTCAGGGCCGCCTCGTTGGCGCCGCCGTGGGCCGGGCCCCACAGGGAGGCGATGCCCGCTGCGATGCAGGCGAAGGGGTTGGCGCCCGATGATCCCGCCAGCCGTACCGTGGAGGTGGACGCGTTCTGCTCGTGATCCGCATGCAGGATGAAGATGCGGTCCATGGCGCGGGCCAGAACCGGATTCACCTTGTACTCTTCCGACGGCACGGAGAAGCACATGTGCAGGAAGTTCGATGCGTAATCGAGATCGTTGCGCGGGTAGATGAACGGCTGGCCGAGGGAATACTTGTAGGCCATGGCAGACAAGGTGGGGATCTTGGCGATCATGCGCCGAGTCGCCACCTCGCGCTGATGCGGATCGTTGATGTCCGTGCTGTCATGATAGAACGACGACAATGCACCGACCACGGCGACCATGATGGCCATGGGATGCGCGTCGCGGCGGAAGCCCTGGAAGAAGGCGCGCATCTGCTCGTGCACCATAGTGTGGTGGGTGATTTCGTAGTCGAAGCGCCGGCGTTCGGCCTGGGTGGGCAGATCTCCATAGAGAAGGAGATAGCACGTTTCCAGATAGTCGCCGTATTCGGCAAGCTGTTCTATGGGATAGCCACGGTAGAGAAGGATTCCCTTCTCGCCATCAATGAATGTGATCTTCGATTCGCAAGAGGCGGTGGAGGTATATCCGGGGTCGTAGGTGAAACATCCGGTGCGCCGGTAGAAATTCTGAACATCTATAACATCCGGCCCCATGGATGCATGTAGAATGTCCAGTTCGTACTTCTTGCCCTTCAGCTCGAGTATGGCCTTTGCATTTTCCTCCTTGCTTACCGCCTCGGGATTTTTCTTCGATTTGTCAGCAGACTTGTTCATGTGTCGCTCGGAACCTTCCTGTCAGTTTCTGCCAGTCTCGCGCCGCTGAAAGCGGCCGGTACGGCGGGCAGCCAGAAAGTGCGCGCACCCGCGGACGAGAAAGGGCATGCAAGATCGCGCACGGCGCCTGCCGTCTTCTCCCTTGCGGGAGGCACATGGCGGAGAACGGGATGTCCGCCCCAGGGGGAGCGCCCCCTGACATGCAGTCCCTTCTGGCTAGCGCATCGGCGCGCGCCCCGCAAGGGCTGCCATGGTCGTAGGAAGTGGAGAGGCTTTCCAGGGACGGGCTTCTGCACCCTTTGTTAACCATAATCACCGATGATCGGCAGCCGACGGGGTGCCGCTTTTCCGGCACCGCCGCATAGAGGCAACAGTGGTGATTTCATGGGGGTAAGTCGGTGTTCCTGCGGAAAAAGGTACAGTGTACTCCAAGCCTTGACGTCTCCGTCTTTGCGGAGCTGATCGAGAACGGAACGGTTACCGATCGCATGGCTCTGGGGCGTCAGCTTGCAGAATTCGTTACCGACCAGGATGTTCCGGAGGTGGATCGCGAGGCGGCCATGCCATATCTGTTGCGCCTCCTTGATGATCCCGTCAAGGCGGTGCGCAGTGGCATCGTGCATATGCTCACGCCGAACAAGTGGCTGCATCCGGATATCGTCTTCATCATTGCTGCGGACGAGGAGGACATTGCGCTCCCCTTCCTGAAGCACTCGCCGTCAGTGACCGGGCGCCGGCAGCTGGCCATTTTCCGTGCCGGCGATCGTGCGCGGCGTCTGGTGATTGCCGGACGCCCCGATCTGGATCCCGCCGTGGCCGATTTCATCGCCATGGAGGGGGACAAGGCGGTGGTCATGACGCTTCTGGACAATCCTGCCGCTGCCGGCTGCGAGCGCAACTGCAAGCGCATCTATGTGCGCTTCCGCGATGATGCCGATGTGGTTCACCGCCTGCTGGAAATGGATGATCTGCCACTGGAGATTCGCGTTGCGCATGTGGCGCATGTTTCCGGGCGTATGCGGGAAAAACTGAAGCACGAAGGGCTCTTGCCCGCACTCCATTCCGTCAATTTCGTGGACGAAGCGGAGGAAAAGGCACTTGTGGAGGTGTTCGCACGGGCTCGCTCGGACGACCAGCTGGCTTCGGCCATAGCTTTCGCGAGCCGCAAGGACATCCTGACGCCGGCGATTCTCCTGAGGGCGGCCTGTCATGGACACGTGGCGGTTCTCGAACATGGGCTGGCCTTTCTGGCTGGCGTATCCGTTCGCAAGGTCAGGGTGGCCCGTCACCGTCCAGGGCTTGTTTCCCTGCGCGGCATCTATCGACGTTCGGGTCTGCCGGAAGGCTGTTTCATGCTTGTGCGCACGCTGCTGGACATAGCCCATGAAAAGGGTATCGAAGGGGGTGGTGGAGGAGGGTACGCGCCCTCGGAATTCGGCTTGCTGGTGCTGGAGAGGATCGCGACTGGATATGAAGATCTCGGTGTTGCCGATCGTGCCGTTCTGGCGGAGCTGCTGGCCGAATTCGCCGACGAGGAGACTGCACGGCTGGCGCTGCGCCTGCAGGACGGACTTCGCATCGCTGCCTGAGGTGTGGCCGAAGCCGCTCACAATCCATGGAGTTCCCGCTTCATGCGGGCCATGACGTCGAGGAACATTTCTGCTGTCAGGCGTCCGGTCTGCGTGTTGTAGCGGGAGCAGTGATAGCTGTCGTACAGTATGCGGCCCTTCGGCAGTTCGTGTCGTGCGCCATGGGCAAATCGGTAGCGGGCCCTGACGAGGCCGTGCGCCATGAGTACCGCATCGTGGGCCACCCGTCCCAGAGCAAGGATGACGCGCAGTTCCGTTCGACGCTCGAATTCGCAGCGCAGAAAGCGATTGCAGGTGCGGATCTCGGCAGGTGTTGGCTTGTTCTGCGGAGGTACGCAGCGCACGGCATTGATGATCACCGCATCCTGCAGGATCAGGCCGTCGTCCGGCCGGGCGGCGTAGTGTCCCTTGGCCAGCCCCAGATGGATCATCGTGCCGTACAGCAGATCCCCGGCGAAATCTCCCGTGAACGGGCGCCCTGTCCGGTTGGCGCCGCGCAGGCCGGGCGCAAGCCCGATGATGGCCATGCGGGCGCAGGCGTCGCCGAAGGGTGGCACAGGCGCATTGAACCAGTCGGGATGCGCTTGCCGCTGCTCCTCGAGAAATGCCGCAAGTCGCGGGCACAAGTCACAGGTCTGCGGTGGCTGGCAGGATGAGGGGAGGGCGCCAGCTTCCGTCTTCTCCGCACCGTCCCCGGTCATCGGCCTTCGTCGTATCCTTCGGGGCCATCATTGCGAGGCGTACGGTCCACGTGCGGCCGGCCGATTTCCTTCTCCAGTTCCACGAGATCGACGAACTCGTCGGCCTGCCTGCGCAGATCGTCGGCGATCATGGGCGGACGCACCGAGAGGGTGGAGATGACCGTGACACGGCATCCCATGTCCTGCACCGCCTGGATGAGAGAGCGGAAGTCGCCATCACCGGAGAACAGGATGACGTGATCGAGCGAGGGCGCCAGTCGCATCATGTCGACGGCAAGCTCAATGTCCATGTTGCCCTTGACCTTGCGGCGACCGCTGCTGTCCACGAACTCCTTGGCCGGTTTGGTGACGACCATGTATCCGTTGTAGTCCAGCCAGTCGATGAGCGGTCGCAAGGGCGAGTAGTCGGCGTCGTCCATGAGGGCGGTGTAGTAGATGGCCCTGATCAGACGGGTTCGCTCCCGGAAGTATGCCAGGAGGCGTTTGTAGTCGATGTCGAAACCCAGCGCCTTCGCCGTGGCATAGAGATTGGAACCGTCAAGGAACAGGGAGGTTTTCTCGTCCTTGTAAAGCTGCATGGAAAGGGTACTCCTTACGTGCTGAAATGAATCTGCCCATCCAAATAGTCAGGATACTGAGCAAATGTGTGGTGGCTGGAATCCCATACGCGCCCAGCGAAGGCAAGTCAATGAGCCGATGGCGGGCACAATGCGGGGAGAAGAGGGCATGAAGATGGCGCTGGTCGCCCTCGGGAGCAACGTGCGTGGCCACTGGGGCGCGCCACGGGAAGCGCTGGCCATGGCCGTACGCAAGTTGGGAGAAGTCGGGGCCGTGGAGGCCGTTTCCAGTCTCTGGCGCAGTGTTCCCTTCGGACCAGTGGCGCAACCTTCCTTCCTGAACGCCGTGCTCGTGATGCGGGCGGACCTCTCTCCGCATGCCATGATGCGGTGGTTGTTCCGGCTGGAGAACGCTGCGGGCCGCCGTCGTGGCAGGAGCTGGGGGCCTCGGCCCCTGGATCTGGACCTTCTGGATCATGGCGGGCAGGTACTGGCTCCGTCCGGGGCGGGCCGGCCATCTGGGGCCCTGGAGCTGCATCATCTCCAGCGACGGGGTCTGGTACTTCCACACCCGGCCATTGCGTTCCGTCCCTTCGTGCTGTTGCCACTGACGGAAGTGGCACCGAAATGGCGGTATCCCTTGGGCGGCTGGACGGCAGAGCAGGCGCTTGCCCGCTTGCCGGGAAAGGTCCGTGCCCAGTGCCACAGAATTGGCGTGATCACGTAGCATTTATTTGCTCTCGATCCGTGTATCTGCAATTTGGTGCACACGCGGATCGGGAAATGTTTCATCCGCACTCATCGCTGAATTCGAGACCGGGGGAACAGCTTCCCCGACCTTTTGGAGGGGGTACACACAGATGATATCGAGAACGGTTCTGGCCGCGATTCTCATGGTGGGGGTCCTGGCCGCACCGCTCCATGCGCGCACGCAGGATCCGGTCAAATCCTCGAAAAGCCGGGTTGTGAAGACGAATTTCACGACGGACAGGACAAAAAAGAAGGCCGTGAAACGGCTCTCGAAGCGGAAGCTCCGAAAGCGGAATCGTCGGGCGCAGATTCGTGCCCGTGTCGCGGCCCGGAAGAAGACGGCCCGCCACAGGACACGCCCCGTCCGCCTGAGCAGTCTGGTGCCGGTCTCTGCCGCGAAGGCCCGTCGCGGAACGGAGATCTATTCCCGCGGCAGGTATCTGGGCAAGGTGGTCGTGCCTTTCCGCAGAGGGCTGAAGCCTGGCACGGTCTACGTGAGCACGAAGGAAAAGGCCCTGTATTACGTGCTGCCGGGTGGCAAGGCTATCAAGTACGGGGTCGGCGTCGGCCGCGAGGGCTTCACATGGAGTGGAACGCACCGCATCACCATGAAAAAGGAATGGCCCGAGTGGCGGCCGCCGCAGGAAATGATCGAACGCGAGCTGAAGGAGCACAATCGCCAGCTTCCGGAAATCATGGAAGGTGGTCCTGACAACCCGCTTGGCGCCCGGGCGCTCTACATTGGCAATACGCTTTACCGTATTCACGGAACCAACAATCCTCGTTCCATCGGTCGCAATGTTTCGTCCGGTTGCATCCGCATGGTCAATGATGACGTGATCGACCTTTACGAGCGGGTGAAAGTGGGAGCGAAGGTCATCGTAGAGTGAGAATGCGGAACGCGGTCCCATCCGTCGGGGGTGGATGAGACCGTGCAGGTGCCGCCGGCGCGGAAGGGTCGGCGGCACCTTCATGTGCGGCCTGTCTTCTTTTGCTTGTGTTGCCGTGGAAATGACGCTATTGAATGGAATGAGGAAGGCTGCCAGTCTGCTGGCGGCCATTTTGTGCCTGTGGGCGCGCAACTTTCCGGCAGGAAGGGCGCCTTCGGGAAACCGGCCACATGTGGCGGTGCTGTTGGCACTGCCGTGCATGTTCCGGATCATGTTTCCATCTGGCAGGGAGATGACAGCGACATGGCGCGCGTCACCGTTGAAGATTGTATCGAAAAGGTTCCCAACAGGTTCGAACTCGTTCTGCTTGCGGCATATCGGGCCCGGCAGATTTCCCAGGGCGCACCCCTGACAGTCGACCGGGACAATGACAAGAACTCCGTCGTCGCACTGCGCGAGATCGCGGACAGCACCGTGAACCCGGACGATCTGGAGGAGCAGCTGATCCATTCCATGCAGAAGCATGTGGAAGTGGACGAGCCGGAGGTCACCGAGGCTCCGCTGCTGGTTTCTCCAGCTCCGGAGGCGGCTCCTTCGGACGAAGGCGAGGGCGAACGGATGACGGAAGAGGAGCTCCTGCGCGGTCTGGAGGGGCTGCCTCCAGCGGAGAGCCCCGGCTCTCAGCGTTCGGGTTTCTGATCCCTGATGCTGTGCCTTGCGGCATGATTTTCGTGGAGAATTCGGGGCCGGCCTTCGGGTCGGCCCCTGCCATTTGCATCTTGCGCATCAACGGCATGTTCTCGTCCCGGCAAGGTTTCATCCGACGGACGGATTGAAGTTTGCCTTGCGCCTTGGGACCTTCTAGATAGGACATGGAATCATTCAGGAAGAACGGGCACCGATGACGTCGCTTTCCACGATCATTGCCGATGGCAGCAGGCAGGTGAAGCCGATGATGCGCCAGTACGAGCTGGTGGAGCGGGTGCTCAGTTACAATCCGGATGCCGACGAGGACCTCCTGAATCGCGCCTATGTCTATGCGATGAAGGCGCATGGCGACCAGAAGCGCGCCAGTGGTGATCCCTACTTCTCCCATCCCCTGGAGGTGGCGGCGATCCTCACTGACCTGAAGCTTGATGATGCCACCATCGTCACGGCACTGCTGCATGATGTGGTGGAGGATACCGATGCCACGCTGGCGGAGATCGAGCGGCTTTTCGGCCAGGAAATCGCCTCTCTGGTGGAAGGGCTGACCAAGATCCGACGGCTGGATCTGATTTCGCGGGAGGCGGCGCAGGCCGAAAATCTGCGCAAGTTCCTGTTGGCGGTGTCGCGGGACGTGCGTGTCCTACTGGTGAAGCTGGCCGACCGGCTGCACAACATGCGCACGCTGGGCTTCATGCCGGAACACAAGCGCAAGCGCATCGCCGAGGAGACCATGGACATCTATGCGCCGCTGGCCGGGCGCATGGGGCTTCAGACCATTCGCGAAGAGCTGGAAGATCTGGCCTTTCAGGTGCTCAATCCCAAGGCCTATACGCAGATTCGAGAGCGCCTGCGCGAACTGGAGGCCGAAAGCGTGGAGACGCTTCAGGCGATCAAGGTGGAAATCGAGGCGGCACTGGCCCGTCATGGCGTGGAAGGCGAGGTTTCCGGCCGGCGCAAGAAGCCGTATTCCATCTGGCGGAAGATGCAGATGAAGCGTCTCTCGCTTTCACAGGTTACGGACATTTTCGGCTTCCGGGTCATTGTTGACGATACGGAGGACTGTTACAGGGCGCTGGGGGCGATCCACCAGACATGGAAGATTGTGCCGGGACGTTTCCGGGATTACATCTCCATGCCCAAGCGCAATGGTTATCGTTCCATTCATACCACGGTGCGTGGTCCCGGCGGAAAGCCGGTGGAACTGCAGATCCGCACCTGGCGAATGCATGAGGTGGCGGAGCGCGGTGTTGCCGCTCACGGTCTTTACAAGGATGCACGGACGCAGGAGGAGAGCGAGGCTGGCGTCACCGTGCCGGTGGAAATCGCGAATGCCTATTCCTGGCTGCGCGAGATGGTGGAGCGACTGGAGGACGGCGAGACGCCGCAGGCCTTCCTGGCCCATACCAAACTCGAACTGTTCACCGATGAGGTCTTCTGTTTCACGCCGAAGGGAGACCTGATCGTGCTGCCTCGCGGGGCGACGGCCATAGATTTCGCCTATGCCGTCCATACGGACATCGGCAATGCCACGGTGGGATGTCGCATCAATGGCCATCATGCACCGCTCATCACCCAGCTGAACAATGGCGACGAAGTGGAGATCATCACCTCCAAGGCGCAGGATGTGCCTCCGGCGGCGTGGGAGAACGTGGTCGTGACGGCCAAGGCGCGGGCTGCCATCCGGCGCGCCAACCGGCTGGCCAGCCGTGCCGACTACATCGGGCTTGGAGAAGAGATTCTCGAACGCTGGCTCGAGAAGCTGGGGCGGCGGTTCGATCGTGGTGAACTGGC
>JAJRRY010000020.1 GCA_024279095.1 Alphaproteobacteria bacterium
CCTCGGCATTGCGTTGGTAGTCGCGGGTGATGAAGCCGTGAAGGATCTCCGCCCAGACGCGGCGCTCGAAAGGGGAGAGGCGGCCGGTGATGCCGAAGTCCACCGCCACGAGGTTGCCATCGTCATCGACGAAGAGATTGCCTTGGTGCATGTCGGCATGGAAGAAGCCGTCACGCAGGGTCTGGCGCAGGAAGGACTGGATGATGGTATCGGCCAGTGCATCGAGGTCGTGACCGGCGGTGCGCAGCGCTTCGACGTCGGAGAGGGGGATGCCGTCGATCCATTCGGTGACAAGGATGCGGCGCGATGTGCGCTGCCAGTCCACGGCGGGAATGCGGAACCCCGGATCGTCCTTCGTGTTCTCCGCCATTTCCGACATGGCGGCGGCCTCCATGCGCAGATCCATCTCCAGCCGCACGGAATGGGCAAGGGTATCTACCACCTCCACCGGTTTCAGGCGGCGGGAAGGAGGGTGGAGTCGTTCGATCATGCGGGCGGCGAAGTAGAAATCGCCAAGGTCGTTGTCGAAACGGCGCTCCACGCCGGGGCGCAGGATCTTTACCGCAACGGGGCGGCCGTCGGTGGTGATGGCACGGTGCACCTGGGCGATGGAAGCGGCGGCGACCGGTTTGCCGAATTCGGAGAACACCTCTTCAAGCGGGCGGCCCAGTCCGGCCTCGATCTCCCGGCGGGCCTCGTCCATGGAGAAGGGCGGCAGGCGGTCCTGCAGCTCGGTAAGCTCCAGCGCCCGTTCCATGCCGACGATGTCCGGGCGGGTGGCCAGAAACTGGCCGAGCTTGATCCAGCTGGGCCCCAGTTCGGCAAGGGCTGCGGAGACGGGGCTCAGCCCCTCCTGCGCCGAGCGCGGGCGCGGTCCGAGGCCGGCCAGCTTCAGGGCGAAGCGGGCAGCCAGCGGGGCCTGTTCCAGCTGCTGCGGGGCGATGATGCCCTTGTGCCGGGCGATCACGCGGCCGGCGCGCGCCAGACGGCCCATGTGGCGGAGGGAGCGGAACACCGGCTATTCGTCCCTGGTGATCTTGACGCCGTAGAGCTCCAGCCGGGGATCCACCAGCTTGTAGCCCAGCTCGCGGGCAATGCGTTCCTGAAGCTCTTCGATCTCCTGGGAGGTGAACTCGATGATTTCGCCGGTGTTCAGATCGATGAGGTGGTCGTGATGCTCATCGCCGATCGGCTCGTAGCGGGCGCGGCCGTCCCGGAAATCGAGGCGCTCCAGAATGCCGGCCTCCTCGAACAGCTTCACAGTGCGGTAGACGGTGGCGATGGAGATGTGGGGATCGATGGCGGAGGCCCGCCGGTGCAGCTCCTCCACGTCGGGATGGTCCTTCGCCTCGGCGATGACGCGGGCGATGACGCGGCGCTGGCCGGTCATGCGCATGCCCTTTTCCTGGCACGCCTTCTCTATCCGGTTCATGCGGGGCCCTCTTCACGGGTTGTCCGTTGGCGGCCGCACGGGAGGCGGCCCGTTCGCATTTCCTGACGAGGTATAGAAATTTTCGCGGTTCTGCGCAATCTGCGTGCGTTCAGGGCACGATGCCGGAAGCGGCCTGCGGATCCTGCAGGGCATGCAGGCGGCTGGCGGCAAGCCGGGCGAAGAGCAGCAGCATGGCGCGTCTCCGGGCAGCTGTCAGCGGACGCCTGCGCGCCTTGCGCATGAACTCCCCGCCCCAGGGATCGGCGATGATCAGGCCCTCCTCCGGGGGCAGGGGAGAAGGGTTCATGTCCGGCGGAATGGCAAAGAAAAAGCGGTCGCACCAGGGCAGGTATTCGCGCCACTTGCAGTCGGAGATGTAATCGGCGCGGGAGGACTTGATCTCCACGATCAGGATCTCGCCGGACTTCTCGTCCACGGCGAGGGTGTCCACCCGGCGGCCCGTCTTCAGGGGCGCTTCGGCGATGGAGACGCATCCGCAGGCGCGCAGCAGGCGGCGGGTGCCGCGGAGGACACCGGATGCAGTGTTCTCGTGCTCCGGCGAGGAGGTGATGTCGGTCGTCATGGATTTGCGGAGCCGGAGGAAGCGGAGGAATCTTCTCCGGCTTCCAGTTTCAGCAGATCATGGATGTGCACGATGCCGGCCGGGCGTCCGTCTTCCTCGACCACGAACACCACAGTGATCTTGTTGCGGTTCATGTAATGCAGGGCGGCGGCGGCCAGCTCGCCGGGCGGGAGAGTCTTCGGCGAAGGCGTCATGACCTGAGCTGCCTCCAGCTTCAGCAGATCCGGATGATCCTCCATGGCGCGGCGCAGGTCGCCGTCGGTGATGATGCCGATCAGGCGGCCGTCGTTGTCGACGATGCCGGCGCAGCCGAAGCGGCGGCCGGTCATGGTGAGCAGGGTTTCGCGCATGGAAGCCCCGGGATGAACCAGCGGCAGCTCTTCGCGCGGATGCATGACGTCGCGCACCCGGCGCAGAATGGCGCCCAGCTTTCCGCCCGGATGGAAATCCTGGAAGCGCTCGCGGGTGAAACCGCGAGCGGCGAGCAGTGCCATGGCCAGCGCATCACCAAGCGCCAGCTGCATGGTGGTGGAGGTGGTAGGAGCGATGCCCAGTGGGCAAGCCTCCGGCACCTGCGGCAGCAGCAGCAGGTGGTCGGCGGCACGGGCCAGCGTGCTGCCGGCGCGCGAGGTGATGGCGGCGAGCGGAATGCCGAAACGCCGGGAATACTCGATCATGTCCTTCAGCTCCGGGGTCTCGCCGGAGTTGGAGATCATGATGATGATGTCCTCGGTGGTGATCATGCCCAGATCACCGTGGGAGGCCTCTGCCGGATGGACGAAATAGGCCGGGGTGTCGGTGGAGGCCATGGTGGCGGCGATCTTGCGGGCGATGTGACCGCTCTTGCCCATTCCGGAGAGGATGACGCGACCGCTGGACGCGAGGATGGCGTTGGCCACGTCGGCCAGCGCCTGGCCAAGGCCGTTGCCGTCGAGGGCCGCTATAAGGGCCGCAAGCCCCTGTTCCTCCTTTTCCAGCGCCCTGCGGGCCGCTGCGACGTGATCCGTCCTGTCGGTCATCAACCGTGTCCCCCTGAAGCTGACAGGCCTCTGGAGTAGCTCATTTCTGGTCCGGGTGAAAAGGGTCTTTTGCGGTACGGGGCGCTAACCGGCCATTAACCATGAATCGCAAGAATGTCTCAACGGATCCGCCAGGGATCCTTCTGTCAACCAGCATGATGGACACTGCTCGCAGATGATCGGTTCCAGTCTTGTCACGGTCGCCCGCCCGCAGGCGGCCGCCGTCTGTCTCGCCGCCCTGCTCGTTGCGGCACCCGGCGCCGTGCGGGCACAGGAGGCGGCGGCCGATCCTCTGTTCCTGCGCGGGGCGGTGGACGACCTGCCTGCTGATGGAGCTGAGGCGGACGGAGGCGGGAGGGTGAGAAGAAGCGCTTTGGCGCAACCGGCCCGTCTGCCTGCAGTGGCGCCGCCACCCCGGCCGGAAGTGCCGTCAGCGGTGGATTCTCTGGAGTTGGAAATGCTGCGGCAGGAGGCGGAGGCCGTGCCAGAACCCGATCAGGGGACGGACCCGTTGACACGCGATCCGCTCGAAACGCCGGGCATGCGCATTGGAGCGTTCACATTGCGGCCGTCCCTGGAGGTGGACGGGCTGCATTCGGACAACGTGGACCAGACGGAGACGAATCGCGTTTCCGCGCAGGGCGTGCGTCTTGCACCCGCCTTGCGGTTGCGCAGCAACTGGGTGCGGCATGAACTGAGGGTGGCGGCCAAGGGAGAGTTCATCTCCTGGAGCAACGGAGGAGGAAAGGAGGCCACTGCCTCCGCCAGCGCCCGGCTGCGCATGGATGTGCGCCGCATGACACAGGCGATTGCGGAGATGACATATGAGCTCGGCGAGGAGGATTCCACGCCGAAGCGGTTGCAGCATGACCTCGTTGTGAAAGGTACGCTGGTCCATACCATGGGGCGGGTCCGGGTCGAGGCTTCGGCAGGAGCCGGCCGCACCTTCTACACCGCGCCGTTGTCCGGCGGTTCCGCCGGTTCCGATGACGACTATACGGTGCCTGAAGTTTCCCTGCGTATCTCGAAGGAGTCGGGCAGTGTCCTGCGCCCCTATCTGGAGCTGGGTGCGGACATGCGCATCCATGACCGCAAGAGGGATGACGCGGGGCTGAAACGGGATTCACGGGGTGCCTACGTGGAAGCCGGCATCGGGTTTTCGCCTTCGGCCATCTGGTCGGGATACCTGGGGGTGCGGGCGGTGGTGCGTGATTACGAGGATCCGTCACTGCAGAGCGTGCTCGGAGCAGGGCTGGTCGGGGAGCTCATGTGGCGCCCGACGCGGCTGACGGAAGTGCGATTGCAGTCTTCGTTCGACGTGGACGAGACGACGGACGCGGGCGTTTCCGGCGTGCGCAAGTACAGGCTGACCCTCACGCCGCGCCATGCCTTGCGCCGGAACATCATTCTGAAGGGCAACATCGGGCTGGAATACAGCGATTACGTGGGATCCTCCGACCATGAACTCGTGCTGACGGCCGGTGCGGAGGTGGCCTGGCGCTTCTGGCGCGATCACGAACTGGTGGCGGCCTATTCCGTGGAGCGCCAATGGAGCACGCTGGCGGATGGAGACTATCTGGAAAACCGCATCATGCTCGGCCTGCGCTTCCGCATCTGAGCGGCGACATGCGGTCCGGCGCATCAGGCCTCTTTCTCGATCTCGCGGGCCATGTCGGGTGTGACATCGGCAATGCGCAACATGTTGGTGACGCCGGAAGTGCCGAGCGGTACACCGCAGGTGATGAGCACGCGTTCGCCGATGCTGGCGAAGCCCTCGCGGCGGGCAATGCGGCAGGCGCGGTGCACCATGTCGTCAAGGTCGTTCGGATCTTCCGTGAGCACGCAGTGCAGCCCCCAGGCGATGGACAGCCGGCGCGCCGTCTCGATGATCGGGGAAAGGGCGATGATGGGAACCTCCGGGCGTTCGCGCGAGATGCGCAGGCCGGTGGAGCCGGAGGAAGTGTAGCTGACGATGCAGGCCACCTTCAGGGTCGAGGAAATGGAGCGCGCTGCGGCGGAGATGGCATCGGCCGTGGTGGGTTCCGGCCGGGTCTCCAGCTGTCCCAGGATGATTGCACGGTAATTGGGATCACTCTCCACGTTCTGAGCGATGCGGTCCATAGTGGTGACCGCCTGCTCCGGCCACTTGCCGGCCGCCGACTCGGCGCTCAGCATGATGGCGTCGGCCCCCTCGAAGACGGCTGTGGCCACGTCGGAAACCTCGGCGCGGGTAGGGGCGGGATGCTCGATCATGGATTCCAGCATCTGGGTGGCGACCACCACCGGCTTGCCGGCGCGGCGGCAGGCGCGGGTGATGCGCTTCTGCCAGCCCGGCACAGCCTCCAGCGGGAGTTCCACACCCAGATCGCCGCG
>JAJRRY010000021.1 GCA_024279095.1 Alphaproteobacteria bacterium
CGCGGATCGCCCTCCAGCACCTCCCGGCCGATGGCCAGCAGGTGGTCGTAGTCCACGCCGGAGGGGCACGTGGTCATGCAGGAAAGACAGGTGAGACAGCGGTCGATGTGTCGGGCAATGTCCGGAGAGGGCGGCGTGTCGCCCTCCAACATGTCCTTGATGAGGTAGATGCGGCCGCGCGGGCTGTCCAGCTCGTTGCCGAGCAGCAGGTAGGTCGGGCATGTGGCGGTGCAGAATCCGCAGTGCACGCACTTGCGCAGGATCGAATCGGCCTCGCGGATGCGCGGATCCTCCAGCTGCTCCGGCGAAAATCGCGTCTGCATGTTCCTGTCAGCCCTCCCGCTTCTCCGAAGGATGCATGCGCCCCGGATTGAGGATGTCCCGGGGATCGAAGGCGGCACGGATGCGGGCCGTCACCTCCGCCAGCGGCTCCGGCTGGGGGTGGAAGACCGGCAGCCGATGCCGCACGTCCTCCGGCGCACGGAACAGCATGGCATGCCCGCCGGTGCCGGAGATCGCGCCACGCACCATTTCCGCCGACGCATGAGCGGAGGGCGGCACGGCCAGCCAGATCAGCCCGCCCGCCCAGTCGAGAAACAGGCGGCTTTCCAGGATCATCTCCCGCAGCGTCTCCGCCACCTCGCCGCCCTGCGCAGGCGGACAGCAGATGCGCCAGACGAAGGCCTGTCGATCGTCGGCCAGTGGTGCGACATCCCGAATTTTCCCCCAGAAAATGCGCGATTCGGCATCTTCCATCATCTCCGGCGTGCCGAATTCCGCCAGCAGCCCTTTCAGCATTTCCGCCCGCGCCATCACGGACGGCGCAAAACCTTCCAGCCGGATGCAGGTGAGGCTTCCGTCCGGATGCACATCAGCCGGAAGGTGGGCAGCGCCGGAGACTTCGGCCGGGGCGCGCATAGCGGCCGTCATCAGGCGCACGGCGCGCCGCGCATCCAGCCCGCGAAATCTCAGGGTGGCCGTGGCCTCGGGTGCGGGCAGCACCTTCAGCGTCACTTCCGTGAGAACGGCCAACGAACCCCAGCTGCCACATATCAGCTTGGAGAGGTCGAATCCGGTCACGTTCTTCATCACCCGGCCGCCGGACTTGAATATTTCCGCCCGCCCGGTAATGCCGGCAAATCCCAGCACGTGATCCCGCACCGCCCCGGTGCGGATGCGGCGCGGCCCGGACAGGCCGCACGCAACCATGCCGCCCAGCGTCCCCCTGCCCTGCTCCACGCCGCCAAGAAGGTGGGAGAAGTCCGGTGGCTCGAAGGCCAGCATCTGTCCTTTTTCCGCCAGTGCCGCTTCGATCTCCGCCAGCGGCGTACCGGCGGCTGCGGTCAGAACGAGCTCCTCCGGTTCATGGAGACTGATGCCCGTCAGGCCCGACATGTCCAGCATTCGATCCGCAGATACGGGACGTCCCAAGGCGCGGCGGCTGCCGGTACCGATGATCTCCAGCGGCGCGTCGGCGGTCAGGGCGGCAGCCACCAGTTCCGCCGCCTCCTGCGGCGTATGCGGTTTCTCGACGGTCATGCTCAGAATCTCGGAATGTCGGGGAATCTCTCTTCGATCTCGCGAACGGAAAAACCGGTGATCTCGCCACAGCCCTTCAGCTGCGGAAAGACCTTGCCGGGATTGAGCAGCTGCCCCGGGTCCAAGGCGCACTTCACACGCTCCTGCACCTTCAGATCGGTTTCACTGAACATTTCCGGCATGAGATCGCGTTTCTCCACGCCGACGCCGTGCTCGCCGGTGAGCACACCGCCCACCTCCACGCACAGGCGCAGAATGTCCGCGCCGAAGTGCTCGGCCCGCTCCAGCTCGTCGGCCTGATTGGCGTCGTAGAGGATGAGGGGATGCAGGTTGCCGTCTCCAGCATGGAATACGTTGGCACAATCCAGCCCGTACTGCCGCGACATCTCCTCGATGCGGGCCAGCACTTCCGGCAGCCGGTTGCGCGGGATGGTGCCGTCCATGCAGTAGTAGTCGGGCGAGATGCGTCCCACCGCCGGAAAGGCCGCCTTGCGCCCCGCCCAGAAGCGCAGCCGCTCCTCTTCCGACTGCGACACCCGCAGGGTGCGCGCGCCGCAGTCCGTGGCGATCCTGCGCACTCGGGCGGTGAGATCGTCCACCTCCACTTCCGGGCCGTCCACCTCGACGATCAGCAGTGCCTCCACATCCAGCGGATACCCCGCCTTCACGAAGGCTTCCGCCGCATGTATGGCCGGACGGTCCATCATCTCCATGCCGGCGGGGATGATGCCTGCCGAGATGATCTCCGCCACGCAGCGACCCGCATCCTCCGCCGTGTCGAAGCCGGCCAGCACGGCGCGGGCGCACGGCGGCGCGGGCAGCAGGCGGACGGTTACTTCCGTGACCACCCCCATCAGCCCCTCGGAGCCGATCATCAGGCCGAGCAGATCGTAGCCGTCCGGATCCAGATGCTTTCCGCCCAACCGGATGACGGAGCCGTCCACCAGCACCATCTCCAGCCCGAGGATGTTGTTGGTGGTCAAGCCGTATTTCAGGCAGTGCACGCCGCCGGCGTTCTCCGCCACGTTGCCGCCGATGGTACAGGCGATCTGCGAGGAGGGATCCGGCGCATAGTAGAAGCCCTCGCCCTCCACGGCCTTCGTGATGGCAAGGTTGGTCACGCCGGGCTGCACGGTGGCTGTACGGTTGTCGAGATCAATGTCGAGGATGCGGTCGAAGCGCGTCATGGCCAGCAGCACGGCATCGGCCAGCGGCAGCGCACCGCCGGAGAGCGAAGTACCGGCTCCACGCGGCACGATGCGGACCTCCTGTTCGTGGCAGTAGCGCAGGATGCGCGAAACTTCCCCGGTATCGGACGGCAGCACGGTCAGCAACGGCGGCTGGCGATAGGCCGTCAGTCCATCGGTTTCGTAAGCCCGCAGTTCCGCCGGGGAGACGATGACAACCGCCTGCGGACAAAGTTCCCGCAAATCGCGCGCAATTTCATCTTTCCGCGTAATGACGGAAGTGTCCGGTCCGGGCATGACGGGCTGGCTCATAGGCGGCGATCCTGACTCTCTTTCATGTCATTCTGGCGCACGCGGCAAATCGTGGCACCGGCGGGACAAAATGGAAATTCCGTCACATTTTGTTGTAGGGTGCCGTCATTGCAATGCCCCGTACAGGGGATTATCACACGATGGGAACGCATTCGCATCCTTTTGTTTTGTCAATCAATGGAGGCATGAGGAAATGAAGCTGAAAATCGCGCTGGCTTTCGCTGCTCTGGTGGTCGCTCCGTCCGTCGCCCTTGCCGGTGGTGACGCTGCTGCGGGCAAGAAGGTCTTCAACAAGTGCAAGGCCTGCCACTTCGTGGACAAGGAAAAGAACAAGGTGGGTCCGTATCTGAAAGGCGTGATCGGCCGCAAGGCGGGCTCCGTTGAAGGCTTCAAGTATTCCAAGGCCATGAAGGCGAAGGGCGAGGAAGGTCTGGTGTGGACCGAGGAGACCATTGCCGAATACCTGAAGGCGCCGAAGAAATACGTGCCGAAGAACAAGATGGCCTTCGCCGGTCTGAAGAAGGACGAGGACATCGCCAACGTCATCGCCTACATCAAGGAGATGAGCGCGAAGTAAGACCGGTTTCGGAAATACAGGAACACCGGGCGGCAGATTCTTCTGCCGCCTTTTTCCGTGCTCCTCCACCACTCGGGAATGCAGATCGGCACATCGGATCCGCCAGCCGTCTCATGCCATTTCATCTTCATCATGCAGCCACCAGAGCGGCATTTCCTGAAATGCCGGAATCTCTGCCGTCTCAATTCAGCAACTGGCGGGGCAGCCACAGGGCGATATCGGGGAAGGCCATCACCAGGATCAAGCCGATGATCTGCAGGATCACGAAAGGGATGATGCCGGCATAGATCTGCTGAATGCGGATCGACTTGGGCGCCACCGCCTTCATGTAGAACAGGGCGAAACCGAATGGCGGCGTCAGGAACGACGTCTGGAGATTGACCGCCAGAAGTATGGCGAACCAGTAGACGAGTTCCGGCTTGGCGACGTGGTTGCCGAAGTCCATAAGCTCGATGATCGGCGAGAAGACGGGCAGCACGATCAGGGTGATCTCGATCCAGTCGAAGAAGAAGCCGAGGAAGAAGACGATCCCCATCAGCACGAACAGGAGCCCCCACGATCCCAGCCCCAGGGACTCCACGATACCCACAACCAGATCGTCGCCGCCGAGAGAACGGAAAACGAAGGAGAACAGCGTCGCACCGACGAAGATGCCGAACAGCATGGCATTGGTCAGCGCCGTGCGGTGTACCACATCCGCAATGACGCCGCCGAAACCGCGCAGCCTTTCGCCAAAGGTCCGCCCCTCCAGCCGATCGCCGAGATTCACTTCTCCGGAAGCGGCAAAGTCGATGTCCTTCACGCCGAAGGACGGCAGCAGCACCAGATTGATGAAGGCCAGCACGAGTGCGCCCATGGCCCCCACGCCGGCTGCTTCGGTGGGGGTGGCAAGGCCGGCGAGGATGGATCCCAGCACGATGGCGATCAATATTACCGGCGGCAGGAAGGAACGCAGCACCATGACCAGAACCGGGCCGATGCCGGCGGGACCCATGTCCGAAGGCAACGGCGGGGCAAGCTCCGGCTTCGTCCATGTGCGCACCACGATGTAGAGGATGTAGAGCCCGGCCAGGATCAGACCGGGAAAGACGGCGGCCACGAACAGGTTGCCGACCGAACGCCCCAGCAGGTCGGCCATGATGACCAGCATGATGGACGGCGGGATGAGAATGCCCAGCGTGCCGGAAGCAGCGATCGTGCCGGTGGCGAGTCGCGGGTCGTATCCGCGCTGTGTCATGACCGGCAGGGCGAGCAGGCTCATCATGACGACGGAGGCGCCGATGATGCCGGTGGTGGCGGCGAGAATGGTGCCCATCAAGGTCACTGCCAGCGCCAGGCCGCCAGGCACGCGGCGCATCAGCACCTGCAGGCAGTTGAGCAGG
Source organism: Alphaproteobacteria bacterium (assembly GCA_024279095.1). Taxonomy (GTDB): domain Bacteria; phylum Pseudomonadota; class Alphaproteobacteria; order Rhizobiales; family Aestuariivirgaceae; genus Thermopetrobacter. The sequence goes on from JAJRRY010000021.1 coordinate 4,998, forward strand.
TCGCGTGCCACCCCTGAGCGTTCCAGCATGGTTCCCATGAATATGAACATGGGAATGGCCGTGAGGATCAGTTTCTCGGCGATGGCCCCGAAGATGCGCGAGGGGATGGCACCGAACTGCGGCCAGTCGAACAGGAACGGATCGATCCAGATGGCGAGAAAGGCGAAGCCCAGCCCGATACCGCCCAGCGTGAAGGCAACCGGATAGCCCATGAACAGCAGGATGCCGAGGGCCGCGAACATCAGGAGGGGAAGCATCTCGGCGAGCGGCATTTCAGAGGTCCCCTCCCAGCGTCTCGGCGATCTTCTCCGGCGGCAGCATGCCGAATAGACCGGCCACCGACTTTATGAGCTGCGATATGCCCGCCATCCCGACGAGCACGAACATGGTCGGCAGAAAACTCTTCAGGATCCACAGGTTGGACAATCCGATGGTGGAGCTGGACACCTCGTTCTCCAGATATGAGGCATAGGCATAATGCCCGGTGTAGTAGACGGCCACGGCCACGTAGGTGAGCAGGAAGAAGATGATGCCGACGATCTCGATCATGTATCGCGCCTTCAGCGGCAGTCGCTCGCGCACCAGGTCGATGCGGACGTGCGCCTGTTTCGTATAGGCATATCCGATGACCAGCGTGAACAGGATGGTATGCAGCCAGTACTCGGATTCCTGCACCATGGTGGAGTTGAGGCCGAACGGCTTGGGCAGGCCGAAATAGCGGCTGCCCACGTCATAGCAGACCACCAGCACCAGCAGCATGCCGGCCCAGGCACCGATTTTCGCCACGAAGGCAAGAAAACGGTCGATGAATTCGCTGAATTTCAGCAGGGCGCGCATGGCCGCCCCTCCTTGCGGATCGTTTCTCCCGAATGTGACGGAACGCGGACCCGGCTGAATTGTGCCGCCGGGTCCGGGTCAGGTTGGAAAGCTCAATCGAGGTAGCCGTACTGCTTCCAGAGCTTATAGTCCTCGCGGAACTTCTGGAGCGATTCCCAGGCCTTCTTGAAGTCGGCATTCTGGGCAGCCAGCTCGTCGGCAACCTCGTTCCAGGTCTTGCGCAGGACGTCAAGGTCGGCCTTGCTCCACTTGTGGAGCTGCACGCCCTTCTCCTGCAGGGTCTTCATGGCCTTGAACTGAATGGCCTCACCCTCGGCCAGGCCAATGGCCACGTTGGCCTTGCAGGCGGTCTCCAGGACGGCCTTCTGCTGGGCGTCCATGGCGTCCCACTTCTTCTTGTTGATGATCAGTTCGAAGAGCGTGGACTGCTGATGCCAGCCGGGGAAGTAGTAGTGCTTGGCGATCTGGTAGAAACCGAGGTTCAGGTCGATGGCCGGCATGGAGAACTCGGTGGCATCGATGGTGCCGCGCTCAAGTGCCGGATAGATGTCGGCAGCCGCCAGCAGCTGGGTATCCACGCCCAGCTTCTGCATCACCTTGGCGCCAAGGCCGAAGAAGCGCATCTTCTTGCCCTTCAGGTCGGTGATGGACTTCACCGGCTCGCGGAACCAGCCGGAGGCCTCCGGCGCGATCACGCCGCACAGGATGGAGTGGATGTTGTGGCGGTGATAGATGTCCTGCATCATCTTCTCGCCGCCGCCGTACCACATCCAGGCGAGATACTCGCCGGCGGAGGGGCCGAACGGAACGGCAGCAAACAGCGCCAGCGCGGGTTCCTTGCCCTGCCAGTAGCCCGGAGTGGACCAGCCGGCGTCCACAGCGCCCGATTTCACCGCATCGAACACCTCCAACGCAGGAACCAGCGCGCCGGGCTCATAGAGCTTGACCTGCACGGTGCCGCCGGAAATGGTGTTGATGGTCTTCTCCAGAGACTTGCCCAGCGTGCCGAGCTGTACAAGCTTCGTGGGATAGGTGGACTCGATCTTCAGGCGCACCTTGCCGGCAAGAGCCTCGGCACTGCCCGCGACGGCCACGGCCATGGAGACGGCCGCGGCGACAAGCATCTTCTTCATGATTGCTGGAACCTCCCTCTTCAAAGACTCCGGCGCGGAACCGGCAGCGCCTGTCGTGTTTTTTTCTCCCCCTGCCGGCAGCCGCACCCTCGCTGCACTCAACCTTGGTTGGCACGTTGATGGGTATCAAACTTGACCACTTCTTTCAATGACTGTTAGGGAAAGGCATGGCGGCACAGAACACCGGCAGAGCCGAGTACTACCCTTCGGCTTTGCGAGAGGGCGCCAACCGCAAATTGCACCTTACTTCAGGGCATGCATTTGTGGTAGTAATATGATATATGCTTCTTTTCGCGCGTCATGTACCGCTCCGCCAACCGGACATGAAGGCCGGGAGCACTCGCGCGGCAAACCGTCCGACTGTCCACGCCCGTCGGCATGAGAAAAGGGAGAGACTCATGGCCTGCAGCGTCTTTTCGCCAATCAACCAGCGCAAGGTTTCCACCGAGGTCGCCAGACAGATCGAGGAGCTCATACTGGAAGGAACCCTGCGCCCGGGCGACCGCCTGCCTGGAGAGCGAGAGCTTGCGGAAACCATGGAGGTTTCCCGCCCCACCCTGCGTGACGCCATCGAGGAGCTGAAGCGTCGCGGCCTGCTGGTCTCCCGTCATGGCGGAGGAACCTACGTGGCCGACATCATGGGGTCCATGTTTTCCCAGCCCATGGTCGATCTCTTTTCCCGTCATCCGCGTGCCGCATACGATTTTCTGGAATATCGCGGAGAGCTGGAAGCCATCGCGGCCAGCTGGGCAACGGTACGCGCCACGGACACGGACCGCGAGATTCTCACCCGCATCATCCGGAACATGGAAGAGGCCGCACAGAACGACGACCGTGAGTTGGAGGCCAAGCTCGACGTGGACCTGCACATGGCCATTGCGGAAGCCTCTCACAACCTGATGCTCATCCAGACCATCCGCTCCATCTTCTCCATGCTGGCGGAAGGCGTGTTCTACAACCGCGAGCTGGCCGCAAATCATGGTGCGCACGGGATGGTGCTGTTCGAAAAGCACAAGCGGATCTACGATGCCGTCATGAGTGGCGACCCGGACCAGGCCGCCGCAGAAGCGCGAGGCCACATGGTCTACATGAAGAGCATCATGCGCGAGGCGGAAATGGCCGAGAAACGCGAGGCGGAAGCGCGGCGCCGTCTGGGACTGATGGAGCGTCCGCGCACGGGCCGCACGCGCATTACCAAAAAGTAGCCCTGCAAAAAACGGGATTGCTCCCATTTGCCGGCTCGGGCATCCTACGCCTCCATTCATGGGTTGCGCAGCATGGGAGCATGCATGAGTCACGCACCACACAAGGGCGAAACCGTCGCCCTGTTCGTCACCTGCCTTGTCGATGCCATGCGCCCCTCCGTGGGCTTTGCCGCCGTGCGCCTGCTCGAACATGCGGGCTTTTGCGTCGAAGTGCCAGAGGGGCAAACCTGTTGCGGGCAGCCCGCCTTCAATGCCGGTGACGAGGAGGATGCCCGCGACGTGGCGCGGCGGATGCTCGATATTTTTGCACCTTTCGATGCTGTCGTTGCTCCGTCCGGCTCCTGTGCGGGCATGGTGCGGCGACACTACCCGGAACTGTTCGCCGGTACGCCGGACGAAGAGCGAGCGAAAGCATTGGCGACCAAAACCTTCGAACTGTGCGAATTCCTGCACAGGCACGATGCCTCTCCCCTGCTGCGCAAGTGGGAAGGCGGTCCCGTGGCATGGCACGATTCCTGTTCGTCACGACGGGAGCTGAACATCCACGAGGCCCCGCGTGCCTTGTTGCGGCGCATTCCGGGGCTGGAACTGGTGGAGCTTTCGGATCCGGAAGCCTGCTGCGGCTTTGGCGGCCTGTTTTCCGTCAAGCTGCCGGAAATCTCCACCCGCATGGCCACCGACAAGGCGCAGGACGTGCGAAATTCCGGCGCGACCACGCTGGTGGGACCGGACATGGGCTGCCTGATGAACATCGCCGGTCGCATGTCGCGACTGGGCATGAACATCCGCGTGCTGCATGTGGCGGAGCTGCTGGCAGGCATGACGGGTTCGGGCATCGGGGAGAATGCGGCATGAGCGGCTTCCGTGACAGGGCGCGAACGGCGCTGGCCGACCCGCTTTTGCAGAAAGCACTGCGCAACGTGCCGCGCGGTTTCATCGCAAAACGTGCGAAGGCCAAGGCTGCTCTTCCGGAATTCGAGCAATTGCGCGAGGAGGCTTCCGCCCTGAAAGCCTTTACGCTGGACAATCTGGACACCTTTCTCGCCACCTTCGTGGAGAGGGCGCAAACTTCCGGCGCGAAGGTACATTTCGCTTCCAATACGGAAGAGGCGAATCGCATCGTCATCGACATCCTGAAAAAGGCCGGCGTGCACCTCGTTGCCAAGGGCAAGTCCATGATCTCGGAGGAAACCGAGCTCAACACGGCACTGCAACGGGCCGGCATGGAGATGGTGGAGACCGACCTTGGCGAATACATCATCCAGCTGAGGGACGAGAAACCGAGTCACATCGTCGCCCCGGCCATCCATCTTTCCCGACGCGAGATCGAGCCGGCCTTCCGCCAAGCCCACACGGAACTGCCTTCAGACCGGCAACTGGTGGAGAAGGAGGATTTCGTCGCCGAAGCCCGCAGCATCCTGCGCGAGAAGTTCCGCACTGCCGATGCCGGCATCACCGGAGCCAATCTGCTGATTGCCGAAACAGGCTCGACCGTGCTGGTCACGAACGAAGGCAACGGCGATCTCTCGTCCACCCTGCCCCGCATCCATGTCGTGCTGGCAAGCATCGAGAAGGTGGTGCCCACGCTGGAGGATGCGACCACCATCCTGCGCCTGCTGGCCCGTTCGGCCACCGGACAGGAGATCACCAGCTACACCAGCTTCTTCACCGGCCCGCGCAGGCCCGGAGACGTCGACGGGCCGGAGGAGATGCACATCGTGCTGCTGGACAACGGCCGCTCGGAAATCCTCGCGGGCCCCTTCTCGGACATCCTGAAATGCATCCGCTGCGGCGCCTGTCTCAATCACTGCCCCGTCTTTGGAGCCGTGGGAGGGCATGCCTATGGCGGCGTCTATCCCGGCCCGATGGGTGAGGTATTGGCGCCGGCCCTGCACGGGATCGGCAAGGTCTCCGACATCGTGGACGCCTGCACCATGTGCGGCCGTTGTGCCGAGGTCTGCCCGATGGGGATTCCCCTGCCGTCGCTCATCCGGCGCTGGCGCATGGAAGCCTTCCGACAAGCGCAGGTCTCTCCCGTTCAGCGGCTGGGGCTGAAGGTCTGGGCCTGGCTTGCACGGCATCCGCATCTTTACGCACTCGCCATGCGCATCGCCATGCCGCTGCTGAAGTTTGCCCTGCGTTGGAAGGAACTCCTGCGGCGCATTCCCGGCCTCTCCGCCTGGATGGCGGAACGCGAGCTGCCGCCGCCGCAGGGACGCACCTTCACCGCCATGTGGAAAGCTGCGCGGAGGAAGCGCCCATGACGGACGGAAAGGACATCCTGGCCCGCATCCGTGCCGCCCGCGCGGGGGATCCGGAAGCCGCGAGCCGGCTCCTTGCGGAGCATCCGCATGGCACTATCCCGGCCATGGCACGCCCTGCCGACCCGGCCGCGGCCCTCGCCCTCTTCCGGGAGAAGGCGCAGGCCGCCGGGGCAACACTTGCCGAGGTGCGCTCGCGGCAGGACGTACCGGATGCGGTGGCGGAATTCCTGCAACGCCACGGTCTTCCCCGCGAGCTGCGCGTCGGGCGCATCGATCCGGCCATGCCTTGGGAAACGGCAGATCTGAAGGTCGTTGTCGGAGCCGCAGAAGCTGCGGACAGGACCGGTTTTGCAGAAGCCTTCCGCGGCATTGCCGAAACCGGAACCCTGATGCTCGTCTCCGGTCCGGATACGCCGACGAGCATCAACTTCCTTCCGGAAAACCACGTCGTGCTGCTACGCGTTCGCGACATCGTCGGCTGTTACGAGGAGGCATGGAACGCCCTGCGCGCCGACTTCGGCACAAGCGTCATGCCGCGTGCGGTGAACTGGATCACCGGTCCCTCGCGCACCGCCGACATCGAGCAGACGCTGGTGATGGGCGCGCACGGGCCGAAACGGCTGCACATTCTGCTGCTGAGGGAAGGGGAGGAAACGGGCGGATGAAACTTGCACGTTACGGAGAACCGGGGCTGGAGCGCCCCGCCCTCGTCGATACCGCCGGGCGCATGTACGACATTTCCGACCACGTGGGCGACATCACGCCAGCGGTGCTGGAATCCGGCCTGCTGGATGCGGTAGCGCAGCTCGATCCGGCCTCCCTGCCCCCCGTGGAGGGCACGCCGCGCATCGCGCCGCCGATTGCCGATCCGCAGAAATTCATCGGCATCGGCCTGAACTATTCCGACCATGCTGCGGAAATCGGCATGGAGAAACCGGCCGAGCCGGTGGTCTTCACCAAGCATGTCAGCTGCATCTGCGGCCCCGACGACGACGTGATCCTGCCCGAATGGTCGCAGAAAGCCGACTGGGAGGTGGAGCTCGGCGTGGTCATCGGCGCGCGGGCCAAGAACGTTGCGCCCGAGGCGGCGCTTGATCACGTCTTCGGCTACGTACTGGTCAACGACGTTTCCGAGCGGGCTGCTCAGCTGGAAGGCACGGGCCAGTGGGTGAAGGGCAAATCCTTCGACACCTTCGGCCCCGTCGGCCCGTGGCTGGTGACGAAGGACGAGCTGCCCGACCCACAGGCCATCGACCTGGAGCTGCGCCTGAACGGCGAAATCATGCAGAAGGGCAACACCTCGGCGATGTTCTTCACCGTGGCCGAACTGGTCAGCTACCTGTCGCGCCACTTCACCCTGCTGCCCGGCGACATCATCGCCACCGGCACCCCGGCCGGCGTCGGCCACGGCCGCAGGCCGCCCCGCTACCTGCAGGAAGGCGACGTGATGGAACTCTCCGCAACGGCCCTCGGAAAACAGCGGCAGAGGGTGGTGCGCGAGACATGAGAACCATTCATAACGCCTTGCGTTAGCTTACGCGTCACGATATCATCCTTCATGATCAGGTCATTCGCCAATGCTGCGGCTGTCGCTGCTTGGGAGCGCCGCTACATAAAGGGTTATCCGGATGACGTGATCAGGATCGCATACCGGAAGCTGATGCAGATCAGCAATGCGCACAGACTGGACGATCTGCGCGCTCCACCGGGGAACCGGCTGGAAGCTCTGAAAGGCGGCCGGCAGGGACAGTTTTCGATCCGCATCAACAGGCAGTGGCGCATATGCTTCATCTGGCGGGATGGCGATGCCTTCGAGGTGGAGATCGTGGATTATCATGGAGGATGAGGTCATGGCTGATTTTCCTCCCGTTCATCCGGGCGATGTTCTGAAGGAGGACTTCCTGAAGCCGGCAGGCATCAGCCAGTACGCCCTTGCCAAGGCGCTCGGTGTTCCCCAGATCCGCATCAGCCAGATCGTCAACGGGAAACGCGCCATCACGCCCGACACGGCTTTGAGGCTGGCGCGGCATTTCGGCACGACGCCCGAATTCTGGCTGGGCATGCAGATGCAGTACGATCTCGAAGTCGCAAGGGAGCGCGTGGGTGACATCATCCGTCAGGAGGTCAAGCCCCGCGCCGCATGAGCCCTCTTCCCTTGCCCCTCGTGCGGCGTTGCGTTAGAAGCCGCAGGGAACATGAGGGCGGCGCGGCCGGAGCCGCAGGCCGCGGTTCTGGGGATTTGTACGATGGCCAGCAGGAAGAAGAAGACACCGCGTCCCAAGGCACGCCTGCCCAAGGGTTTCCGCGACATCGGCGCAGAGGAGATAAGCGCCACGCGACGGATGCTGGATGTCATCCGCGAGGTCTACGAGGCTTACGGCTTCGAGCCCGTGGAGACGCCCTTCTTCGAATATACCGAATGCCTCGGCAAGTTCCTGCCGGACGAGGACCGGCCCAACGAGGGCGTCTTCTCGTTGCAGGACGAGGACGAGCAGTGGCTGTCCCTGCGCTATGACCTCACCGCGCCGCTGGCCCGCTACGTGGCGGAGAACTACGACCGGCTGCCCAAGCCCTACCGCAGCTATCGGGCTGGCTGGGTATTCCGCAACGAAAAGCCCGGACCGGGCCGCTATCGCCAGTTCATGCAGTTCGATGCCGATTCCGTCGGCACGGCCTCGGTGCTGGCCGACGCGGAAGTCTGCATGATGGCCGCCGACACCTTCGAGCGGCTGGGCATCAAGCGTGGCGACTACGTGCTCAAGGTCAACAATCGCAAGATCCTCGACGGCGTGCTGGAGATGGTGGGAGCGAGTGACGAGGCCTCGCGCCTGACCATCCTGCGGGCCATCGACAAGCTGGACAGGCTGGGGCCGAAAGGCGTGCGCCTGCTGCTCGGCGAGGGACGTCTGGACGAATCCGGCGACTTCACGAAGGGCGCCGGGCTGGACGCAGATCAGGTCGCCCGCGTCATGGGCTTCGTGGAAGCGGGGCTGGAAGGTGGTGGCCGGGCAGAGGTGCTGTCGCGGCTGGAGGGCCTTGTCGGCACATCGGAACGGGGCCGCGAGGGCATCGCCGAAGTGGAGGAAATGGCGGCCTTCCTGGACGCGGCCGGCTACGGCACA
>JAJRRY010000022.1 GCA_024279095.1 Alphaproteobacteria bacterium
CACCATGCGCGCGCCGAGGCGCACGTGCAGCGCATGCAGGGGGGTCTTGAGCAGATCATCGGCCATGGGGCCACCTCTCCAATCGGTTCTCGAACAACGGTGCGGCGCGCAGTGCGGAAGCCTCCTCCTTCTGGCGCGCCCCCTCTGTCCGGAACCTGAGAGATTTCATCCCGCCGATCCGGCATGAGCCGGCAGACGCGGGACTTACCCCCTTCGGTGGGCCGCAGACACCCTTGCGGACCGTCGGCCACTCTCCAGAGTCTCCCATCTTCCCGCGCGGTCCTTCTGCCTGAGAGTTTCCGGGGCGGTTGCTCCTTCGGCGGCGGCTCGAAGCCGCTCTCTCCCGCGGGGAATTGTCGGGATCGCAGTTAATGGTAAGCGAGCGGGTGAGCAAGTCAAGCACACTCTGCGACAATGTGGACACCCTCCCCACGATACGGAAATGCCGACGCCACAAAACCGGCAGGAAAACGGCAAATTGTTGTATAAAATGCACACTACAACTATCAAGTGCATGCGGCACGCATACTGCAAGAGGGTCGGCAACAACGCGTTAGAAGTCTCGTATTCGGCAAGGAGGATATCGAAATGGCACATGCATTCCGGGCAGAAACGGGGCAGATGTCCCTGATCAACGCGAATGATGACGCGCTCGCCGCAATAAATCACCGTCCGGTCACATTCCTGCACAGGCTGGCGGAACGGGCGATGCTGGATGACGACCATCTGGCCCGCCTGATCGAAACGGCGGCCGCGGCCGGGCCGGAGCACTACAACCTTTCCCTCGTGGAGGAGGACGAAAACGGTTCGCCGCGCTGGGTGCAGGGGCTGCTGTCGGAAAACGGGCAGGTGGACGGCCACAGGGTTCTGGACATGATCCGCAGCGGCCGACTGTGGCTGCAGATCGAGCATCTGGCGGATCTGGCACCACATCTCCATGCTCTGATCGTTGAGGCATACGACGAGCTGACGGCACGGGTGAAAGGCTTCAGCTATCGCAATCTCTATTGCAATCTGCTGATATCCGGCCCGGAAGCGCGCGTGACACCGCACATCGACGCCGCGGAAGTCATCCTCTGGCACATTCGCGGGCGCAAGCGGATGTGGCTGTACGATCCGGCAAAATTTCCCGTGCCGGAAAGGACGGTGGAGAGCATAATCCTGCGCGAGCAGCTGGAGGACATCAGTTTTCCCGATGAATGGAACGAAAAGGGACTGGCGCTGGATGCCGAACCGGGCATGGCGCTGAGCTTCCCCTATCTGTGGACGCACAGCGTGGAGAACCTGGGCGAACTGAACGTCTCGCTGCAGACGGAATATCATCATCCGCGCTCCATCCGTCGCTACGGCGCCCTCTTCGCCAGCGGACTGGCGCGGCGCAGGTTGGGCATGGATCCCGAGGCCGCAGATCCCGGATCGCTTGCGGAAAGCCTGCGGGCCATGGTCGGGCTGGCAGCCAAGGCGCTGCATCTGAACCGCGAGACGGAACGGCAGATCCCTGCCGCCTTCGTGATCGACGAGACTGCCGAGGGATACGTGCGGAGATTTGCGCCGGACGCTGCTCCCGTGCTGTCGAAGTGACGGAGCAGCCATGCCATGCGTCATTTCCGTGACACGACCGCATCGCACTTGCCGCGGGCGCGGGCGGTTGCGTCCGCAGAAGCCGCCCCTGTGCTGCAGGCGGACGTTGCAACCTCTCCGGAGGCGGTGTCCGCTCTCCGCAAAGACTGGGAGGCACTTGCCCGCATTACTCCTTCCGCCACGCCGTTCCAGGACTTCGGCTGGGTTGCGGCATGGATGCGCGCCTTCGTGGAAGAAGCCGTGTCTCCTGCCCCGCAGCCATACGTGATCCGTGTGCGCGCCGGTGGCAGGCGTCTGTTGCTGTGGCCGCTGCAGATCGACAGGCATGCCGGCATGCGTCGGCTGACGTGGCTGTCCATGCCGGCGCTGCAGTACGGCGGCGTGCTGACGGCGGACTTGCGGGAGGCCCTGCTGCGGGAGGTGCTGGAGGCGGCGTGGGAGGCCGTCCGCCGTGCACCGGTAGACTATGCCGACCTGCGCCTGCTGCCGGAGGATTCGCCCCTGGTCCGCTTCCTGTCGGAGCGCTGCCACTCCGGATGCCCCAACCGGTCCTTTCTCGTGGATCTCTCCGGGCATGCGGACTGGCGGTCCTACGAACTGTCCCTGTCACGTTCGGCCCGGCGTTCGCGCAGAAAACGCCTGAACCGGATGGCCCGGGCTGGCGAAATGCGCTTCGCGGTGCATGACGACGAGGAAACTTTCACCCGTCTGGCCACCGTGGCCGTCACATGGAAACGCGAATGGCTGCATGCCCACGGCATCACCGGCGCATTGCCCGAGCGGCGGGCATTTCTCCGCCTTCTCCACACTCTGGGACGCACGGATGCGGATGGGCAAGCCGGAGGCCGCTGGGTGGCGGCGGAGCTGTCCCTGGACGGACAGACGCTGGCCGTCGATATCGGAGCCGTCCGGAGCGGACGGTTCCACTCTTTCCTTTCCGCTTATGACGTCGATCAAGCCGATCTCTCGCCGGGCAAGGTGGCGTTGTGGCTCATGCTGCGCTGGTGCAAGGAAAACGGTATCAACGTCTACGACATGCTGGCCAATGCAGCCCCTTACAAGGAGGACTGGGCCACGCGCGAGGTTTCGCTGCACCATTTCATCTGCCCGCGGACACCCGGAGGGCTGGCCTATGCCCTTTGGGCCTCGCGGCTGAGGACCTTCGCCATGGGCTGCTATCGGGCCCTGCCCGACCGGCTTCGCAACCTGGCTTCCGGCTGCCTTTCCGGCTTCCGGGCCTGAGATGCCGGGCCGGTTTTCCCGGCTCCTCTCCGGATCATGGCATGCCGCTTGACGGAAAGAGATGAAACCGGCACCCTGCGCCGCACCCGCTTGCCGGAAGACGGGATACTTTCAGGGAGCCATGGCTGACGATGAGCGAGCATGACGCCGACATCCGCATTCTTCTGGCTGCCCCACGTGGCTTCTGTGCTGGCGTGGTGCGGGCCATCGAGATCGTCGAGCGGGCGCTCGAGAAATACGGGGCTCCGGTTTATGTGCGGCACGAGATCGTACACAACCGTTTCGTGGTGGACGGCCTGCGGGCCAAGGGGGCCATATTCGTCGAGGAACTGGACGACATTCCGGATTCCGACCGGGACAGACCGGTGATCTTCTCCGCTCATGGCGTTCCCCGCAGTGTTCCCGAGACGGCACGAGCGCGCAACATGCACTACATCGATGCCACCTGCCCCCTCGTTTCCAAGGTGCATCTGGAAGCGGAGCGTCATCACGAAGCGGGACGGCATGTCCTGCTCATCGGACATGCCGGACACCCGGAGGTGATCGGCACCATGGGGCAGCTGCCAACCGGGGCCATCACCCTGATCGAGACGGAGGTAGATGCCCGCAGCATTTCGCCACCGGACCCCTCGCGCGTGGCCTACGTCACGCAGACGACGCTGTCGGTGGACGAGACACGCGGCATAGTGGAGATCCTGCGGGAACGCTTTCCGGATCTCGTGGAACCGGTAAAGGATGACATCTGCTATGCCACCACGAACCGGCAGGAGGCCGTGAAAGCCATGGCCGGCCGATGCGACATGCTGCTGGTGGTGGGTGCGCCGAATTCCTCCAATTCCCGCCGCCTCGTCGAGGTTGCGAAAAAGCATGGCTGCCCGAACTCCATGCTCGTGCAGATGGCCGAGGAGATCGACTGGAACGCCATTCGGCCCGGCATGCGCGTTGGCCTCACCGCTGGAGCATCTGCGCCGGAAGTCCTTGTCAACGGCGTAATCGAGGCTTTCCGAGCACGCTATGACGTGGACGTGGACGTGCTGCTGGTGAAGGAAGAGAACATCTCCTTCAAGCTGCCGCGCGAACTGCGGGAGACGAACGAGGCATGACGGGCAGAAAACGCGTCGAGATCTTCACCGACGGTGCATGTTCCGGCAATCCCGGTCCCGGCGGCTGGGGAGCCGTATTGCGCTACGGCAGCGTCGAGAAGGAGCTTTCCGGTGCCGAACCGGAGACCACCAACAATCGCATGGAGCTGATGGCCGCCATTGCAGCACTCGAGGCCCTGAAGGAGCCCTGCGAGGTGCACTTGACCACGGACTCGGAATATCTGCGCAAGGGCATCACCGAGTGGATTCACGGCTGGAAGCGCAACGGGTGGCGCACCTCCGGCCGCAAGCCGGTGAAGAATGCCGACCTCTGGCAGCGCCTTGAGGATGCCGCCGCCCGCCACGACGTGCACTGGCACTGGGTGAAGGGCCACGCTGGCCACGAGGAGAACGAGCGGGCCGATGCCCTGGCCCGTGAAGCCATCCGCAGGTTACGCGAAGCCGGAGAGGCATGAGCAGAGCATGCGTTCCCGCTCCGTGGGGCTTGCGCCCTCCCCGAAGGGGGGAATGCCGGAGACACCGACGATGCTCACGGGATCTGCCACGTTGCAGACCCGTTTCCATCTGCCGCCGCAGCCTGGCGGTGGCACTCTTGAGCATGCGGTCGCATGCGGCTAGTGTGCGCCCGACTCGAGACACATGCCTTCGGAAGGAATGGCCATGCAATATCTTTCCACCCGGGGCGGAGACGCCGGTCGGGTCTTCGAGGACGTGCTTCTGGCGGGCCTTGCGCCTGACGGCGGGCTCTATGTGCCGCAGGAATGGCCGCGCCTGGACGCTGCGGAATGGCGCGCCCTGCGCAACCATCCATGGGAGGAGGTGGCGCTCGCCGTAATGCGCCCCTACGTGGGCGACTTTCTGGATGACGGGGAGCTACGCGCCGTCATCGACGAGGCGGCCGCGGAATTTGGCCATCCCGCCGTTACGCCGCTGGAGCAGCTCGACGACAACCTGTGGATGCTGGAACTGTTCCACGGGCCGACGCTGGCCTTCAAGGATGTGGCCATGCAGATGCTCTCGCGGCTCATGGACATCGCCTTGGAGCGCCGCGACGAACGGGTGACCATCATCGGAGCCACTTCCGGAGACACGGGGTCCGCTGCAATCGAGGCCTTCCGCCATTCCCGGCGCGCCACCATTTTCATCCTGCATCCACACGAGCGGGTCTCGGCGGTGCAGCGCCGGCAGATGACCACCGTGGATGCGCCCAACGTCCACAACATCGCCATCGAAGGCGATTTCGACGACTGTCAGGCGTTGGTCAAGGCCATGTTCAACGACCGCCCTTTCCGCGAGCGCATGCGGCTGGCCGGCGTCAATTCCATCAACTGGGGACGGATCCTCGCCCAGATCGTCTACTACGCCACGGCTGCACTGGCACTCGGCGCGCCTGACAGGGCAGTAAGCTTCACCGTGCCCACCGGCAATTTCGGCGACATTCTCGCCGGTTATGCGGCACGCAACATGGGGCTGCCGGTGGAACGGCTGGTGATTGCCACCAACATCAACGACATCCTCTGGCGCACCATCACCACCGGTCGCTACGAGGTCACCGGCGTGAAGGCCACCACCAGCCCGTCCATGGACATTCAGGTCTCCAGCAACTTCGAACGGCTGCTGTTCGATGCACTGGAACGTGATGCGGACGCCCTGAAGGGTCTGATGGACCGGCTCTCCCAGTCCGGGGCCTTCGACATTCCTGCTCCGGCACTGGAGCGCATCCGTGCCCTTTTCGATGCCGGTCGTACCGACGAGGACGAGGTGCGGGAAGAGATCCGCCGCACCTTCCGAGAGACTGGAGAGCTGGTGGATCCTCATACCGCGGTGGGACTACACGTCGCCCGCGGCCGCGCAGCCCCGGAGGCCGCCATGGTGTCACTGTCCACCGCCCACCCGGCCAAGTTCCCCGATGCCGTGGAGCAGGCCACGGGTCATCGGCCGGAACTGCCGGAACGGTTGATGCACATCATGGAGGCGGAGGAGCGTTTCTCCGTGCTGCCGGCGTCACTGGACGCCATAGAGACATTCATCACGGCACGCGCGTAGACATGACCGTCACCGTCTCCCGTCTGAAGAACGGATTGACCATTGTCTCCCACCGCATGGCGGAGCTGGAGACGGTGGCGCTCGGCATCTGGGTGAAAGCCGGATCGCGGGACGAGCGCCCCGAGGAGGCGGGCATCGCACATTTCCTCGAACACATGGCCTTCAAGGGCACGCGGCGGCGCACGGCCCTGCAGATCGTTGAAGAGATCGAAGGACGGGGCGGAGATCTCAATGCCGCCACATCTACCGAAACCACCGGATACACCGCCCATGTGCTGAAGGAAGACTGGCGCACTGCTCTCGACGTGATTGCCGACATCGTGACCGGACCGGTCTTCGACCCGGACGAGATGGAGCGCGAACGCGGCGTGATCCTGCAGGAAATCGCCGCCGCACAGGATGATCCGGCGGATCTGGTCTTCGAGCAGGTGGAGGAGGCCGCCTTCAACGGCAACCCCCTTGGCCGTTCCGTGCTCGGCAGCAGGGAGACCGTCGGCGGCCTCTCGCCGGAGGATCTGCGCGCCTTCCGCCAACGCACATACACTGCCGGACGCATGGTCCTCTCCGCTGCAGGCAACGTCCGGCACGAAGACCTGGAGAAAATGGCGGCAGAAATGCTTTCCGGCGTCCCGGAAGGCAGCGAGGCATGCCGCAAGACACCGGTCTTTTCGCTAGGCCGCAAACACAGCCACAAGGAGCAGGACCAGACTCACATCGTGCTCGCATGGGCCGCTCCGGGATACCTGCATGATGATGTCTACACCATGCAGGCCCTATCCTCCATCCTTGGTGGCGGCATGTCCTCACGCATGTTTCAGGAGCTGCGGGAACGGCGCGGCCTGTGCTATTCCACCTATACCTACTATTCCGCATGGGCCGATACCGGCCTGCTCTATCTCTATGCCGCCACCGCACCGGACGATGCCGAGCAGGCACAGCAGCTCATGCGCCGACTGGCAGGAGAAATGGCCGATGGCATACGCGGGGCGGAACTTGACCGGGCACGCGCCCAGGGACGCGCGGCGATGGTCATGAGTCTGGAAAGCCCCGCGGCCCGTGCGGGGCAGATCGCCCGCCAGTTTCTTGCCTACGGACGGGTACCGGAAATGTCCGAATTCATGGCACAGATAAATGCCGTGACCTGTGATCGGATCCAAGAACTGGCGGCTCGCACCTTTGCCGGCGAACCGGCAGTCTCCCTTGTCGAAGGCACCAGGGCATGAGCGAATCATTTCCATGCGCAGAAGGCCCTGTCTGCGGGAAACACCCTTCCCGTTTCCGCCGGGCGGAGCCTGCGGGTTTGCACCTGTAAAGCGAAAGGCGGTAGAAGTGTCGCATGGAAAGCTTCCTCTCATACCTGCGGTCCGCTCCGGGTGAGGAGAGCATCCATGCCGAGCGGATTTTTCTGCGCCCCCCGAAGGTGGCCGATTACGAGGCATGGGCGGAGTTGCGCGCAGCCTCCCGGGAATTTCTCCAGCCATGGGAACCGACATGGCCGGAGGACGATCTGACCCTTGCCGCCTATCGCCGCCGGTTGCGCGGTTACTGGCGCGACATGCGGTCCGGACAGGCACTTCCGCTCTTCCTGTTCCATGTGGACACCCACGAACTGCTTGGAGGCATTACGCTTTCCGGCATCCGCCGGGGCATCGCGCAGACGGCATCCATGGGGTACTGGATCGGCGCGCGCCATGCCCGCAAGGGCTACATGACCGAGGCTGTGCGGGCGGTCGTCCTGCATGCGTTCCGGGGAATGCGGCTGCATCGCGTGGAAGCGGCCTGCATCCCGGAAAACGAGCCCTCCCGCCGCCTGCTCCTGCGTTGCGGTTTCACCCGGGAAGGCTATGCACGGAAATATCTGTGCATAAACGGACAATGGCACGATCATCTGCTTTTTGCCATCCTCCGGGAGGACCTTCTGCACGGAAGCGGTTCGGCAGGGGATACCTGAATCCACACCCGTGGAAAGTGCCACTTGCATTTTTCACCCTTCCGGCGTTTGCTTGATGAAGGGGCAAGCGGGCAACAGGGGGCAGGAAGTTTGCGGTTGGTGCTTGTACTTGCAGGACTGACGAATTCTTCTCTTCGGGCGGCGAGTACGTCCGAAACGGGATCAGGATGGTGGACGGCCGATCGCCTGATCGGACTGGCTCTGGCGGTTCTGTTCGTGCTGTTCGCCGACATCTCCCTCATTCAGGCGGCAGAGCTCACGAAGACGGACTTTTCCGATCCCGCACTGGACCTGCGCCCCGCCATCCGGCTGGTGCAATCGGATACTCCGGTGGTTACCATCACCGTTCCCGGTTCGCGGCCCGGACAGGTGGTGCGCATGAAATTGCGCGCCCGCTCCGCTACCGCTCCGTATCACTGGCTGCTCTTCAGTCTCTCCAATCCGCAAAACGGCAGCGAACGGCTGGTTCTCGAACTTGACCGCCCGGCAATTTCCGGTTCGGGGCTGTCGGCACCGCTGAGCCGGCCCGTGGTCATCCTGTCCGCCAGCGCCACCGAAGGCGCGGAATGGCGTCTGCCCTGGCGGAATGCTCTGGCCATATCCATGCCGCCCCGTTCGGTGACCAGTTTCGCCATCGAGGTGGATCATCCTGCCGTCCGGATGGCGCGCCTGTGGAAAGCGGAAGCCTTTCAGGCCGCCCGCGCCCGCGAGCTGTTTCTGGCCGGCGTGCTGGTCGGCATCGCCTTTCTGGTCACGCTCGGCCTGCTGGCCCTGCACATCCTGCGTCCGATGCCTGCCCTGCCGCCGGCAGCCCTGCTTGCCGCCGGCGCCACCGGCTTCGTGGCCGTGAACACGGGCATCCTGGAGCCGGTGCTTCACTGGGCCTCCGCACCAGCAGCATTGTGGCGTCTGGCTGCCTTTTTCGAAGGACTGATGCTCACCGGCCTGGTGGCATGGCTGTTCACCTGGCTGGAGCTGCCGCGCCGCAGTCGGCTGATGAATGCCGTCTTCTGGCTGTTTGCGCTCCTTTCCGCAGCGCTGACCACTTGGGGACTGTTCGACCCTGCGCATGCCACCTTTGCCATTCGCACGGGCTTCCTGTTCATGGTGACCGCCGGTTACGCCCTGGTCCTCGCCATGTGGCGCAGACGCCGCATCGGTTCCGAAAGCGGCCTCATAACTTGGACACTCCTCCTCGCCTGGACTGTTCTTGCCGCACTTGCCGTGGCAGGCATCATGGACATGCCGATGACGGGTACCATTCTTTCCGCCGTACTGGTGCTGGCCATGCTCTCCCTGGGAGCAACCATGGCGCGGGCAGCATTCTCTCCGACAGCGGGACTGCGCAACTTTCTCTCCGGCGCGGCCCGCCGGGCATTGGCACTGGCCGCCGCCCGTCAGGTAGTCTGGGATCTCGATCTCGTGGCTCGCAGGCTGGAGGTCGGAAGCGAGCTCGAACGCCAGCTCGGCATGCCTGCGGGCAGCCTTGCCGAAGGTGGTGCAAAAACCTTCGAGGCACATATACACCCTTCTGACCTGCCGGCCTATCATGCCGCCATCGAGGCAGCATCCCACCGTGGCGCGGGGCATTTCTCCATCCAGTTCCGCCTGCGCCGCGGCGATGGGTCCTACCGCTGGTATCTGTTGCGCGGCCGTCCGGTGCGCGACAATCCGGACGCTGGTGCTCCGACTCGCCTGATCGGTGTTCTGATGGACGTGACTGCCATTCGCAGGTCCGAGGAACGCCTGCTTTCGGACGCCGTGCGCGACCGTGTCACAGGCCTGCCCAATCGCCCCCTGCTGCTCGATCGCCTCTCGCGCGCCATGCAACGGGCCGGCGGCATTCGCAACGGCCTGTACCTGCTGGTCATCGACGTGGACAGGTTCCGCAACATCAATGACGCTTGGGGCTTCGAGACCGGCGACATGCTGCTCAACCAGATGGCCCGCCGCATCGGCGAAACGACGGAGCCGGAGGACACCGTGGCGCGTCTCCCCGGCGACCAGTTCGCGGTGATCGTGGATGCTTCCGAGCGACCGCGCGACATCACCGCCTTTGCCGAACGCCTGCGTCGCATTCTGGAGCGCCCCTTCGATCTGGGTGTGCGCGAAGTCTCGCTGACCGTCTGCATGGGCATTACCCGCATTGCGGGAGATGTGGAGATGCAGGCCGAGGACGTCCTGAAACAGGCCGAGATCGCTCTCTTCGAGGCCCGCAGGCGCGGAGCCGGCTCCATCTCCGTTTTCGAGGATGGCATGCTGGGCGACCGCTCCCGTCTTGTGTCGCTGGAACAGGATCTGCGCCGCGCCGTGGAGCGGGGCGAGATCGAAGTGCTCTACCAGCCCATCATGCACCTGCACAGCGGCACGCTGGCCGGTTTCGAAGCATTGGTGCGCTGGCGCCATCCACTGCATGGCCTCATGGGCCCGGACAGCTTCGTGCCGTTGGCAGAGGAAATCGGTTTCATAGGGGAAATTTCCCGGGTGGTGCTGGAGGAGGCGACCCGCAATCTGGGAATCTGGCAGCGTGCATTCCGCCCGGAGGCGCCACTGTTCGTAGCTGTCAACATCTCTTCCATGCAGCTTCTGAACGCTTCGCTCGTGGACGAGGTGGCGGCCCTCATCGAACGCGAGGGCATCGACCCCTCAACCCTGAAACTCGAGCTCACCGAATCCCTGATACTGGAGAATCCGGAGCTCGGCCGGAAGATTCTCGAACGGCTCGCGGCGCTGGGTGTACGCATCGCCTGCGACGACTTCGGCACCGGATATTCTTCTCTCGCCACCTTGCGCGACCTGCCGTTCTCAACCCTCAAGATCGACCGTTCCTTCGTGGGTGCGGAGGAGAACGACGCCCGTGCCGCCGTCATTCTGGAGAATGTCGTCAACCTGGCTCATGGTCTTGGCATGGACGTCGTCGCGGAAGGTGTGGAAACGGAAGAGCAGATGGCCCGTCTGACGGCACTGGGGTGCGACATGGCGCAGGGCTGGCTGATCGGCCAGCCGGTCTCCGCCCGTCGCGTTATCGAGGCCCTGACCGGCATGTCTCTCGATGTCGGCCGCTCACGTTCGCGTTTCGCCACCTTCCGCGAGCGCTTCTTCGGCACGAGTGGCCAGAAGGAAGAGGACGGCCACGTCGTCCTGCCCGTTCCCCCTGTACCGCCGGCCCCTCCGGCACCCGGAAGAGACGGGAAGACCGGCGAGATGGAAGAGAACACTGCCGCCGATCCCTCGACCGCACCGCGTGCGGAAGCCTCTGCCTCGCATGACAAGGGGACGGAGCCACCGGATGAAGCGGGAAAGGCGGAAAGCCCTGCACGGGAGGCGGACCCGGAAGAATCCTCCCATCCCCGGCAGCAGGAGGCCACGAAGCGTGAGAAGATCCAATCGATGGATGGCGGGGATGATGGAGAGACGCGCGCCAATGAAACTCTTCCCGCCACCAACGACGATGGCGGAACGGAGCAGGTCGATTCCGCACAGGAGCAGGCTCCCCCTGCCGCCATGATGGCCGAAGAGGCACAAGGCCCTCATGGGCCGGACACGGAGACGCGATCCGGCACCGGCGGGCGGTGAAGGGGGAACTCAGGCATGGCCTGCGTCGGGGGAGAGCAGGCCGGGATTTATGCCCAGCCGCGCCAGCGCCGCTTCGTAACGGTCCTCCGGTGGCAGCCTGAAAAGAATGTCCTCGTCCGCCTCGCAGGTGAGCCAGCCGTTCATCTGGATCTCGTTTTCCAGCTGTCCGGGGCCCCAGCCCGCGTATCCCAGGGCCAGAAGGGAATGGCGCGGCCCCTTGCCGGAAACCATCGCCCGCAGGACGTCGAGTGTTGCGGTCAGTGAGATGCGTTCGTTCACCGGCAGGGTGCCTTCCGGTACGTAGTAGTCGGAGGAATGCAGCACGAAGCCGCGTCCCGGCTCGACCGGGCCACCGATATGCACCGGCTTGGTGCGCAGCGTCATGGGCACCTGGATCTGACCTTCGCCACCCTTGAGGATGTCGAGCTGCTCCAGAAGACCGGTGAAGCTGATGTCCGGGGCCGGCTTGTTGATGACCAGCCCCATGGCCCCTTCCTGCGTGTGGGCGCACATGTAGATGACCGTGTTCTCGAACCGCGGGTCTCCGATCCCCGGCATGGCGATGAGAAACTGGCCGTCGTAGAACTCGTGCGCACTCATGAATCTGGCCTTCCGTCTGATTGTCACAGTACGACATCATAACATATGGGGAGGAAATGCGCGCATGTCATGGCATGGGAACCACACCCTGCAACGTCCGTCTGACGGGATTGTGAAGCGCTTTCCCCTGTCCTGATCGGGGCCTTTCCCTGTATGGTTGACCGGTTCCCTGCAATATCGGTTTCCTTCCCGCGTTCGGAAAACATGACCCGGATTCTCGCCAAGCTCCTGTTTCTCGTTCTTGCCCTGCCGGTTTTCGCCGCGGTGGTTCCGGCGCATGCGGGAAGCGGTATGGAGGCGGTCTTCGACCATTCCACGGTGCGCCTCGTGGATGGTGGCATCGTGAATGGCAACCGGCTGGCCGGCGTGGATATCCGTCTGGGAGAGGGCTGGAAAACCTACTGGAAAGTTCCGGGCGACTCCGGAACACCCCCGGTGTTCGACTGGTCGAAGTCGCAGAACCTGAAACGTGCCACGGTTCTGTGGCCGGCCCCTGCGCGATATGCCGACCCGGAGGCCGGGGAAACGATCGGCTACAAGGGACGGGTGGTCTTTCCCGTCATCATCGAACCGAAAGATCCCGCAAGTCCCGTCGTACTGCATCTTGTCATGGACTATGCCCTGTGCAACGAGATGTGCATTCCGGCCCGGGCCGAACTGGAGCGCGTGCTCACGCCGGCCAGTGAGGGCAAGGCGGCGGAGCTGGTACGCAAATGGCTGGAACGCGTGCCCGGCCCGCCACGTGAGGATTTCCGCGTTGTCGCCGTCGAAGTCCGCAAGGCCGAGCGCCGCCCGCGGCTGTACGTGACCGTCCGTGGCGCGGGATTGAACGAACGGACGGAGATCTTCGTCGATGGGCCGCCGCTCGCTTCCTTCTGTCATCCGCGCCTGGTCTTGTCCGGCGATGGAAAAGCCGTCTTCTATCTTCCGATCGATGGAATTTCGGATTCTTCCGAGATGGCGGGAGAGAAGCTGCGCTTGACCGTCATTTCAGGCGAAAGACGGATTGAGCAGCAGGTCGAACTCCCCTAGAAATGCTCATGAAAGTCATTTTCAACAGCAACACGCAAAAGGGAGGGACTCTCCATGACCATCTCGAAGGGCGACCGTCTGCCCGAAGCCACCTTTCTCACCATGACCGACGAAGGCCCCGCGCCCGTCTCCACCGGTGACTATTTCTCCGGTCGCAAGGTCGTCCTCTTTGCCATTCCCGGCGCCTTTACCCCGACCTGCCATGCCCGGCACATCCCCGACTACGTGGACAACCTGGATGCATTGAAGGAAAAGGGCGTGGACGCCGTCGCCTGCACCGCCGTCAATGACGTGTTCGTCATGGACGCACAGGCCGAAGCGGCAAAGGCGAAAGGCAAGATCGATTTCCTCGCCGATGGCAATGGCGACTTCGCAAAGGCCATCGGCCTCGACCTCGATGCTTCCGGGCTGGGTCTTGGCCTGCGCTCCCACCGTTATGCCATGATCGTTGACGATGGCGTGGTGACGGAGATCTTCGTCGAGGAGAACCCGGCCGAGATGACCGTCTCCGGAGCAGAAAACGTTCTGAAGGCGCTCTGATCCATCTATCAACGATCCGGAACGGCACGGTGACGGGTCATGCCCGTTCCGTGCACGTTCTGCCCTGCCCCGCCTGCCGGCAGCCGGAAAGGCGGATCTTCCGACCCCTCGGCTCCACGGGGGCGGAGGTCGGAATTTGGCCGTATTTGTCGGGATAACGGAACGCGCCCGGAACTGGACGGATCCTCAGTTTCCGGTTAAGCATGCACAATGGTGCCGGGAGTCTGCACGAATCGCGTGCGACTTCCGCGTTTACAGGTCATGAGAAGCCGCGTTCGCGGTCTCCAGGTTTCAGCGGAGCAACGGCACAAGATGAACAAGCGTGGTCCTGCCTTCATTCTCTTCCATACCCTGATGCTCGCCGGTTTCGGTTTCGCGACGCTCGGCAGCGGGACGGGAACGGCCACTGCCCAGACACAAGCGGCCCCCAAGGCGCAGAAGCAGTTGCCCGGCAAGATGCCCGTGACACCGTTCGGCCCGCGTGTGCGGCGGGCTCCGGGCGCTCAGGGTGGAGCTCCTGCCGGGCCGAAGCCCGAGATCCTGCTCCAGGAGGGCATGTGGCGCGTGATCTGCGAGACCGTGCCGGTGGCCAAGGACAAGACGCAGAAGGCCTGCTACGTTTCCGCAACAGCCACGGACCCGAAGCGCAAGGGCGTGTTCGTCTCGCTCATCGTGCTGAAGGTGAAGCGCAAGGATGCCAAGGGCAAGCCGGTCATGGGGCACATGATGAACGTTCGCGCCCCCGTTGGCGTCTATCTGCCGACAGGCATTGCGTTGGAAATCGATGGCAAGGCCATCGCCCGGGTGCCGTTCATCCGTTGCAATCCGATGTTCTGCGAATCTCTCGCAGAAGCCCGCCCGGAGACACTGGCCAAGCTGAAAAAGGGGAAGAAGGCCAAATTCATCGTCTACGGCGCGCCGGGTCAGGGCCTGCCTCTGGAATTCGACCTGAAGGGCTTCACGGCGGCGCTGAAGAAACTTGACGGCATGAAGAACTAGGCCAACCCTCATGACACGGCCAGGACCGGAACTGTTCTTTTCCCATACCGACTTCGACCGCGACCGTGCCACGCGCATTGCCGAAGATGCGCTGCACGGCATGGATGACGGCGAGCTGTTCATTGAACTGTCCCGGTCCGAGTCCCTGATGTGGGATGATGGCAAGCTGAAGTCCGCTTCCTACGATTCGCGTTCCGGTTTCGGACTGCGGGCCGTCAGCGAGGAGCGGGTCGGTTATGCTCACTCTTCCGAGGTGTCGGAAGCGGCACTGCTGCGGGCCGCGCAGACGGTACGCGCCGTGGCGGCGGGTCATTCCGGGATCATGGCCGAAGGACCGCGAGGCACCAACACGGCCCTCTACCCTCCTGACGACCCGACGCACACCATGCCCTTCGAGGAGAAGGTGAAGCTACTGGAGGCGGCTGATGCTTTCGCCCGTTCTCTGGATTCGCGGGTGCGGCAGGTGAGCGTCTCCCTTGCCGGCTCCTGGCAGGCGGTGGCGATCATCCGCGCCGATGGGCGTGAGGTCTTCGACTTCCGTCCGTTGATGCGCTTCAACATCTCCGTCATCACCGAGGACGGCGAGAAGCGCGGCACGGGCATGTACGGTCTGGGTGGCCGGCAGCACTGGAGCGACTACGTCGGCGACGAAAAATGGAAGGACGCGGTGCGCGAGGCGCTGCGCCAATCGCTGGTGTCCCTTGAGGCAGAGCCTGCTCCGGCGGGCGAAATGGACGTGGTGCTCGGACCGGGCTGGCCGGGCATCCTGCTGCACGAGGCGGTGGGACACGGTCTGGAAGGCGATTTCAACCGCAAGGGCACCAGCGCCTTTGCCGGGCTTATGGGCGAGCAGGTTGCCGCGAAAGGCGTCACGGTCATCGACGATGGCACCATTCCCGGCCGCCGCGGCTCGCTGACGGTTGACGACGAAGGCACGCCCACCTCCCCCACCGTTCTGATCGAGGACGGCCGCCTCGTCGGTTACATGCAGGACCGCATGAACGCCCGCCTGATGGGCATGGAGCCCACCGGGAACGGTCGCCGCGAATCCTACGCGCATGCGCCCATGCCGCGGATGACCAATACCTACATGCAGGCTGGTGACCATGATCCGCAGGAGATCATCGCCTCGGTGAAGAAGGGGCTCTATGCCGTTTCCTTTGGTGGCGGACAGGTGGACATCACCTCCGGCAACTTCGTCTTTACCTGTACTGAAGCCTATCTGATCGAAGACGGGAAGGTGACCCGCCCCGTTCGCGATGCCACCCTTATCGGCAATGGCAAGGATGCGCTTACCCGCGTTACCATGATCGGCAACGACATGGAGCTCGATCCTGGTATCGGCACCTGCGGCAAGGCCGGACAGGGCGTGCCCGTTGGTGTCGGCCAGCCGACCATCCGCCTGAACGGCCTGACCGTTGGCGGAACGGGCTGAAGTCTATCCTCCGCAATCTTTCCAAATGGCATCGGGACGTTAACTTTCCGGAAACCCGCAATGGCGCATGTGAATGGGCCGGTCTTCTTGAGACAGCGAATCCGGTATCTCACATGCTGAAGCAGGTAGCTGATGCGAGATATCAGGTTTTCCCATCAACACTCTGTTTACCAATGATTTTACGCTCCGGAAGATAATGGCTTCCGGCACCTTGCGATTTGCCTCCACGCTGCTGGCAACCTGTTTCCAATACGGAGAATCAAGTCGTCGGACTGGAGCAAAAGAGGGCGCAAGACGGCTGTGCGTTCGCGACAGGCCCGCAGGCCCTCTTTTCCAGTGGCTATTTGACAGTGGTTTCAGGCGGCTGGTTGATGCGTCTGCCACTCCCCTGCCCGCGCATGCCGATGATACAGATCAGGCAATGTCCACGACAAGGCGGCCGCGAACCTTGCCCTGTACGATGTCTTCGGCGGCGACAGGCACGTTGTCCAGCGTGATGCGGCGGATCATGGCGGCCAGCTTCTCCCCGTCCAATTCCTCCGCCAGAAGCTTCCACGCCTGCAGGCGCCGCTCCTTCGGGCACATGACGGAATCCACGCCGACCAGCTTAACGCCACGCAGGATGAAGGGGGCCACGGAAGCGGGCAAGTCCATACCTTGCGCCAGCCCGCAGGCGGCTACGGCGCCACCGTACTTCACCTGCGACAGCACGTTGGCCAACGTGACCGATCCGGCCACGTCCACCGCGCCCGCCCAGCGCGCCTTCGCCAGCGGACGGGGCTTGCCGGCAAACTCCTCACGGTCGATGATCTCCGCCGCGCCAAGTTCCTTCAGGTAGTCGGCCTCGTCCGCCTTGCCCGTGGAGGCCACCACGCGGTAGCCACGCCCTGCGAGCAATGCCACCGCCACGGAACCCACGCCGCCGGTGGCGCCGGTGACAAGAACCTCGCCGGCCCGCGGAAGCACGCCCTGCTCCTCCAGTGCCATGACGCACAGCATGGCGGTGAATCCGGCGGTGCCGATGGCCATGGCCTGCTCCGGCGTCATGCCCTCCGGCATGGGAACAAGCCAGCCGGCCTTCACTCGCGCCCGTTCCGCATAGCCGCCGTGGTGGCTCTCGCCCACGCCCCAGCCGGTCAGGATCACCGCATCGCCCGGCGAGAAGTCCCCGCTGCGAGAAGCAGTCACCGTACCTGAGAAATCGATACCCGGAATGAGAGGAAAGGTACGAATGATCGGTGCCTTGCCGGTGATAGCCAGCCCGTCCTTGTAGTTGACCGTGGAATGGGAGATGGCGATGTCCACATCTCCCTCCATCAGGAAGTCCTCCTCCAGATCGCGAATCTCCACGGTCTGGCCATCGTCCGTCCTGTCCACCACGAGAGCCCGGAAGGTATCGCTCATGCCTCTTCTCCCCTCAACGTTTCCATGAACCGGATGGGCCGCCCCCCAGCCCTGTCCGTGATCTCGTCCTCGCGCATGACCACCCTGCCCCGGATGATCGTCATGACGGGCCACCCGGTGACCTGCATGCCGTCATAAGGCGTCCAGCCACAGCGGGAGGCGATCCAGTCGTTGGTGATGGTGCGGCGGGCCTTCATGTCCACCACCGTGAAGTCGGCGTCATACCCTTGCGCGATGCGGCCCTTTCCAGCGATCTGGAACAGCCGGTGCGGCCCCTCGCACATCAGATCGACGAACCGCTGCAGGCTCAGCCGCCCGGCGTTCACGTGGTCCAGCATGACCGGCACCAGCGTCTGCACGCCTGGCATGCCGGATGGCGAGGCGGGATACTCCTTCGCCTTTTCTTCCGGCAGGTGGGGCGCATGGTCAGAGCCGAGCACATCCACCAGACCGGAGGC
>JAJRRY010000023.1 GCA_024279095.1 Alphaproteobacteria bacterium
AGGCGCACGCCGGAGGCCACGCGCCGCCCCCGCACCACCTCGGCGGCCGCGCGCAGGTCCTCGATGCGCGAGTTGGTACAGGAGCCGATGAATACCTTGTCCACGGCGATGTCGGTGATGGGGGTGCCGGGCTCCAGCCGGTCGGCGTTCATGGCCAGGCACATGGAGCATCCCGGCTCACGCCATTCGAAGCCAGCCTCGATAAAGACCTTGTCCAGTCCCTCGGCCTCGGCCTGCTGCTTGACGAGTCCCGATCCGGGAACAACCATGGCCTTGACGGCAGGATCCACCTTCTTGCCGCGCACGATGCGGGCGGCGGCGCGCAGATCCTCGATGCGGCCGTTGGTGCACGAACCGATGAATACGCGGTCAATGGTGATGTCGGTAATCTTGCGCCCCGGCTTCAGCCCCATGTAATCGAGCTTGCGCTCAACCATGGCCCGGCGCTCCGGATCCTCAATGTCGACAGGGTCCGGAACAACGCCGTTGATGGAAACGACATCCTCCGGAGAGGTGCCCCATGTGACCAGTGGCGGCAGATTTGCCGCGTCGAGCTCGATCTCCTTGTCGAAAACGGCGTCCGGGTCGCTCTTCAGAGTCTGCCACCAGGCGACGGCTTTCTCCCAGTCCTCGCCTTTCGGCGCCATGGGGCGGCCTTCGAAATAGGCGATGGTCTTTTCGTCCGGGGCGATAAGCCCGGCACGGGCGCCGGCCTCGATGGACATGTTGCAGACGGTCATGCGGCCCTCGATGGACATGTCCTCGAAGACTTCGCCGGCATATTCGATGACGTAACCGGTACCGCCGGCGGTGCCGATCTCGCCGATGATGGCGAGGATGACGTCCTTGGGCGAAACACCATCGGGCAGGGTGCCGCGCACCCACACACGCATGTTCTTCGCCTTCTTCTGGATGAGCGTCTGGGTGGCAAGCACATGCTCTACCTCCGAGGTGCCTATGCCGTGCGCCAGGGCTCCGAAGGCGCCATGGGTGGAGGTATGGGAATCACCGCAGACGATGGTGGTGCCGGGGAGAGTGAAGCCCTGTTCGGGGCCGACGATGTGCACCACACCCTGGCGTGGGTCGTGCTCATCGAAATAGGTGATGCCGAACTCGGCGCAATTCTTCGCCAGCGTCTCGATCTGCAGCTTCGATTCGGGATCCTCGATGCCCTTGCTGCGATCGGTGGTGGGCACGTTGTGGTCGACAACGGCCAGCGTCTTCTCCGGATGACGCACCTTTCGCCCGGCGTTGCGCAGCCCTTCAAAAGCCTGGGGGCTGGTGACTTCGTGAATGAGGTGGCGATCGATGTAGATGAGGGAGGACCCGTCCTCCGCCGTCTCGATGAGATGCGCGTCCCAGATCTTGTCGTAGAGGGTGCGGCCTGTCATGTCCTGCGTGCCCGTCCTCAAGCTTCTCTCTCCGGTGCGGGATCTTTCTACAGGGCGAATCGTGCCCTGTCCATGTCCCAACACGAAGGGGCGGATCGAAAAACCCGCCCCTGTTGCGTTTCTGCCAGACTGTCGTCAACCGGCTGCCCGGTTCGTGCCGGACAGGTTGACGGGACGGCTCACTTGCCGCCGTTGTCCGCCTTGCGCTTGGCGACGCGGTGGGGCAGCTCCTCGGGAATGCGGGCCGCCTTTCCGGTACGGCCGCGCAGATAGTAGAGCTTGGCGCGGCGCACACGGCCATAGCGCACGACGCGGATATCCTCCACCAGCGGAGAGTAGAGCGGGAACACCCTCTCCACGCCTTCGCCATAGGAAATCTTGCGTACCGTGAAGCTCTCGTTCAGGCCGGCGCCGGAACGGGCGATGACCACGCCCTCGAAGTTCTGGATGCGCGAGCGCTCGCCTTCCTTCACGCGGACGGCCACGACCACGGTATCGCCGGGGCGGAAATCCGGCACGGGACGCTTCTCGGCGATCTTCTCGGCCTGTTCCTTCTCAAGCTGTTCGATGATGTTCATGGGTCTGGTCCTCGAATTTGGCTCGGGGCAGAAAAACCGCCACCACCCGGCGCCCCTCTCTCACACCGTCTGGCGCTGGAGAAGGCCGCAAGATGGTGGTGGGCCGTTTCCGCCGAAAATTGGTGGAGAGCATATAGACGCCAAATGGCGCGCAAGTCAACGCATTTGCGTCAGGAATCCGCCTGCTCCGCCGCCCTTGAGCGCTTTGCGTCGCGCCACATGCGGGCAAGATGCCGCATGAGATGTTCCGCCACACGCTGCTTGTCCATGCGCGGCCAGGAATCCACGCCTTGCGCGGTGATGAGGTGCACGGTGTTTTCCGCGCCTCCGAAGACGTCTTGCTGTGGTGAGACGTCGTTGGCGACGATGATGTCGGCCTTCTTGGCCTGCAACTTGCGACGGGCGTTATCGATGACGTCGTCGGTTTCCGCGGCGAAGCCGGCCACGATGGTCGGACGGCCTTTCTCCATGCCGGCGACGGTGGCCAGGATGTCGGGATTGGGGACAAGGTTCAGCCGGGGCGTTCCCTGCTCCTTCTTCATCTTTCCGGCTGCGGCGTTTTCCACCCGCCAGTCGGCTACAGCGGCGGCGAAGACGGCGATGTCGGCAGGCAGCTCGTCACGGACCGCCTGCAGCATCTCGCGTGCCGTTTCCACGGGGATGATCTCGATACCTTCGGGCACCGGCAGGCTTACCGGGCCGGAGACGAGAACCACGCGGGCGCCCAGATCGCGGGCCGCCTCGGCCAGTGCGTAGCCCTGCCGTCCGGAGGAACGGTTGGCGATATAACGTACCGCGTCCAGCGGTTCGTGGGTGGGGCCTGCGGTGATCAGCACCTTGGCGCCGGACAGCAGTCCCTCGGGCAGGGCGGGAGCGGCAGTGCCGTTTTCCGCACCCGTGCCGGGGAGCATGTCGAGTATAGCCTCCAAGAGGGTTTGCGGCTCGGCCATGCGGCCCATGCCGTGCTCTCCGCAGGCCATGTCGCCCTCTTCCGGTCCAGCGAAATGGACGCCGTCGGCCTTCAGGCGCTCCAGATTGCGCTGTGTGGCGGGATGTCCCCACATACGCACGTTCATCGCTGGGGCCATGAGGACGGGTTTGTCCGTGGCCAGAAGGACGGTAGTGGCCAGATCGGAGGCCAGTCCCGCAGCGGCGCGCGCCATGAGATCGGCGGTGGCCGGGGCGACAACGATCAGGTCGGCGGCGCGGGACAGTTCTATGTGGCCCATCTCCACCTCGTCGGTGAGGGAGAAGAGATCGTCATGCACCTTCTCCCCGGCCAGGGCGGCGGCGGACATGGGGGTGACGAAACGCTCCCCGGCCTTTGTGAGCAGCGGGGTGACGGCAATGCCCTTGCGCTTCAGCAAGCGGATCAGCTCAAGCGACTTGTATGCGGCTATGCCGCCGCCGATAATCAGAAGCACGCGCCCGTTCATGACGGTTTCTCCTTTCAGGATGCCGTCTGCCAGATAACGGCTGCGGCCATGGCTACCAGCGCGGCGGCGGCGATCCACAAGGGTGTGG
>JAJRRY010000024.1 GCA_024279095.1 Alphaproteobacteria bacterium
ACGGCCACCACGAACCGCGCACCGGCCGCCAGCCGCACCTCGCGAATGGGCACGACGTGCCCGCTGGGAGCTCCCCGCAGCTTGGGGTCGGTGGAGAAGGAATACTGCGTCTTGGCCATGCAGACGGGCAGATCACCATACCCCATGTACTGGAACTGGCGAAAGCGGTCGCGCACCTTCTTGTCGGCAATGATATCGTCCGCTCCGTAGATCTCCGTGGCAATGGTACGCGCCTTCTCCCACAGCGGCATGCCGGAGCAGTAGAGCGGCGAGAACTGGCTCATTCCTGCATCGGCCAGACGCGCGACCTCACGGGCCAGATCCTCTGCTCCACGCCCGCCTTCGGCCCAATGGAACGAGCGAACGGCCTTCACGCCCTGTGCCGCGCAATGCCGTTCCACCGCCTGCAGCTCTTCTTCTGTGTCACCCGAGAACAGGTTGATCGCCACCACCACGGGCACGCCGAATTTCTTCACGTTCTGGACATGGCGTGCCAGATTGGCCAAGCCCTTCTTCACCCGCTCCACGGATGGTTCGTTGAGGGTTTCGCGATCGGCCCCGCCCTGCCAGCGCAGGGCCCGCACCGTGGCCACAACCACCGCCGCATCCGGCTTCAGGCCGCCGGCCCGACACTTGATGTCGAAGAACTTCTCCGCCCCCAGATCCGCACCGAAACCGGCCTCCGTAACCACATAGTCGGCCAGTTTCAGCGCCGTCTTCGTGGCGATGAGCGAATTGCAGCCGTGCGCGATGTTGGCAAAAGGACCACCATGAATGAAAGCGGGGTTGTTCTCCAGGGTCTGTACCAGATTGGGCGCCAGCGCATACTTCAGCAGAACCGCCATGGCACCCTCGGCCCGGATCTCGCGTGCCGTGATGGGCTCCCGCTTGCGCGTCTCCGCAACCACGATATCGCCGAGGCGACGCTCCAGATCCTTCAGCCCGTCCGTAAGACAGAGAATGGCCATGACCTCAGAGGCCACCGTGATGTCGAAGGCGCCCTCGCGCGGAAAACCATTGGCCACGCCGCCGAGGGAGGTCACCACCTGCCGCAGGGAGCGGTCGTTCATGTCCACCACGCGCCGCCAGCTGATCCGCCGCAGATCGATGCCCAGATCATTCGACCAGTAGAAATGATTGTCGATCATCGCGGCCAGCAGATTGTTGGCCGCCGAGATGGCGTGGAAATCACCGGTAAAGTGAAGATTGATGTCCTCCATCGGCACCACCTGAGCATGACCGCCACCGGCAGCGCCCCCCTTCATGCCGAAGCAGGGTCCGAGCGACGGCTCGCGCAGGCAGACCACGGCCTTCTTTCCGATCCGGTTCAGACCATCGCACAGACCCACCGAGGTGGTCGTCTTGCCCTCGCCCGCCGGCGTCGGCGTCATGGCGGTAACGAGGATCAGTCTCCCGTCCTCGCGCCCGTCCAGACCGCTCACGAAGTCCAGCGAGACCTTGGCCTTGTCTCGGCCGAAGGGAACGAGCGCCTCGGCAGGAATGCCGATCTTCTCGGCGATCTCCTCCATGGGCCGGAGGGAGGCGGAACGAGCAATGTCAATGTCGGAAGGCCGGGTCACGCTTCGTCTTTCCTGTCCTGAATGTCTTTCCTGTCCTGAATCATGTGTCTCTGCATCAGCGGTGCCTGCGCGAAGGCGAATACGAAGGTGATGGGCAGCAGGCCGAACACCTTGAAGTTCACCCACGCGTCAGTGGATACCGAACGCCAGACAACTTCGTTCAGGCCGGCGAGGAAGAAGAAGAACAGGCCCCAGCGCAGGGTCAGCTTGCGCCAGCCTTCGTCATCCATTTCCAGCGCCTCGCCCATGATGAGTTTCAGCCACATTCGGCCAAGGGCCAGCCCGATCAGAAGTATGGCGCCAAACAGGGCGTTTATGAGGGTCACCTTGATCTTGATGAAGGTATCGTCATGCAGCCAGATGGTCAGCGCCCCAAAGGCGAGCACGAAGACCAGCGCCACTACGGGCATGATCGCCACCCGCCGGATGAGCAGCCACGAGGCCAGCATGGCCGCCGAGGCCGTAACCATGTAGACGGCCGTGCCCACGAAGATTCCCCATTTCGCATTGACCAGGAAGAAGGCCAGCAGGGGCCCGGCCTCGATCAGCAGTTTCAGTCCCGGGGACAGCTCCTTGCGCGCCTCCGCATCTGACGTTGCGCTCATGCATTCTCCTCCACTTCGGCGATGGCCCGCGCGAAGGCCCTCGCATCGAACGGCTGAAGATCGTCGATCTTCTCGCCCACGCCGATGGCATGAACCGGGATGCCGTACCGCTCAGCAATGGCGACAAGAATGCCACCACGTGCCGTTCCGTCAAGTTTTGTCATCACAAGACCCGTGACACCGGCCACATCCCGGAACACCTCCACCTGATTCATGGCGTTCTGTCCAGTCGTGGCGTCCAGAACCAGCAGCGTCGCATGCGGCGCATCGGGAATGACCTTTTTCATGACACGGACGATCTTGGCCAGCTCCTCCATCAGCTCCTTGCGGTTTTGCAGACGGCCGGCGGTATCCATGAAGACGATGTCGATGCCTTCCTCCTGCGCCGTCTTCAGCGCATCGAAGGCCAGCGCCGCCGGATCGGCACCGGTATCGCGGCTCATGAAGCGCGCTCCGGCCCGCTCCGCCCACACGCCGAGCTGCTCCACCGCCGCGGCGCGGAACGTGTCGCCCGCCACCAGCATCACGGAACGGCCCTCCCGGCGGGCAATGGCCGCCAGCTTGCCGATGGTGGTGGTCTTGCCGGAACCGTTCACCCCCACCACGAGCACCACGAACGGCCGTGTACCCTCCGGAATGTCGAAGGGCTTCTCTACCGACTCCAGAACCTTCGTCACCTCCTCCGCGAGGATGGCCTTCACCTCGTCCGGGCCGATGCCCTTCTCGTAGCGCCCCTTGCGGATACGCTCGATCACACGCTCGGCCATGTCCACGCCGAGATCCGCCTGAATGAGGATATCCTCCAGATCCTGAAGCGTATCGGCATCCAGTTTCCGTTTCGAGAAGATCCCGGTGATGCCGCCGCCCAGCACCGAGGAAGACTTGCTCAGCCCCTTGCGCAGACGCGCCAGCCAGCCGCCCCCGCCGGAGTCCTCTTCCGGCTCCGTGGCGGACGCGACAGGCGCTTCCTCCTTCTCCGGGGTCTCTTCCTCCGGGGTTTCGGAGAGCACAGGTGGCTCTGGGACCTTGGAAGGCCCAGTCTCCTCCGCTGCGGCGATGTCCGCCACCGGTTCCTCGGCGGGTGGAGCGGTCTCCTGCGTCTCGAATGTCTCAGGTGCTTCCTGCCGCTCCGGCGCGGTCTTTTCTGCCTCGTCCCTGCGTCTGCCGAACAGGCGGCGGAAGAAGCCCCCCCTGCTGTCGCTCATGCCACTGCTCCCGTCAACATCTGGCCGGAAACGCCCGTAATGCGGACCGGCACAATTTCTCCCGCAGGGATGGTCTCGTCAATCACCACCTGCGCGTTGCAGCCCGCCCGGGCCAGACCGGGACGCTCCACCAGCACATGCTGCACGGAGTCCTTCAGACTTTCCAGAAATGCCGAAAGCCTGCGTTCGCCTGCCTCACGCAAGGCGGCCGCTCGCGCCTTGCGTACGTTTCCCGGCACCTGCGGCATGCGGGCTGCCGGCGTGCCCTCGCGGGGCGAAAACGGGAAGACGTGCAACCACACGAGATCGCAGTCATCCACCAGCTGCAGGGTATTGGCGAACATCTCCTCCGTCTCCGTCGGAAAGCCGGCAATGATGTCCGCCCCGAAGGCAACGTCCGGACGCAGCCGGCGCACTTCCGCGCAGAATTCCACCGCCTGCCGCCGCGTGTGCCGGCGCTTCATGCGCTTCAATACCATGTCGTCACCGGCTTGAAGGGACAGATGCAGATGCGGCATCAGGCGCTCCTCCCCGACCAGCACCCGCAGGAACTCCACGTCGATCTCCGCCACGTCGATGGAGGAGACGCGCAGCCGCTCCAGCTGTGGCACCTCGCGCAGGATGCGCGCCGCCAGATGGCCGAGCCGCTCCCCGCCGCCCAGATCCTCGCCCCAGCTGGTCAGATCCACGCCCGTCAGCACCACCTCCCGGTGGCCGGCCCGGTGCAGTTCCCGCACCTGCTCCACCACATCCTCCGCCGGAAGGGAGCGCGCATTGCCCCGCCCGTAGGGGATGATGCAGAAGGTGCAGCGATGATCGCAGCCGGTCTGGATCTGCACGAAGGCGCGCGTGCGTTCGCTCATGCCGGGAATGTGCGCCGGCTTCAGCTCCCGCCGCTCCATGATGTCGGAAACCAGCACCGGCTTGTCCATGCTTCTGCCACCGCTGGTGAGACCGGAAACGGCCGCCCAGCTTTCCGGCCTCAGCTTCTCGTCGTTGCCCAGCACCGCATCCGTCTCCGGCATGCGCGCGAAGGACTCGGCCTCCGTCTGCGCGGCACAGCCGGTGACGATGATCGGCGCATCCGGATGCTCCCGACGCGCCCGCCGGATGGCCTGCCGCGCCTGCCGCTGCGCCTCGGCTGTGACCGCGCAGGTGTTCACGATTACCGCATGGCCCAGCCCCGCCCGCGCGGCCTCGCGGCGGATCACCTCCGACTCGAAGACATTGAGCCGGCATCCGAACGTGATGAGCGTGGGTTCAGCCATGATCGGTCGTGTCACGCGGCGGCTCCGGAAAACAGCTCTTCCGGTAGTTCGCCCTCGAATTCGTATTCCACCGGGCCGGCCATGAGGATGTGGTCGTCAGGCTCCCGGCAGCGGATGAACAGATCACCGCCCGGCAGCGTCACCCGCACGTCGCGGCCGGTCAGCCGCTTGCGCGCCGCACAGACCGCCGCCGCGCAGGCCGCCGTGCCGCAGGCCTTCGTCAGACCGGCCCCGCGCTCCCAGACCTTCAGCGACAGATGATCCGGCGCCTCCACCTTGCACAGGGAGATGTTCGCTCCTTCCGGAAAGATCGGATGGTTCTCCAGCAGCGGACCGGTACGCGACAGATCGGTGACCTCCAGATCGTCCACCCAGAAGATGGCGTGCGGATTGCCCACATTGACCACCGCCGGGGTATGCAGGACGGGATCATCGATTGGCCCCACCTGAAGCTCGATGCCGCGCGTGTCGCGAAATTCTTCAGCCAGCGGAATGTCCTGCCAGTCGAACTTCGGCATGCCCATATCCACCTCTATCAGCCCGTCATCCCGCCGTCCGGCCACGAGCAGACCGGCATCGGTGCGGATCAGGACCTGAGCGCCACCGGTTTCCTGAAGCAGAATATCCGCAACGCAGCGGGTGGCATTGCCACAGGCCCCGACGCGGGAGCCGTCGCGATTGCGGATCTCCATGAACACGTCGGCATCACGGGCCGGACGCAGGACGACGACTTGATCGCAGCCGACGCCCTTCTTCCGGTCGCCGATGGCGCGCGCGATCTCCGGCGTCATGGGCAGCTCGCGGGTACGGGCGTCCAGCACCACGAAATCGTTGCCCAGGCCGTTCATCTTGCGAAAGGATATGGTTGCGCCGGCAGTCATCGTCCGTTCGTTCCTCCAGGCCGGAATGTGCGGGGCAATATAGGGCCTTGCCGGGGCAATTACAAACCGCCGCCGGAGCATCGTTCCAGGCACCGTCGGGAGATGCCGTCAGGACTGGCGCGCCCTGCGCTCACGCCTGCGGCGCACCCAGGAATTGATCGCCTCCACGAACAGCGAAAACAGGATGGCGAAGTAGACGTAGCCGCGCGGAATGTGGAAATGCAGCCCGTCCGCCACCAGGACCGCGCCGATCAGCAGGATGAAGGCGAGTGCCAGCAGCTTGACGGTGAGATGCTGTTCGATGAACCGGCTGACCGGCGTCGCGAAGACCATCATGACGACGATGGCCACCACGTTGGCGAGGATCATCACCGGCAGGAACTGCGTCATGGCCACCGCCGTGATGATGGAATCCAGCGCGAACACCATGTCCAGAACCATGATGGTCAGGATCACGCCGGCGAAACTTGCTGCCCGGACTTCCCCTCCCTCCTCCTCGTCACCCTCGGCCTCCTCGTGAATCTCCAGCGTCGCCTTCCAGAGCAGATAGAGGCCACCGGACAGAAGAATCAAATCCCGCCAGGAAAAGGAGAACCCGGCCACAGTAAAAATGGGAGACGTCAGGCGGGTCAGCCAGACCAGTCCGAAGAGCAGGCCGATGCGCAGCCCCAATGCGCCCAGAAGGCCGATCCGCTGTGCCAGTGGCCGTTGATGTTCGGGCAGTTTTCGCGAGGCGATGGCCAGAAAGACCAGATTGTCGATGCCGAGAACGATTTCCAGAAGAACGAGGGTGGCCAGGCTCACCCATCCCTCGATCGTGAACAGCCAGTCGAACATGAAATGAAACCCTGCCGGATCCGGACCGGCTCCGGCGCGCCCCCGATTGTTCCTCGATACCGTCGAAAGGTGATGCAAAACAACCTCAAGAGCAAGCAAAAGTGGGAGCTGTCCACATCTCCCGCATTGACGCGGCGTCCTCACGCGGCTATGTAGCGGCCCAGCATTCCAGCCGACCGGCAGGTTTCCGAGGACAACATGCACGTGAATTTCCAGATCGCACTCCGGATCGCGCCCCGCGCAAGGCGGGTGCCGGCGCGCGTGCATGCCCGGGCACACACCCTTTCGACTACCACCAAAACGACCAAAACGGTCTGACCCCCTCCCCGGGCCTCCTCTCCCGCCGGGGAGAGGAGAAGACGCACGCAACGGGCCGGGGCGGCGGAGGGCATCCGTCCGGGAGCGGCAGGAAACGAAGAGATCTCGAGGAGTATACGGAAAATGGGTTACAAGGTCGCAGTCGTCGGCGCGACAGGCAACGTCGGGCGCGAGATGCTCAACATCCTGGCCGAGCGCGAGTTCCCCGTGGACGAAATCCACGCCATCGCCTCGCGCCGCTCGCTGGGTGTGGAGGTCAGCTTCGGCGACAGGGTTCTGAAGTGCCAGGACCTGGAGCAGTTCGACTTCTCCAAGGTGGACTTCTGCCTGATGTCGGCTGGATCCTCGGTGTCGAAGGAATGGGCTCCGAAGATCGGCCGGGCCGGCGCCATCGTCATCGACAATTCCTCCTGCTGGCGCTACGAGCCGGACATCCCGCTGGTGGTGCCGGAGGTGAACGCCCACGTGCTGGAGGACTGGGCGAAAGATGAAAACCGCCGCAACATCATCGCCAACCCCAACTGCTCCACGGCCCAGCTCGTGGTGGTCCTGAAGCCGCTGCACGACCGTTATGGCATCCGCCGCATCGTGGTCTCCACCTACCAGTCCGTTTCCGGCGCCGGCAAGGCGGCCATGGACGAGTTGTGGAATCAGACCAAGGGCATCTACATGAACGACATGCCCGAGCCGCAGAATTTCACCAAGCAGATCGCCTTCAATGTCATCCCGCACATCGACGTCTTCCTGGACGACGGCTATACCAAGGAGGAATGGAAGCTCAACGCGGAGACCAAGAAGATCCTCGATCCCGAGATCCGGGTGACGGCAACCGCGGTGCGCGTCCCGGTCTTCGTCGGCCACGGCGAAGCGGTCAATATCGAGTTCGAGAAGCCGGTGGACGAGAACGAGGCCCGTGAGATCCTGCGCGAGGCACCCGGCGTGCTGGTCGTCGACAAGCGCGAGCCCGGCGGTTACGTGACACCTGTGGAATGCGTGGGCGACTTCGCCACCTTCGTCTCTCGCATCCGTCAGGATTCCACTGTCGATTCCGGCCTCGACCTGTGGGTCGTCTCCGACAACCTGCGCAAGGGCGCGGCCCTCAACACGGTGCAGATCGCCGAGAGCCTCATCAACCGCGGGCTGGTCTGAGGCCGGCCGCACGCAGCACGGATTACGAAAGGCCCGGTGACCCGGTGTCGCCGGGCCTTCTCATGTTCATGCACCGGCAGCGCCGTCTTTTTCCTCACCCTCGCGGCCGATCACATGCCCGACGAAGGGCAGTTCCCGGAAGGCATGGGCCATGTCCATGCCGTATCCCACGACGAACACCTCGGGGCACTCGAAACCCCGGAAATCCGCCTCTATGTCCGCCACCCGTCGATGCGGCTTGTCCAGCAGCACGGCGGTCATGACCCGCTGCGCGCCCCTGGCCGCAAGTAGATCGCGCGCATAGGCCAGCGTGCGCCCGGATTCCAGAATGTCGTCCACGAACAGCACGTCGCGGCCCTTCACCTCCGTCTCGATGTCGCGCAGCACTTCCACGCGGCCGGAGGAAACCGTCGCCTCGCGGTAACTGGCCAGGATCATGAAGTCCACCTCCGGCAGCAGGCCGCTGCGATAGAAGGCACGCAGCAGGTCGGCAGCAAAGATGAAACTGCCCTTCAGGATAGGCACAACCAGCAGGTTTTTCGGTTGCGCAGCGGCAATCTCGCGCGCCAGCTCCTCCACCCGGGTGCTGATCTCCCGCTCCGGGAACAGGACCTCGATCTTCACGCCATCGACAACAACCGTATCCATGGGGCCTCCCGACACTCCGTATGCGGCAACAGGCCCAAGCCCATAGCAACTTGCGCCCGCAGGGCCAACCCCGCAGCGCTTGCATGGTGCAGATTTCGGGAAAAGTCGCGCTCTGCTTCGTCAGCTCCGCTTCAGGAGGCGGACCTCCACCTTGCGCGCATCCTGCGGTGGACGCGCCACCCGGGTCATGAAGCTGGCCGCGCGCCCGGCCGGCAGGACCTTTCCGCCTGTCATTGGCAGCTTCCAGGAATGCAGAACCCGCCCTTTCCCGTCCAGAAGACGGAACTCCAGGCCCGGCGCCCGCACATCACGCACCGAAACGTTGGCGATGCGTCCGGAGACCGACAGCACCACCTGTCCGTCGGGCGCCAGAATCTGGGCGGTATCCACCTCGCGAATGTCAATTCCGGTGGTCTGAACGTCCACCCCGGCGAGAGCATAGGCATGGGCCATGCCGGGCAGCAGGCGCACGGTCTGATCAGGATACCGCCAGACGACGAAGGAAAGGGCCGCCAGCATCACCGCCAGGGCCGACCAGCGGATGCGCTCCGCCCGTTTCCGGGCCACCTTCCGCCGCCGGTCTCTTTCCCGCGCCAGCGCCTGCCGGGCCAGCGCTTCCGCCGCCCTGCGCGCCCGTTCCTCGGCTTCCGTATCCGTTTCACCCTGCGCCTCCATGCCGTCATGTTGCGGCGGCTCCGGCATCTCGATGACCGGCGCATCATGTCGCGGCAGGAGAGTCACGGCATGTTCCGCGCCGACAGAAGCAGCGGCGGGCAGCCACCTGTGCCCGCAGGCCGGACAGTGGAGCAGCCTGCCGCTGGATGCCGGGGCATCGACAGACGTCTCATGGCCTGTTGCGCATGCCGGACATGTGACTATCATCGCGAGAATCCTTCGGCGGTGATTCGCTGAGGAAACGCCGAGGGTGCGGGAAGACCAATGAACACCCCCGTGTTCCCGGTCATTAGGCGCGAACATGGTTAATGGCGCGTAAAGAAACCGGAAACGGCAGGACGGCAACGTGATCCGCTTCGAAAATGTCGGCGTGCGCTACGGCAACGGGCCGGAGATCCTCCGCGACATCAGCTTCGAGCTGGAGGAGGGCGGATTCGCCTTTCTCACCGGTCCCTCGGGCGCCGGCAAGACAACCCTCCTGCGCCTGATGTACCTGGGCCTGCGCCCCACCCGAGGGCTCATTCACATGTTCGGCGAAGACATCGCCACCCTGCCCCGTCGCCGCTTCCCGGACATGCGCCGCAGAATCGGCGTCGTGTTCCAGGACTTCCGGCTCCTCGATCATCTGACCACGTTCGAGAACGTCGCCCTGCCCCTGTTCGTGGATGGCAAGCGCCCTTCCGAATACGCCGACGACGTGATGGAACTGCTGAGCTGGGTCGGGCTTGGCGATCACGCGAATGCCTATCCACCGGTGCTTTCCGGCGGCGAGAAGCAGAGAGCGGCCATCGCCCGGGCCATCGTCGGCAAACCCCGCGTGCTGCTCGCCGACGAGCCCACCGGCAATGTGGATCCGGCGCTGGCGCGTCGCCTGCTCCGGTTGTTCGTGGAGCTCAACCGGCTGGGCACCACCGTCGTCATAGCCACCCACGACCATCAGCTGCTCAATGCTGCGCCACAGGCCCGCATCATGACCATCCGCGACGGCAGACTGACCATGACCGCTGGAGGCACGCCATGAGCGCAAGACCCTCGGGCTGGGGACGGGCCGGTCCCGTCTTTGCCGGCCGCAACATCCTGCCCCGCGCCCATGCCCCCCTGCGCACCT
The DNA here is from genome assembly GCA_024279095.1 of Alphaproteobacteria bacterium. Taxonomy (GTDB): domain Bacteria; phylum Pseudomonadota; class Alphaproteobacteria; order Rhizobiales; family Aestuariivirgaceae; genus Thermopetrobacter. The sequence goes on from JAJRRY010000024.1 coordinate 10,275, forward strand.
TCATGGTGGCGATGACGGTCATGTGCTTCCTCGCCGCCATGGCCGCCGGCGGCATGTTCATGACTTGGCAGGCCATCGATACATGGAAGGCCGGCGTGGTCTCCGAGGCCACCGCCCAGATCCTGCCGCTCGACGACAGCCCGGAGGACGTGAAGAAAAGGGTGGACGAAGTGGTGCGCCTGCTGCGTGGCACGGAAGGCATCCGCAGCGTCCGCGTTCTCTCCATGAAGGAAAACCGGGATCTGCTGAAGCCGTGGCTGGGCCAGTTCGGCCTGCTGGACGACCTGCCCGTGCCGCGCCTCGTGGCCATCACGCTCGACCGGAAGAACCCGGCCAATATCGAGGCACTGGATGGCCTGATCCGCGTCAAGGTACGCGGCGCCCGCGTGGACGCACATGGACACTGGGTGCTGCAGCTTTCCGACATGGCGCGCACCGCGGGCTGGCTGGGCGTGGCCATCCTGGCAGGCATCGCGCTGGCCGCCGCCATTCTCGTGGCCTGGGCCGCCCGGGCAGCGCTGGAGAGCAATCGCGAGACGATCGAGGTGCTCCATCTCGTAGGCGCGCGTGATCGCTTCATCGCCCGGCAGGTGGAGAAGCGCTTCCTGCGGGCGGGTTTCCTTTCCGCGCTTGCCGGCGTAGTGGTCGCATTCCTGATCTTCGCCCTGCTGGCCTTCATCGCGCCCTCCGAAGGCATCCGGGAGGGAGCGTGGAACATGCTGTTCGGCGACCGGCAACTTGCCTTGCGGACATATGTCACCTGGGCCGTGATCGTCATTGCGGCAACGACGATTTCCCTGGCATCGGCTCGCACCGCGGTGATACGTATCCTGCAGAACATGTTCCGTCAGGGATGACGCCATGACCGGTTCCACAGAAACCCCGCAGCCCGCGCGCAGGCTCACCGCAGGGATCGTGGTGCGCTCCGTGGCCCTGAATCTCGCCTTCTACGTCTCCTACCCGCTGGTGATGATTCTCGGCATCTGGTTCCTCGTCCTGCCGAGACGGCACGCCGCTGCGGCGCTGCGCTGGTGGTCGCGGGTATTCGTGGCCATGTGCCGCATCCTGGCCGGTATCCGCATGGAGGTGCGCGGGGCGGAACATATTCCCCATGGCGCCGCCGTCGTTGCCGGCAAGCATCAGTCCATGTGGGAAACCTTCGCACTGTTCCATCTGCTGGACGATGCCGCAATCGTCCTGAAGCGGGAACTGACATGGATCCCGCTGGTCGGCTGGTTTCTCATGAAGTTTCGCATGATTCCCGTCGACCGTGCCTCCGGCCCGAAAGCCCTGAAGGCCCTCATCCGGTCCGCGAAAGGCGCACTGGCGGAAGGGCGCCAGATTCTCATCTTCCCGGAGGGCACACGCCGTGCCCCCTTCGCACCGCCGGACTACAAGCCGGGCGTTGCCGCCCTCTATGCAGGCCTGGGCGTGCCCTGCACCCCTTTCGCTCTCAACTCAGGGATCTTCTGGCCGCGGCGCACCTTCTGGCGCTGGCCGGGAACGATCATCGTGGAATTCCTGCCGCCAATCGAGCCCGGCCTGCCCCGCAGGGAATTCATGCAACAATTGCAGGAAGCCATCGAGCCGAAGGCCCGCATGCTGGCGGAAGAAGGCTTGCAGGAACTGAAGGCGCAGGGTTTCATCTGAATTCGTACAGTAATTCCATTCATTAACCATTGTCGAACATAGGGTGAACACATTCTGGACTTCATCTGACCCTGCGCTTATATTACCAACATGGTACAAAGCGGCAGAACCCGTCTGGAAGGCATCTCCCGCAAGATATGGGAGATGAAATATCGCTACGTCTCCACGGACGGAAACGGGGGCGATGCCTGCATCGAAGATACCTGGCGGCGAGTGGCCCGCGCCGCCGCTTCTGTCGAGAAATCCCGCGAACGCAGTCGTTGGGAACGCACCTTTCTGGATATTCTGAAGGATTTCCGCTTCCTGCCTGGAGGACGTATCCTGGCAGGCGCAGGAACCGGCCGGCAGGTCACCCTCTTCAACTGTTTCGTCATGGGCGAGATCGAGGATTCCATCGCCGGCATCTTCGAAAATCTGAAGGAATCGGCCCTGACCATGCAGGCCGGCGGCGGCATCGGCCTGGACTTTTCGCCCATCCGTCCACGCGGCGCCGATGTGCACAGAATTGACGCAAAGGCCTCCGGTCCCCTCAGCTTCATGGAAGTTTGGGACGCCATGTGCCGCACCATCATGTCTGCCGGAGCGCGTCGCGGCGCCATGATGGGCACACTCGCCTGCGACCATCCGGACATCGAGGATTTCATCGCCGCCAAGGGCGAACGCGGCCGGCTGACCAACTTCAACATGTCGGTGCTGGTCACCGACGCCTTCATGGAGGCGGTGCGCGACGACGCCGACTGGCCCTTGACCTTTGCCGGCCGTACGTGGAAGACGATCCCGGCCCGCCGGCTGTGGGACGCCATCATGCGCTCCACCTACGACCATGCCGAACCCGGCGTGATCTTCATCGACCGCATCAACCGCGAAAACAATCTCGGCTGGATCGAAACCATCCGTGCCACCAACCCCTGTGGTGAGCAGCCCTTGCCGTCCTACGGAGCCTGCCTCCTCGGATCGCTCAATCTCGTGCGTTTCGTGCGCAATCCCTTCACGAAGGATGCGTCACTGGACGAGGAGGAACTGGCGAAGGTGGCCGCTTTTGCCGTGCGTTTTCTGGACAATGCCATCGACGTCTCCACCTATCCCCTGCCGCAGCAGCAGGCGGAGGCCCGCGCCAAACGCCGCATCGGTCTGGGCATCACCGGACTGGCCGATGCGCTGGCCATGTGCGGCCTGCGCTATGATTCGCCGCAGGCCGTGGAGACCGCGGAACGCTGGATGGCGACCATCGAACGGGCCGCCTATCTGGCCAGCACGGCACTTGCGGAGGAGAAGGGGGCCTTCCCCCTTTACGACGCCGACCGCTACCTGGCCTGTGGCCACGTTTCCCGCATGGACCCGGAGATCCGCAGAGCCGTGAAGCAGTCCGGCATCCGCAATGCCCTGCTCACTTCCATTGCCCCTACCGGGACCATTTCGCTGCTGGCCGGCAATGTCTCCAGCGGGATCGAACCCATCTTCGCCACGGAATACGAGCGTCGGATCCTCACGCCGGAGGGAGAAGCGCGTACCGAGACCGTCACCGACTGGGCGGTACGCCTCTATCGGGAAACAAAAGGAGAAGACGCCCCGCTGCCCGACGTCTTCGTGACCGCCGGCAAACTGCACTGGAAGGCGCATCTGGCCATGCAGGCGGCCATTCAGAAGCATGTCGATTCGGCAATTTCCAAGACCGTCAACCTGCCTCGCTACATCCCCTTCGAGGAATTCCGGGACGTCTACATGGAAGCCTGGAAAGCGGGACTGAAGGGCTGCACCACCTACCGTCCCAATCCGATCACCGGATCCGTCCTCTCCGCACCGGAGGGAAAGGAGGGGGAACATGCAGGTGCCAGAGAAGAAAAGATTCCGGCACAGCCGGCCCTGCCGCTGGAAGCCCCGGAGCCCCGCGATGACGGCGGCATCGTCTACATGCGTCAGCCGCTGGAACGCTCCACAGTTCTGCCCGGTTTCACCTACAAGATCCGATGGCCGGGCAGCGACCATGCCATATACATCACCATCAACGACATCAAGGAGAACGGTCGTCGCCGTCCATTCGAAGTCTTCATCAATTCCAAGAACATGGAGCATTACGCATGGACGGTCGCTCTCACCCGCATGATCTCGGCGGTGTTCCGGCGTGGTGGCGACGTGTCCTTCGTGGTGGAGGAACTGAAGGCGGTGTTCGATCCGCGTGGCGGGCAGTGGATGAACGGCCGGTACGTGCCCTCCCTGCTGGCCGCCATTGGCGACGTGATCGAACGGCACATGATCGAGATCGGTTTCCTGCCAGCACCGGATGGACGAACGGAAGCAGCCCCCGCGACACCCGGCACGCCTCCCGGCCAGTGTCCGGGCTGCGGGGCGGCCGCATTGGTCCACGCCGAAGGATGCGACCAGTGCCTGTCCTGTGGGTATTCCCGATGCGGTTGATCGGGGATTGACTAAAGTTCTCTCGTTGTTCTATTGTTGTTCGCATGAAGGACAGAGCAGTCACACCCACCAACGAACCGGCCCGCATCCGTTCCGATGGCTGCCCTCGGGAGGATCGCTTCTGGTACTGGTACGGCGCTTCCGGCACCCGCTACATTCACAGCGTCTACGAGATCGATTCCGCACCTCTGCTGCCGGGAGCCATCTACATCGCCGCCAGACGGATTGACGAGCGTACCCGTCAGGCTATCGGCTGTGGCACCATCACACCCGCCGAGATCGCCGACGCCGCCCGCTTCTTCGCCACGCTGCGCAGTGCAGGGGCCGAGGAGCTGCACGTGCATCTGCTTGCTTCCTGTCCCGCCGAAGCGGCACGAATTCACGAGGACCTGGAAGCGCTGATGGAGTTGCCGGAGCACCCGCTGAAGAAAAGGGCGTCCGGCGGCGGCAGGCGCTTCTTCTCCCGACAGCGGACGGCACATCGGGCTGCAGCCTGTTCCGAGGCGAAAGCCTCTCTTCAGGGCAGCCTGTTCTGACACATCAGAACATTCCGGATTCGATACCTGCCGCCTGCGGCATCCCCGTATGCCCGGCATGGACGAGCAGACAGTCTTCCGCACACCGTTCCCGGAAGACACCCTGTTTTCAGCCGAGCTGCTCCAGCCACCAGCGGGCCATCCGACGCACGTTATCCGGAGCGGTACCGCCGTAACTGGTACGTGAACGGACCGAATTCTCCACCGTCAGCACCGAATACACATCCTCGGTGATCCGCGGCTCCACCGCCTGCATCTCCTCCAGCAAAAGATCCGCCAGATCGACACCCCTTTCCTCGGCCTTCGCCACCAATGCACCGGTGACGTGATGAGCCTGACGGAACGGCATGTCGAGTGCCCGTACCAGCCAGTCGGCCAGATCGGTCGCCGTGGAGAACCCGTGCGCCGCGGCGGCACGCAATTTCTCCTCCACCGGTTCCAGCGCCTCCACCATGCCCCGCATGACCTCCAGCACCAGCGAGAGGGTATCCAGCGCCTCGAAGGCCGGCTCCTTGTCCTCCTGCATGTCCTTGGAATAAGCCAATGGGAGCCCCTTCATGACCACCAGCAGAGTCACCAGTGCCCCGATCACCCGGCCCGACTTGGCGCGTGCCAGCTCCGCCGCGTCCGGGTTGCGCTTCTGCGGCATGATGGACGAACCAGTGGTGAATCGGTCCGGCAGGCGAACGAAGTCGAACTGCGCGGACGACCAGATCACCAGCTCCTCGGCGAATCGCGAAAGATGTACCGTACAGATGGCGGCCGCCGCCAGAACCTCCAGCACGAAATCACGATCCGACACCGCGTCCAGCGAGTTGCGCATAGGCGCATCAAAGCCCAGCATCTCCGCCGTCATGTGGCGATCCACCGGAAAGCTGGTCCCGGCCAGCGCAGCAGCGCCCAGCGGGCTTTCGTTCAGCCGCCGGCGAGCATCCTCGAAGCGCGAACGGTCGCGCGCCAGCATTTCCACATAGGCCAGCATGTGATGGCCGAAGGTCACCGGCTGTGCCGTCTGCAAATGTGTGAAGCCGGGCATGATGACCTCCGCGTGCCGCTCCGCCTGAACGGCGAAGGCCCGCATGAGCGCGGTGATCTGATCACGGACGTGATCGCAGGCGTCCCGTATGTAGAGACGGAAATCGGTAGCCACCTGATCGTTGCGCGAACGGGCGGTATGCAGGCGGCCGGCGGCGTCTCCGATGATCTCGGCCAGGCGGGCTTCCACGTTCATGTGTATATCTTCGAGCGCGCGCGAAAACGTGAACTTCCCGGAGGAAATTTCACTTGCGATCTCGTCCAGACCCTCGAGAATCTTCTCCACGTCCTCGCGCGAGACGATACCGGTCTCGGCCAGCATGCGGGCATGGGCCTTCGATGCGGTGATGTCCTGCGCGTGCAGGCGCTTGTCGAAGTCGATGGAGGCGTTTATCTCCTCCATGAGCGCATCGGGGCCGTCGGAGAACCTGCCGCCCCACATCTTGTTGGCCATCTCAGAAACCTCCGGAAGAATCAGGACAGGATGAATATCATGAAACGCAATGCCAGACGGATCGTTCTGCCCGCCGCCGCTTTGGCGCTGGGTCTGATGGGGGTTTACGGCATTTTCGCATGGCAGGGCAACAGCCGACAGGCCGTCGCCTCCGAAACGGGCGCCATCAGCCGCGATATGGCGAAAGGCCCGATGAAACGACTGGTGATTCATTCGAAGCGCCGCGACGTATCGGATCTTGTCCTCTACGACGGCGAGGGCAATCCACATCGGCTGTCGGAATGGAAGGGGCGCGTGCTGCTGGTCAACTTCTGGGCCACGTGGTGCTTTCCCTGCCGCAAGGAAATGCCGAAGATCGGCAATCTCCAGAAGGCCTTTCCAAAGGAACAGTTCCTGGTCATCGCCGCCTCGGAAGACCGCAAGGGCTACAAGTGGGCGAAGGAAGGCCTTTACGTGCTGGACGGCGACAATCTGCTCCTGCTGATGGATCAGGGTGCGAAGGCGTTGCGCAAGCTCGGCGAGCGAGGTCTGCCGACGACCATTCTGGTAGACCGGCAGGGACGCGAGTTCGCCCGCCTGATAGGCCCGGCGGAATGGGACAGCGAAGAGGCGAAGGCGATCATCCGCGCCGCGATTGCGGAAAAGTGATGGAGTTTCACTCCCCCCGCCCTTGCACGCCACGGCAGGGAGCGGCATAAATCCGCTTCGGACACATGCCGGAACCGCATCACGGGAGAACATGGACATGGGGCTGGACGTATCGATCTGGGCGGCATTCGCAGCGGGCGTTCTCTCCTTCCTCTCCCCCTGCGTGCTGCCACTGGTTCCGCCCTATCTGTGCTATCTGGCCGGCGTCAATCTGGAAGAACTGACGGAAGCCGAAGGGCAAGAAGCCCGCAATGCCTGGCGCAAGGCCCTGCTCGCCGCCTTCATCTTCGTGCTCGGTTTTTCCACCGTCTTCGTGGCCATGGGAGCCGGGGCATCGGCTATCGGCCAGCTGCTGCGCGAATATCTGGACATCCTGGCCAAGATTGCCGGTGTAGTGATCATCATCATGGGCCTGCACTTCATGGGCCTGTTCAAGATCCGCTTCCTGCTGATGGAGAAGCGCTATCAGGCCGACGCCAAACCGGCCACCTTCATCGGCGCATACGTGATCGGGCTGGCCTTTGCGCTGGGCTGGACACCCTGTATCGGCCCGGTGCTGGCCTCCATCCTGGCCATCGCCGCATCGGAGGAGAGCGTCTCCCGCGGTGCCTTCCTGCTGGCCGTCTATTCCGCCGGCCTCGGCGTGCCCTTCCTGCTGGCCGCCTTCGCCATCAACGGCTTCCTGTCTTTCATGAAGCGCTTCCGCAAGCACATGCGCACGGTGGAGATCATCATGGGCCTGTTCCTGGTGATCACCGGCATCATGTTCCTGACCGGCTCCATGCAGATCATCTCCACCTGGCTGCTGGAAGCCTTCCCGTCACTGGCCGAAATCGGCTGACACGGTGGGCAAGCCGGAACGGCCCCGCGTGAACAGCGGCCCTGCGGCTACTACTTGCGACCGAAGTTCGGAGCTTCGGTGTCTTGGCCGGCCTCAATGATCTCGCGGCGGATCTTGCGGGCACGCGAAAAGAGATCGAAGAGCTTCTCCCCCTCTCCCCAGCGGATGGCCCGCTGCAACGCCGAAAGATCTTCCGAGAAACGCCCCAGCAGCTCCAGTACCGCCTCGCGATTGTTCAGGAACACGTCCCGCCACATGGTCGGATCGGAAGCCGCCAGACGGGTGAAATCACGAAAACCACCGGCAGAATACTTGATGACTTCCGATTCCGTGACCTCCTCCAGATCCGCCGCCGTGGCCACGATGTTGTAGGCGATCAGATGCGGCAGATGCGAGGTGATCCCCAGCACCAGATCATGGTGTTTCGGATCCATGATCTCCACGTTGGAGCCGCAGGCCCGCCAGAACGCCGACAGCCGGTCCAGTGCCTGCGGATCGGTATCCTCCAGCGGTGTCAGGATGCACCAGCGATCCTCGAACAGTTCGGGAAATCCGGCATCCGGCCCCGACTGCTCCGTGCCGGCGATGGGATGGCCGGGAATGAAGTGCACGCCCTCCGGTACATGCGGAGAAACGTCGCGGATCACCGCTGCCTTCACCGAACCCACGTCGGTGAGGATGGCCCCTTTCTTCAGGGCCGGGGCAATGCGTTCGGCCACTGCGCCCATGGCGCCCACCGGGACATTCAGGAAAACCAGATCAGCATCCCGCACCGCTTCCGCCGGATCCTGCGAAAATTCGTCGGCAAGCCCCAGTTCCGCAGCACGTGCCAGCGTCGCCTCGCTGCGCGCTGAACCGGAAATGCATCCCGCCAGCCCCTCACGCCGCATCACATGGGAGAGCGAGGAGCCAATCAGGCCGAGGCCGATCAGCGCCACCTTGCCGAACATCGGCTGCGTCGTTTCGTCCTCGCTCATTGGCCCAGAAACTCCTCAAGCGCGGCCACCAGCTTGCGGTTGGCCTCTTCCGTGCCGATGGAAACCCGCAGCGCATTGGGAAATCCGTAGGCACCCATGGCGCGCAGGATCAGGCCATGCCGCCCCAGGAAGGCATCGGCATCCGCCGCCCGTTTTCCCTCCTCGTCCGGGAAATGGACCAGCAGGAAGTTGCCGATGGAAGGCGTCACCTCCAGCCCCAGACGCTCAAGCTCGGCCTTCAGCCACGGCAGCCACTTCTCGTTGTGCTCCACGGCCCGTTCGAGATGTTCCACGTCCTCCACCGCGGCCACGCCAGCGGCCAGAGCGGCGGCATTGACGTTGAACGGTCCGCGCACGCGGTTGAGCACGTCCACCACGTTCTCCGGCCCGTAGAGCCAGCCCAGCCGCAGCCCGGCCAGACCGTAGGCTTTCGAGAAAGTGCGGGTCATGACGACGTTGTTCGATGCCGAAACCAGTTCGATACCTGCCTCGTAGTCATTGCGGCGCACGTATTCCGCATAGGCGGCATCCAGCACCAACAGGCAGCTTTCCGGCAGTCCGGCATGCAGCCGCTTCACCTCGTCGAACGGCAGGTATGTGCCTGTCGGATTGTTCGGATTGGCCAGGAAAACCATCTTCGTGCGGCCGCTGACCCGCTCCAGGATGGCATCCACATCGGCCGTGAGCTTCGTCTCCGGCGCCACGACGGGCATCGCCCCGTTGGCCTTGATGGCGATGGGATAGACCAGAAAGCCGTGCTCGGTGTAGATGGCCTCGTCACCGGGCCCCAGATAGGCATGGGCCAGCAGCTCCAGAAGCTCATCCGAACCATTGCCGCAGACGATGCGGTCCGGGTTCAGTCCGTGACGGGCCGCCAGCGCCTCGCGCAGATCATGCACCGCACCGTCCGGATAGTACTCCAGCCGGTCGGCCATGGCACGGAAGGCCTCAATGGCTTTCGGGCTGGCGCCCAGAGGAGATTCGTTGGAGGACAGCTTGTAGACGGGCCCCTCCCCTTCCGCCTCGGAGCGGCCGGGGATATAGGGGGCGATATCCAGAATGCCGGGGCATGGCTGCGGACCGGTCATGACTCTTCACCTCGTTCACACTTGCCGGATCGGTATCCGATACTCCCCGGCATGCCCGGATGCAAGGCCCGTTCCACGCAGTCGGTTCCACTTACCGATCCAAGAGCCGGAGAAGGAGCCGTCACGGGACGCAGCCCCTGAAATGCCCGCACTTTCTGCCGCTCGCCGGTATAGGCCCGCACCTGCTTCACCGCCTCCATGACGATCACGCCCGAGAATCCCTGCCACAGCACGCCGCCCAGTCGCTCCCAAGCGGGTGCGGAGCGCAGGACGAACCGCTTCTGCACAGGCGGAACGAACAGCGCCGGCATGTGCCGTTCGGGCCGGAGATGCGCTTCCTGCAGAAGCGTTTCGAGCTGCGATCGCGAGAAGGGGCGGCCATGGCCGAAGGGCGTGGTATCCATGCGCGCCCACAGCCCGCGCCGATTGGGCACCACTGCCAGCAACCGCCCTTGCGGCGCAACTACCCGCCATACTTCGGAAAGAAGACCAGGCAGATGCTCCGCCAGCTCCAACCCGTGAATGAGCAGCACCAGATCCACCGTGCCATCCGCCAGGGGCAGGGCCGTTTCGTCCACCAGGGCCGAGGCCGACGGTCCGTCGGAAGGCCAGTGCACCACCCCCTGCCGGGCCGGCATGAAGGAAAAGACTTCGCGGACATGCCGCCGGTAGCGGCCAAGCCAGGGGGCGGCATAGCCCAGTCCGAGAACACGGGCATCCGCCGGCGGCATCGAAGCCGCCCTGAGCCGGTTGGCGATGAGCCGACGCGCCGTGATGCCCAGGGGCGTCTCGTAGAACTGCCGGAGCTTGATGACATCCATGAGGCGAAATGTCTCCCGTACGCCACTGGGGACGCGTCATTGCGCCCCCTATATAACACGGATGGAATGGAACGCAGCCTATGGGAGGAATATCATGGGTGCCCTCGAAATTCGCCAGATTCGTTGCCGCAGCGACAATTATGCCGTGCTTCTCCATGATCCGGAAAGCGGCGAGACCATGGTCGTGGACACTCCGGACGCAAAGGCCATCAACGCGGAACTGGAAAAGGAGGGCTGGAAGCTCACCCACATCATCAATACCCACCACCACCACGATCATGTGGACGGAAACGAGGCGCTGAAGGCGGAATACGGTGCCACCATCTACGGCCCGGCTCACGATCGGGACCGCATTCCCGGCCTCGATGTGGCACTGAAGGATGGCGACGGCCTCTCTCTCGGCAGACATCGCTTCGACGTCATTGCCGTACCCGGCCACACCATGGGTTCGCTCGCCTACTATATCTGCGACGAGAAGATCGTCTTTACCGGTGACACGCTCTTCTCCCTCGGCTGTGGACGCATGTTCGAGGGCGATGCGGAGACCATGTGGCACTCGCTCGACCTGCTGCGGCACCTGCCGGACGACACCACCATCTACTGCGGCCACGAATATACCCTGAACAATGCGGAATTCGCCCTGACCATCGAGCCGGGCAACGAGGCATTGCAGAAAAGGGCCGAGGAAGTGCGCCGCCTGATGCGTGAACGCAAACCCGCCTGCCCCACCACCGTGGCGCTGGAAAAGGCGACCAATCCTTTCCTGCGGCCAGAATCGCCCGAAATCCGCGAGAATCTGGGCATGATGGGCGTGGAGAACTACCGCATCTTCGCCGAGCTGCGCCAGCGCAAGGACGCCTTCGGCTGAGCCCGACGGACGGGAAGTGCCGCCGCCTTTCTCAGTCCCGCGCCACGCACATGGCAACGCCCATGCCACCGCCGATGCACAGGGTGGCCAGACCCCGTTTCGCATCCCGCCGGCGCATCTCGTGCAGCAGCGTCGTCAGGATGCGCGCACCGGACGCTCCGACCGGATGACCGATGGCGATGGCTCCGCCATTGACGTTCACCCGCTCCACGTCCCAGCCCATCTCCCGGTTCACAGCGATGGCCTGCGCGGCAAAGGCCTCGTTGGCCTCCACCAGATCCAGATCGCCCACCGACCAGCCGGCCTTCTCCAGCGCCTTGCGCGAGGCCGGGATGGGACCGGTGCCCATGATCGCCGGATCGACCCCCGCATGGGCCCACGAGACGATGCGCGCCAGCGGCTCGATCCCCCGCCTCTCCGCCTCGGAAGCCCGCATCAGCACCACCGCCGCGGCACCGTCGTTGATGCCCGAGGCATTGCCGGCGGTCACGGTACCATCCTTCTTGAATACCGGACGCAGCCGGGCCAGGTCCTCCACCGTGACACCCTCGCGAATGTACTCGTCAGTATCGACCACCGCCTCGCCCTTCCGGCTGCGCACCGTGACGGGTGCGATCTCCTCCGCAAAGCGCCCTTCGCGGCGGGCGGTTTCCGCCCTGTTCTGCGAGCGCACGGCAAAAGCGTCCTGCTCTTCGCGGGATATCTGCCAGCGCTCGGCCACGTTCTCCGCCGTGATGCCCATGTGGTAATCGTTGAAGGCATCCCACAGCGCATCGTGGATCATGGTATCCACGAGCCGCAGCTCGCCCATCTTCGTGCCGCTGCGCATGTGCTGGGCGTGGGGCGCCAGCGACATCGATTCCATGCCGCCGGCGGCAACCACCTGCGCATCGCCGCTCAGGATCTGCTGCATCCCCAGTGCCACCGCCCGCAACCCGGAACCGCACAACTGGTTCATGCCCCATGCCGGGCTCCCATGCGGAATACCCGCCGCCACGGCCGCCTGACGGGCCGGATTCTGCCCCTGACCGGCGGTCAGGATCTGGCCCATGATGACCTCCTCCACCTCGCCGGGCTCGACACCGGCGCGCTCCATCGCCGCTCGCAGCACCACCGCTCCCAGCTCGTGCGCCGGCACCGTCGCCAGCGATCCGTTGAAGGAGCCCACCGGGGTGCGGGCTGCGGACACGATCACGACAGGATCTTTCTGCGACATCTCTTCTGCTCCACATGACGAACGAAAGGGCTGACGCGATTAATGCGCCAGCCCCGTCATCCGTGCAATCGTCATTTCGTCCGTTTCCTGAAGGAACGCGCCATTCAGCGACTGCCGCCTGCCTGCCCCATCTCTCCGGAAGCCTCCCCGTCGGCGTGCGAGGCCTCGCCATTCCCGGCGGAACCACCCCGCATGACCGCCAGCAGCTGCCGCAGATCCTGCAATTCACGCTCCAGCGCGGAAAGCGCCTCGCCGATCGATGCCGAGGAGACTGCGTCCGAAACATTCCGCGCCTCCCGACCACCATCCGCATCATCGGCGCCATGTTCACTTCCGTTCATCCCGGATCCGGAATGAACGGACTCCGTCGCCGCCTGTGTCACGTGCCGCACCGGTTCCTCCGCTTCCGCCGCCGACCCGATATCCATCGGACCAGCAGCAGTCACCGCAGACTCCGCAAGGTTTGCGGAAATCATCGGCTCAACAGCACCGGCATCTCCGGCCTTCTCGTCATTCACCAAAGACCTGGGACCTCCTTCCGTCACTGGCGCCGTCTCTTCCGGTGCCAACCCGATATCCGTGCGGCGCTTGCCAAAGGTCCGCTCCGTCGGGGACGACACAACGCCTGCATTCTCTTCGCGGGGCTCCTCATGTTCCGCCGCGACGGCATGGAAGCCCTCGTGGCTGGACAACCGCGGCGACGGCCAGGGATGCCCGATCCGCGCCGATCCGTAGAGGCGGCCCTGAAAATAGTCCACGCCCCATCCGCGCAACAGCTCGGCATCCTCCTCGGTCTGCACCCACTCCGCCACGATCTTCAGATCCAGATTGTGCGCCAGATCGACCAGAGAGCGGACGAAATACTGGTTGTCCGGATTACCGGAGAGGTTGTCGCAGAACGCCCCGTCCAGCTTCACGATGTCCACGTCCAGCTCCTTGAGATTGCGGAAGGACGTGTATCCGGCTCCGAAATCGTCGATGGCCACCTTGCAGCCGAGATCCCGCAGCCGTCCGATGAACCGTCCGATCTCCGCCAGCTCGTTGAGCACCACCGTCTCGGTGATCTCCACGACCAGCCGGCCGGTCACCGAGGCATTGGCCTCCAGCAGATCCATGATGCGCCCGAACCATCCCGGGTCCGCCGCCGTGATGCCGGACAGGTTCATGGTCAGTCGTGCATCGGCGTGAGTGCGCAACGTCTCCAGAACCAGCTCCATGACATTGAGATCGATCAGGCGCACCAGACCCAGCTTCTCCGCCAGTGGAATGAGATGGGCGGCAGCGACGATCTCACCGTCCCGGTCATGCATGCGCAGCAGGGATTCATACATGACCGGCTCCTCGCTGCGCGCATCGACGATGGGCTGGAAAGCGAGCGTGAACCGGTCATGCTTCAGCGAGTTGACGATCTCCGCCGCACAACGGGCATTCAGCATGCGCTGGGAGATGCGGTCGGGCTCCGGCTCATAGATGACAACACAGCTCATGGGCCGAGATGCGGCCTCCGCCAGTGCCTCCTCCGCACAGGCCACCGCGGCATCACGATCCTGCGCATCGTCCGGCATCACCACCCCGCCCAGAGAGATCAGCGCCCATACCGGGCCGCTGCTGGTCTCGATCACCTCCTCGTTGGCCACGCCGAGGAAACGGTCGGCAGCGATTTGCAGGTCCTCGCGCGAGCAGTCATTGAGGATGATGCCGAAACGGGTCTCCGAATAGCGGGCCAGGGAATCCCCGGTGCGCTTGACCCGCTTCAGCCGCCGACCGACCTTGAGGATCACCTCCTCGGCCACATCGAAACCGTAGGCATCCCGGATCACCGCCAGATTGTCTATGGAAACCGCCAGAAAAGCGCATGAAGTGCCGTGCCGCTCGGCATTGGCGATCGCCTGCTCCAGCGCTTCGCCCATGCTGGCACGGTTCATCAGTCCGGTAAGCGGATCGAAATTGCCCAGATAGTGAAGACGTTGTTCGTTGCGATAGCGTTCATCGATCCGCCTGACGATGCCGAAGGCCTCCTTCGGCCGCCCCTTCTCGTCGGCGTACCAGCGGCCGATGTCCTCCAGCCACGCGCCGCGCGGATCTTCCGCACCCCAGGGGCGGACAAGATACTCTATAGAATAGGACACGCCCTCGCCATCATCGGAATGCACCGAGTGCATGATGGTATCATAGCGGGTCGCCATGTTCTCCCGGTCGAGCAGTGTCGCATAGGCCCGACCCGTCTGCAGGCGCTCCGCATCTTCCACTTCCAGAATGTCCGCGGCATTGCGGCTCCAGGTAAGCCTGTCGTTGGCGATGTCCCAGTGATAGACGGCCACGCCCGCCGCCTCGATCGAACGGCCGAGAATCTCGGCCAGTCCCGATTCCGTCTCCCTGTTCCTGCTGCCGTTCACCAACCTGCCCTCCTGAACACGGGAACACGGCCGGGAGGTCACGGAAACCCCGCCCCCTGTGCATTTCCGGATCCCCAGCACCCGATATTCGACATGCGGGCGGATTGAAGCAGCAAAGGGTAAAGATTTCCGGAATCGGGCCAAAATCCGGCAGCCTTTCCAGCCCCGTTCCGGATCGGGACGAAAGGTTTACGATGGCTGCCACCCTGCTGCCGCATCAGAGAGAGCCTTGTGCCGCACATGATGCAAAAGCCCAACATCTTGTGCGAACATTTCATGAAAATCCGGAAAGCAGGTGATTCGGACGGGGTTCGTTCGCATTTCATTCGATTGTTAACGGATCCGTTCCCCGAAGCGGATCCGATGTTTCACGGACCGTTAACCGTCCGCCTGCGGATCGGAGCGGTGTGTTAACCGTTGCCGCCTGCCGCCTTCGACCTGAAGAAAGGAAGAAACGCCCGGACTGCACGCCATGGTGGTGCATTGCAAGGCGGAGAGGTGGAACATACATGAAACACGTGACGAGTCAGTGATTCGGACAGCAAATGTTCGCAGGGAGTTCGAAAGATTGACGGGCCGTCCCGAAATGAAACGCATTGCCATGAAACATCTTGCCGGGATATGACCGGCAGACATTTTGCCGCCGGTGCCAATTCTCATGCAACGGAAAGGATCATGAACGGAAACGGCCGGATTATCGCCATGCTGGGGCCGACCAATACCGGCAAGACCCACATGGCGGTGGAGCGCATGCTGAGCTTTCCGACCGGGGTCATCGGCCTGCCCCTGCGGCTGCTGGCCCGCGAGGTCTACGACCGCATCCGTGATCGGGTTGGGGAGGCGAAGGTGGCCCTGATCACGGGCGAAGAGAAGAT
>JAJRRY010000025.1 GCA_024279095.1 Alphaproteobacteria bacterium
ATCATCGCGGTGGTGGCCACAAGCGCGCCTACCGCAAGATCGACTTCCGTCGCGCCCGCAAGGACGTGCCTGCGAAAGTGCTGCGCATCGAGTACGATCCGAACCGGACAGCCTTCATCGCGCTGATTGAGTACGAGGACGGCGAGCTGGCCTATATCCTTGCGCCGCAGCGCTTGGCTCCGGGCGACATGGTGATGGCGTCTGATGAGCAGCTCGACGTGAAGCCGGGTAACGCCATGCCGCTGTCCGTGATGCCGATCGGCACCATCGTCCATAACGTGGAGATGAAGCCGGGCAAGGGTGGCCAGATCGCCCGTGCCGCCGGTACTTATGCCCAGTTGGTGGGCCGCGATCAGGGTTATGCGCTGCTGCGCCTGAAGTCCGGCGAGATGCGCATGGTTCGCGCCGAATGCATGGCGACGGTCGGTGCCGTCTCCAACCCGGACAACATGAACCAGAATTTCGGCAAGGCCGGCCGCATGCGCTGGAAGGGTCGCAGGCCGGTGGTTCGCGGTGTTGCCATGAACCCGGTTGACCATCCGCACGGCGGCGGTGAGGGCCGTACCTCCGGCGGTCGCCATCCGGTGACGCCGTGGGGCGTGCCGACCAAGGGCAAGCGCACGCGCGGCAAGAAGGATTCGGACAAGTACATCGTTCGCTCGCGCCACCTGCGCAAGAAACGCTAAGAGGACGAATAAGCCATGGCTCGTTCCATCTGGAAAGGTCCGTTCGTTGACGGATATCTGTTGAAGAAGGCGGAGAAGGCGCGCGAATCCGGGCGTTCCGCACCGATCAAGATCTGGTCGCGCCGCTCCACCATCCTGCCGCAGTTCGTCGGTCTGACGTTTGCCGTTCACAACGGCCACAAGCACGTACCGGTGCTGGTGACCGAAGACATGGTGGGGCACAAGTTCGGCGAGTTCGCGCCGACCCGCACCTACTACGGCCACGGTGCCGACAAGAAAGCGAAGAGGAAATAGGGCAATGGGCAAGAAGAAGAATCCGCGCCGTTGCGCCGAAAACGAGGCCATGGCCGTCAATCGCAACATGCGCATCAGCCCCATCAAGCTGAACGAGGTGGCGGCGATGATCCGCGGCAAGAAGGTGGACCGTGCCTTGGCCGATCTCACTTTCTCCCGCAAGCGCATCGCGCGCGAGGTGAAGAAGACGCTGGAGTCGGCCATCGCCAATGCCGAGAACAACCACGACCTGGACATCGACAACCTGATCGTTGCCGAGGCCTACGTGGGCAAGCGTCTGGTCATGAAGCGCTGGAAGCCGCGGGCACGCGGCCGCGTGGGCCGGATCCTGAAGCCCTTTTCCCAGCTGACAATCGTGGTTCGCGAAGTCGAGGAGGCCAGTTAAGATGGGTCAGAAAGTCAATCCGATCGGGTTCCGCCTCGGTGTGAACCGCAACTGGGACTCCCGCTGGTATGCGGAGGGCAAGGAGTACGGCGAGCTTCTGCACGAGGATATGCGGATCCGCACCTATCTGCAGAAGGCGCTCAAGAATGCCGGTATTTCGCGCATCATTATCGAGCGCCCGCATAAGAAGTGCCGGGTGACGATTCACACGGCGCGCCCCGGTGTGATCATCGGCAAGAAGGGTGCGGACATCGAGAAGCTGCGCCGCAAGCTGGCGTCCATGACAGACTCCGAAGTGCACCTGAACATCGTGGAGGTGCGCAAGCCGGAGATCGACGCGCAGTTGGTGGCCGACAACATCGCCCAGCAACTGGAGCGTCGCGTGGCCTTCCGTCGCGCCATGAAGCGAGCCGTTCAGTCGGCCATGCGCATGGGCGCGAAGGGTATCCGCATCAACTGCGGTGGTCGTCTCGGTGGTGCCGAGATCGCCCGTACCGAGTGGTATCGCGAGGGCCGCGTGCCCCTGCACACGTTGCGTGCCTATGTGGACTACGGCACCGCAACGGCCGTCACTGCCTACGGCACGAACGGCATCAAGGTGTGGATCTACAAGGGCGAGATCATGGAACATGACCCTTCAGGCCAGGAGAAACTGGAGCGCCAGCTTCAGGAAGGTGGTCGTCCTTCCGGACGTCCCGGTGGCCGCCGCGGTGGGCCGCGTCGCGAGGCGCGCGGCTGAGGCACGGACGGGTCAACGACAGGTTTGAGGAAACGGAACAATGCTGCAGCCGAAGCGGACGAAATTTCGCAAGATGCACAAGGGGCGCATCAAGGGCGTCGCCAAGGGCGGTACCGAGCTCAACTTCGGCGCCTATGGTCTGAAGGCCTTGGAGCCGGAGCGTGTGACGGCACGTCAGATCGAGGCCGCCCGTCGCGCCATGACCCGCCACATGAAGCGTGCCGGTCGCGTGTGGATTCGGATCTTCCCGGATGTTCCGGTCTCGAAGAAGCCGACCGAAGTGCGCATGGGCAAGGGCAAGGGCTCGGTGGAATACTGGGCCGCCAAGGTGAAGCCCGGACGCATCATGTTCGAGATCGACGGCGTGCCGCGCGATGTGGCCGAAGAGGCCCTGCGCTTGGCGGCGATGAAACTTCCCATCAAGTGCCGCTTCGTTTCGCGGCCGGGTGAATGAGCGAGGCAGGAACGATGAAACCCGCAGACATCAGGGCCATGAGCGACGACCAGCTCAAGGAAGAGCTGCTCAAGCTGAAGAAGGAGCAGTTTAACCTGCGCTTCCAGAAGGCGACGGGACAGCTGGAGAACACGGCGCGTGTGCGCCAGGTGCGTCGCGACATTGCGCGCATCAAGACGGAAATGACGGCGCGTGCCAGGAAGGCCGCGACCGAAAGGGCTTGAACCGGATGTGCCGCGGAAACGTCTGCGGCAGGGAATATTTGGAGATTGACAGATGCCGAAACGCATCCTGCAGGGCACGGTGGTATCGGACAGGAACGACAAGACCGTGACGGTTCTCGTCGAACGCCGTTTCACGCACCCGCTTCTGAAGAAGACGGTGCGTCGTACCAAGAAGTATGCGGCGCATGACGAGAACAATTCCGCCAAGGTTGGCGACATCGTGCGCATCCAGGAATGCCGGCCCATGTCGCGGACCAAGCGCTGGATGGTGATCGAGAAGGTTGAGGCCAGAAACGCCTGAGGCGGGGCTGGCGACTGAAGAAGAAAAATGCAGCCAGGCCCGAGAGGGAATACCCTCGAGAGCCGCAGGACAAATGAACGGGTGATGCCATGATCCAGGCAGAAACACAGCTCGAGGTGGCCGACAACTCCGGTGCCCGCCGTGTCCAGTGCATCAAGGTGCTGGGCGGTTCCAAGCGGAAGTATGCCTCCGTGGGCGACATCATCGTGGTGTCGGTGAAGGAGGCCATTCCGCGCGGCAAGGTGAAGAAGGGCCAGGTGATGAAGGCCGTGGTGGTGCGCACCGCCAAGGATGTGAAGCGTCCTGACGGTTCGGTGATCCGCTTCGACAGGAACGCCGCGGTGCTCATCAACAACCAGGGCGAGCCCATCGGTACGCGCATTTTCGGCCCGGTGCCGAGAGAGCTGCGCGCCAAGAACCACATGAAGATCATTTCGCTGGCTCCGGAGGTGCTGTGATGCCGGTCAAGCTCAAGATCAAGAAGGGCGATCAGGTGATCGTCATCGCCGGACGCGACAAGGGTGCGCGCGGCGAAGTGCTGAAGGTGCTTCCGAAGGAGAATC
Organism: Alphaproteobacteria bacterium; assembly: GCA_024279095.1. Classification (GTDB taxonomy): domain Bacteria; phylum Pseudomonadota; class Alphaproteobacteria; order Rhizobiales; family Aestuariivirgaceae; genus Thermopetrobacter. Next base: position 3,647 of record JAJRRY010000025.1, read on the forward strand.
GCGCCATCGTCAAGGGTGTCAACATGGTGAAGCGTCACCAGAAGGCCACCCAGACGGCGGAGGGCGGGATCGTCAGCAAGGAGGCGCCCATTCACATTTCCAATCTGGCCCATGTGGACCCCAAGGATGGCAAGCCTACCCGGGTCGGTTTCAAGGTTCTCGAGGATGGCCGCAAGGTGCGCTACTCCAAGCGGTCGGGAGAGGTGATCGATGTCTGAGAAAGAGAAGTACGTTCCCAGGCTGCGCAAGCACTACGAGGAAGTGGTGCGCCCGCAGCTGATCGAGAAGTTCGGCTACACCAATCCCATGCAGGTGCCGCGCATCGAGAAGATCGTGCTGAACATGGGTGTAGGCGAAGCCGTGGGCGATTCCAAGCTGGTGAAGATCGCCGCCGAGGAAATGGCCAAGATCGCGGGCCAGAAGCCTGTGATCACCCGGGCGCGCAAGTCCATTGCCGGCTTCAAGCTGCGCGAGGGCATGCCGATCGGCTGCAAGGTGACTTTGCGTGGCGACCGCATGTATGACATGCTGGATCGTCTGGTCACCATCGCCCTGCCGCGCGTACGGGACTTCCGTGGCCTGAACCCGAAGAGCTTCGACGGCCGCGGCAACTATGCCCTTGGCATCAAGGAGCACATCGTGTTCCCCGAGATCGATTACGACAAGATCGACAAGGTGCTGGGCATGGACATCATCATTGCCACCACGGCGAAGACCGACGAGGAGGCCTATGCCCTTCTCGAGGCCTTCAACTTCCCGTTCCGCCAGCGCCGGCAGCAGGCCGCCTGACGCATACCGGGACAGGCAGGGACTTCAAGGAAAGAGAGATCCGGACATGGCGAAAAAAGGCGCTATCGAGATCAACAACAAGCGCAAGCGGCTGGCGAAGAAGTATGCCGCCAAACGTGCAAGGCTTCTGGCAATTGCCCGGGACCGTTCCCTCCCGATGGAGGAGCGCTTCGCGGCGCAGCTGAAGCTGGCAAAGCTGCCGCGCAATTCCGCTCCCGTGCGCATCCGCAATCGCTGCGAGATTTCCGGCAGGCCGCGCGGATATTACCGGAAGCTGCGCATGTCGAGGATCGCGCTGCGTGAGCTTTCCAACAAGGGCCTGATTCCGGGCATGACGAAGGCGAGCTGGTAACGAAAGAGATTTTGCCGTCACCCGTGCGGGTGGGGCAGGGGCCGCTCCGGGAGGGGCCGGCCGTGAACAATCCAGGAGATTGGCGAGATGACGATCACGGACCCGATAGGCGACATGCTGACCCGCATCCGCAATGCGCATGCCCGGGGCAAGACCAAGGTGGTCATGCCCGCTTCGCGCATGCGCGAGCGTGTGCTGCAGGTGCTTGCCGACGAGGGATACATCCGCGGATTCACCACGACCCGCTATGAAAATGGCAAGGCCGAGATCGAGGTCGAACTGAAATATTATGACGGCGAGCCCGTCATTCGCGAGATCAAGCGCGTCTCGAAGCCGGGCCGTCGCGTGTATACCTCGGTCGAGGACATGCCGGTGGTCTACAACGGCTTGGGCATTTCTATTCTTTCCACGTCCAAGGGCGTGATGAGCGACGCCCGGGCGCGCGAGGCCAACGTTGGCGGAGAGGTCATCTGCACCGTATTCTGATACGGTCGGGCGCTTGCGGGTGCCGCGAAACGAAACGGCAAAGGGTTACGGGGTACCGGACGTCGATCAGGCGTGAGGGTACCGGACGAACGAGGAAAGGCAGGAGACCATGTCTCGTATTGGCAAGAAACCGGTTCCGATTCCCTCCGGAGTCACGGTGACTCTGGAAGACGGATCCGTGACCGTGAAGGGTCCGAAGGGGCAGCTGGAAGCGGCGCTCGTCGATCTCGTGAACGTGTCCGTCGAGGGTGACGAGGTCGTTGTGAAGCCTGTCAACGATTCCAAGCCGGCGCGTTCGGCCTGGGGCATGACGCGGACGATCATCGCCAACATGATCCAGGGCGTCACCGAAGGGTTCACGAAGAAGCTGGAGATCGTCGGTGTCGGCTACCGCGCGGCTCTTCAGGGGCGTGACATCAAGCTGAACCTTGGCTACAGCCACGACGTGATCTACAAGGTTCCGGAAGGAATCGAGGTGCAGATCCCGAAGCCCACGGAGATCGTCATCTCCGGCATCGACAAGCAGAAGGTCGGGCAGGTGGCTGCGGAGATCCGCGAGTGGCGCAAGCCGGAGCCCTACAAGGGCAAGGGTATCCGCTATGCCGATGAATATATCTTCCGCAAGGAAGGCAAGAAGAAGTAATCCCGCCGACGAGGGCGGAACAGCAGGAGCAGGAGTGTCATGGCTCGCAAGATGAGTGTGATGGAACGGCGCAAGGCGCGGGTGCGCCGCGCGCTGCGCAAGAAGGCCGGCGACAGGCCCAGGCTGTCGGTCTTCCGTTCGCACAAGTACATTTACGCCCAGGTGATCGACGATACCGAAGGGCGCACGCTGGCCGCCGCCTCGTCCAACGAGCCGGAGATGCGCAAGAAGCTGAAGAGCACCGGCGACGTCGCCGCGGCGCAGGAGGTGGGCAAGCTGATCGCCGAGCGCGCGAAGAAGGCTGGTATCGACAAGGTGGTCTTCGACCGTGGCGGATACATCTATCATGGCCGCGTGAAGGCGCTGGCCGAAGGGGCGCGCGAAGGCGGCCTGGACTTCTAACGATTGCAGGGCATTAGCACGATGAGAGAACGCGAACGCGACGAGCGCGAAAACGAATTTGTCGATCGCCTGGTACACATCAACCGTGTGGCCAAGGTGGTGAAGGGTGGCCGCCGCTTCGGCTTCGCCGCGCTGGTGGTCGTCGGGGACCAGAAGGGTCGTGTCGGCTTTGGCCATGGCAAGGCCCGCGAGGTTCCGGAGGCGATCCGCAAGGCCACGGAGGCGGCCAAGCGCGGGCTCATCCGTGTGCCGCTGCGCGAGGGGCGCACGTTGCATCATGACATTACCGGCAAGCATGATGCCGGCAAGGTGGTGATCCGCTCCGCGCCTCCGGGTACCGGCATCATTGCCGGCGGCCCGATGCGCGCCGTCTTCGAGGCGCTCGGCATGCAGGACGTCGTGGCGAAGTCCATCGGTTCGTCCAACCCGTACAACATGGTGCGCGCTACCTTCAATGCGTTGTCGAAAGCGCAAAATCCCCGTCGCGTCGCGGCTCGCCGCGGCAAGAAAGTGTCGGAGATTCTCGGCAGCCGTCGCGAGGGCTGATGCGGCCGTCGCCGTTTCATCCGGAAGAATCGCGAAACAGGAATTTTGAGGAATTCGGGTCATGGCCAAGGAGAAGACCATAACCGTGGAGCAGATCGGCTCGCCGATCCGTCGTCCCAAGGACCAGCGGGCCACCCTCATCGGGCTGGGCCTGAACAAGATGCACCGTCGGCGCACCTTGAAGGATACCCCGGAGGTGCGGGGCATGATTGCCAAGGTCTCGCATCTGGTGCGCATCGTCGAGGAGAATTGATCAGGTGTGAGGCCGTTTCTGCGGTAGCCTGAGACAATCAATCAGAGAGAACGGACCCATGAGGCTCAACGAACTCAGCTACGCCCCCGGGGCGAAGAAGCAGCGCAAGCGTGTCGGTCGCGGTATCGGCTCCGGCTTGGGCAAGACTGCAGGCCGCGGACACAAGGGTCAGAAGTCGCGCTCCGGCGTGGCCATCAAGGGCTTCGAAGGTGGTCAGATGCCGATCTATCGGCGCCTGCCCAAGCGTGGCTTCCGTCTGCATGCGCCGAAGCGCTTTTCGGAAGTCAGCATCGGCCGTATCCAGGAACTGATCGATGCCGGTCGCCTCGATGCCGGTCAGCTGATCGATGAGGCCGCTCTGGTCGCCGCCGGCGCGGTGCGCCGTGTGAAGCAGGGTATACGTGTACTCGGCAATGGCGAGATCAAGGCCAAGGTGAACCTGAAGGTCGCGCATGCATCCGCTTCCGCCCGGGAGGCCATCGAGAAGGCCGGCGGCAGCGTGGAGATGACTTACGTGCGCAAGAAGGCCGCGAAGGAAGAAGCCTGAGGCCGGGACATGCGGCCTTCTGGCCGCTATTCCCGCTGATGCTCGAACGTGATGCGCATTTCGGCCACAATCGTGTCTCACGCATGGTCGGAATGCATGCAAGCCGCGATGGCGGCATCCGGAGAGACCCAAGGTCTTCCTGATGCTCAGGCAGGGGCCGGCGGCCCCGGACAGACAGGGCAGGACTACCCATGGCATCGGCAGCGGAACAACTGGCAGCCAACATCAACTTTTCGGCGCTGGCCAAGGCGGAAGAGCTCAAGAAGCGCATATGGTTCACGCTGGCCGCTCTGATCGTCTATCGACTCGGCACATACATTCCGATCCCGGGTATTGATGCACTTGAGCTCTCGCGGCTCGTGCAGCAGCAGTCCTCGGGCATTCTCGGCTGGGTGAACGGTCTTTCGGGCGGTGCGCTGGGGCGGATGGCCATCTTTGCCCTGAATATCATGCCCTACATTTCCGCTTCGATCATCATTCAGCTGATGACGACGGTTTCGCCACATCTCGAGCAGCTCAAGAAAGAAGGCGAGCAGGGCCGGAAAAAGATCAATCAGTACACCCGTTACGGCACGGTGATCCTGGCGGCGCTTCAGGCCTATGGCATTGCTGTCGGGCTGGAGGCACAAGGCAACGTGGTGACTGATCCCGGCTGGTTCTTCCGTTTCTCCACCGTGGTGACGCTGACGGGTGGCACCGTGTTTCTGATGTGGCTGGGTGAGCAGATCACGCAGCGCGGCGTCGGCAACGGCATCTCGCTGATCATCTTCGCAGGCATCGTTGCGGGGCTTCCCGCTGCACTGGCCCAGATGTTCGAGCTTGGCCGTACCGGACAGCTTTCGACCTTCACCATCATCGGCATCATCATCATGGCGCTGGTGGTGATCGCCTTCATCGTGTTCATGGAACGGGCGCAGCGCCGGATCCTGATTCAGTATCCGAAGCGTCAGCAGGGCAATAAACTGTATCAGGGACAGACTTCGCACCTGCCGCTGAAGCTGAATACTGCCGGCGTGATCCCGCCGATCTTTGCGTCCTCGCTGCTTCTGCTGCCGATCACCGTCGCCAATTTCATGCAGGGGCAGGGACCCGAGTGGCTGACCTACATCACGGCTCTTCTGGGGCGCGGGCAGCCGCTTTTCCTGGTGCTCTATGCCGCATTGATCATCTTCTTCGCGTTCTTCTATACGGCAATCATGTTCGACCCGAAGGACGTGGCGGACAACCTGAAAAAGTACGGCGGGTTCATTCCGGGTATCAGGCCCGGGGAGAAGACGGCAGAGTACATTGACTATGTCCTTACGCGTGTCACCTTTGTCGGCGCGCTGTATCTGACCGTCGTCTGTCTTCTTCCGGAACTGCTGACCACGTATCTGGGCGTGCCGTTCTATTTCGGAGGCACTTCCCTGCTGATCGTGGTGAGCGTGACCATGGACACCGTCGCCCAGATCCAGGGGCATCTGCTGGCGCAGCAGTACGAGGGTCTGGTCAAGAAATCGAGACTTAGAGGGAAGAGGAAAAGGACATGAACATCATCCTGTTCGGCCCGCCCGGTGCGGGCAAGGGCACTCAGGCGAAGCGCCTGGAGAAGAGTCGCGGCCTGATCCAGCTCTCCACGGGCGACATGCTGCGTGCAGCCGTGGCTGCCGGCACCGAATACGGCAAGAAGGCCAAGGAGGTCATGGAGAAGGGCGAGCTGGTCTCCGACGAGATCGTCATCAACATCATTTCCGACCGTCTGGATGAGGATGATGTGAAGAATGCGCCCGGCGTGATCTTCGACGGTTTCCCGAGGACCGTTGCGCAGGCCGAGGAGCTGGACAAGATGCTGGCTTCCAAGGGCATGAAGCTGGACGCCGTGGTGGTGCTGGATGTGGATGATGAGGCCTTGGTGGAGCGCATCACCGGTCGCTACACCTGTGCCAAGTGCGGCAAGGGCTATCACGAAAAATTCGAGAAGCCGAAGGTCGAGGGCGTCTGTGACGAGTGCGGCTCCACGGAGTTCACGCGTCGTGCCGACGACAATGAAGAGACGGTGCGCTCCCGCCTTGCGGCCTATCATGAGCAGACTTCCCCGCTGATCGCCTATTACGAGAAGGCGGGTATCGTGAAGAAGGTGGACGGTATGGCCGCCATCGACGACGTGACGAAACAGATCGAGGAGGTGCTGGACTCCATCGCCTGATTTCCCGGACGTGACCGGAGGGCGCCCAGGCGGGTGCCTTTCGGTGCGGGGGTCATCTGAAAGCGGTCACAAGGGGCATATTTGCCGCTTGACGGAATCGGAAGGGCGTCCTAAGAGATGCTTTCCGAAGGCGTTCAGATGTCAGGCTTTCTGCAAGGTGCTCTTGCCCGGCAAGGCAGGGCCATGCAGGAGGCTTTTGCCCGTTTGAGGGTGCATCCGGGTTTCTGGCGCCGGCACAGGAGAATAACCAAGAACATGGTTCTTGATGGGGCCATGTTCGCAGATCGATGAGGCAAGGAAGTGGCCCGTATAGCAGGCGTCAATATTCCGACGAACAAGCGTGTGCTGATCGCATTGCAGTATATTCATGGCATCGGCCCGAAGTTCGCCCGGGAGATTCTCGAGAAGGTCGGGATCGATGACACCCGCCGCGTGAACGAACTGACGGATCAGGAAATCATCCAGATCCGGGAAGTGATCGATCGTGATTATGTGGTGGAGGGCGATCTGCGCCGCCAAGTGGCCATGAACATCAAGCGGCTGATGGACCTCGGCTGCTATCGTGGTCTGCGCCATCGCCGCGGTCTGCCGGTGCGCGGACAGCGGACGCACACCAACGCTCGTACCCGCAAGGGACCGGCCAAGCCGATTGCGGGCAAGAAGAAGTGATTTCGCGAATTCCGTGACCGTCGCATGAGGCGGTTGCGGATTTCGCAACTCGGATGCAGGGCGGGGAGGGGCATTCTCTCTCCGAATCTCACAGGCAAGGGAACAGGCAATCCATGGCAAGGGATACCACGCGCGTCCGTCGCAGAGAGCGCAAGAATGTCACGACCGGTATTGCGCATGTTAATGCGACGTTCAATAACACGATGATTACCATTACCGACGTCCAGGGCAATACCATCAGCTGGTCCTCCGCCGGCAAGATGGGCTTCAAGGGCTCGCGCAAAAGCACGCCCTATGCCGCCCAGCTGGCTGCTGAAGATGCTGCCAAGGCGGCCATGGAGCACGGCATGAAGACCATCGAGGTCGAGGTGGCAGGTCCGGGGTCGGGCCGCGAGTCGGCACTGCGCGCGCTGCAGGCTGCCGGTCTGCAGATCACGGCCATCCGCGACGTTACGCCGATCCCGCACAACGGAACCCGTCCGCGCAAGCGTCGCCGGGTCTGACGGAAAGGTGTCTTCCGGCGCCTTGCGGCTGCCGGAAGACTTCATCCGTCGCGCGGGGTGTCCGGCACCTTCGCGGCGACGCAGGAACCACACAGAAGATCTCCCCGAACCACGGGGGCATCCCATTCAGGACGCTACGAAAATGCAGCAGGTCAATCAGAAGAACTGGCAGGAACTCATCAAGCCGACAAAGCTGGAGGTGATTCCGGGGCGTGATCCGGAGAAGAAGGCCACCATTGTGGCGGAGCCTCTGGAGCGCGGCTTCGGCATGACGCTTGGCAATGCGCTGCGCCGTGTGCTGCTTTCTTCGCTGCAGGGGGCCGCGGTGACCGCAATACAGATCGATGGCGTTCTGCACGAATTTTCCTCCATTGCGGGCGTGCGCGAAGACGTCACCGACATTGTCCTGAACGTGAAGGAAATCGCCTTCCGCATGCATTCCGAGGGGCCGAAGCGGGTGACTCTGAAGAAGGTCGGCCCTGCCGTGGTTACTGCCGGAGACATCGAGGAGACGGCCGACGTCGAGGTGCTGAACAAGGATCACGTGATCTGCACCTTGGACGAAGGCGTCGAGATTCGGATGGAGCTGACGATTGATACGGGCAAGGGCTATGTGCCGGCCGATCGCAATCGCACGGAGGATGCGCCGATTGGCGTGATCTTCGTGGATTCGCTCTATTCGCCGGTGAAGCGTGTCTCCTACAAGGTGGAGAACACCCGTGAGGGCCAGGTTCTGGATTATGACAAGCTTACGCTGACGGTGGAGACCGACGGTTCCGTTTCTCCGGAAGATGCCGTGGCCTATGCGGCTCGCATCCTTCAGGATCAGTTCCAGATCTTCATCAACTTCGAGGAGCCCGCGCAGCAGGTCGTCGAGGAAGAGAAGCCGGAGCTGGAGTTCAATGCCGCTCTGCTGAAGAAGGTGGACGAGCTAGAGCTGTCGGTGCGTTCCGCCAACTGCCTGAAGAACGACAATATCGTCTATATCGGCGACCTGATCCAGAAGACCGAGGCCGAGATGCTTCGCACGCCGAACTTCGGACGCAAGTCGCTGAACGAGATCAAGGAGGTGCTGGCGCAGATGGGCCTGCATCTCGGCATGGAAGTGCCGAACTGGCCGCCGGAGAATATCGAGGAGCTGGCGAAGAAATACGACAGCAACTACTAATGCCGAATGGAGGAGCCGGCCGCATCTTCCTTGTATGGGAGGCTGAGGCGTCGGAGCCCCGGAGTTCGAGAAATTGCGCCTTTCCCGGGCGCGCGGCAAGCCGGCCCGGGACGAAAAGATCCAGGAGTTTGGAAAAATGCGTCACAGGAACAAGGGCCGGAAGCTCAATCGCACTCATGAACATCGCAAGGCCATGTTCGCGAACATGGCTGCTGCCCTGATCAAGCATGAGCAGATCGTGACCACGCTGCCCAAGGCCAAGGAGCTGCGCGGTATCGTGGACAAGCTGATCACACTTGCCAAGAAGGGGCAGCAGGGCAACCGTCTGCACTACTATCGTCTGGCCATTGCCCGACTGCAGGGCAAGGAGGCCGAGGCGAAGAAGCTTTTCGACGTGCTGGCTTCGCGTTATGCGGAGCGCAACGGTGGATATACGCGTGTTCTGAAGGCCGGTTTCCGCTATGGTGACAATGCGCCGATGGCGGTCATCGAGCTGGTGGACCGGGATCCGGTGGCCCGGGGGGCAGAGGATCGCGCCCGCATGGCCGAAGAGGAAGGCGAAGAGGTGGTGGAAGCCACTGAATGAGGCCTTTGGTGGCGTCATTGATCGTGACATGAAGGCTCCACGCTTCTGGCGTGGAGCCTTTTCCGTTTGAATGCTGCCGCGACAGCTTATTCCAGGAAATTGGCGCAGCGTGGGGCAGGTTTGTCACCCCAAGGCATGATGGGCACCGTGGATACGGAATTCTTGGGGCTGCCCTCGATCAGCTTGTTCGTATAAGTCAGATAGACCAGCACGTTGCGTTTCGGGTCGCAGCCGCGCACGATGTGCAGCTTCTTGAAGAACAGCGAGCGGCGCTCACGGTACATGTCGTCGCCCTGTTCGAACTTGCCGCGGAAGTGGATGGGGCCGATCTGCCTGCAGGCGAGAGAGACATCGGAACGCTCTTCGGCCAGTCCGGCCCAGCCCTTCCAGCCGCCGATCTCCGGCGCTGCGAAGTGGCATGCCACGCCTTCCACAAGTGGATCGTCTATGGCATAGACGCGGATGTAGGCGTCCGGGGAGAGTAACCGGAATACCGTGCGTTTCTTGAAAATCATTTCCGGTTCCCCTTCCTCCGCTGCTGTGGCCGGTGCAGGGAGCACCGACAGGAGGATGGCGGCCAGCAGCGCGCTGGTCACGCCCATGAGAGAAAGGTATCGCTTCACGGATTCAGACCTCCTTCATCTTTTCGAAGGCGGCTGAAAGGTCGGCGATGAGGTCGCCGGGATCCTCCAGCCCGATGTGCAGACGCAGGGAAGGCCCTTCATGTGGCCATTCCATGGCAGTGCGCGCACCGGGCGACCGCGGATCGAACCGCAGGACCAAGCTCTCATAGCCACCCCAAGAGGCGCCAATACCGAACAGCTCCAGCGCGTTGACGAAGGCATGCAGGGCCTTTTCGGAAATCGGCTTCAGAACGAAGGAAAACAAGCCGCAGGCTCCAGTAAAGTCGCGCTTCCAGAGGTCATGGCCGGGGGCTCCGGGCAAGGCAGGATAGAGGACCGTTTCCACCTCCGTCCGGTCCCGCAGCCAGCCGGCCACGGCAAGGGCATTTTCCATGTGCCGGACCATGCGGACATCCAGTGTCCGCATGCCGCGCAGGACGAGATAGGCGTCGTCCGGCCCCACGCACTGGCCAAGGTCCTTGTGCGTCTTGCCGATGCGTTCCTCCATGTCTTCCGTGACCGTGATCGAGCCCATGAGAACATCGGAGTGACCGGCGTAATACTTTGTGGCGGCTTGAATGGATATGTCACAACCGGCGGCGAAGGCATCGAAATGCCAGCCTGCGGACCAAGTATTGTCAATGGCCACCGGAACGCCCTTGCGATGCGCGGCCTGGGCCAGAGCCGGCACGTCCTGGACTTCCATTGTGAGCGAACCGGGAGACTCCAGAAAGACAAGGGAGGTCTGCGGCCGGATGCGGGCTTCCAGCTCTTCCGCGGTGATGCGCGGATCGAAGTATTCGGCCGTGACGCCGAAACGGCCCAGAAGCCGGTCGGCTGCGCGGCGGGTCGGGCCATATACGGAGTCGGAGAGCAGCACGTGGGATCCTTTTTCCGTCATGCCTAGAAGCAGGGTGGAAATCGCGGCGAGCCCCGAAGGGGTCAGGAACGAGCGGTGTCCGCCTTCCACCTGCGCGATCATGCTTTCCAGGGCGCGGGTGGTTGGTGTGCCGTATCTCCCGTAGGGATATCCTCTGGAGCCGGTTTCATAGTCTTCCAGCGTGTCGGCGAGGATCGTCGAGGCGTGATAGACCGCCGGATTGACGACCCCGTGCTCCGAAAAGGCCCGGGTCGCATGGGCCAGCATCGTCCTTCGATCATGATTGCGGGATGTGGACATCTGTTTCTCCATATCATGAACGTGCATCCTGTGATGCGGGAGGGTGGTCATTCATGCTGGAAAGTGTCAATCGGCCATTCCATGAAGAGGAAGGCTGGTCCCGACGATTGCCATCATGTGGTCCGCGTCTCCCGCTTCCAGGTTGTTGGAGAGGGGGATGTCTGCGTCTCAATGGTGAGGGCGTTTGGCGGTTTCCCTTGATGCAGGTTCGATGATAGATAAGGAGCACCCGAACCACCGTTTCGTACCCGGGAATCAACATGGACAGCGACGAATTCTACCGCATCAAGCGTCTTCCTCCCTATGTTTTCGAGCAGGTCAATCGCCAGAAGGCGGCCCTGCGGGCGAAAGGGGCCGACATTATCGATCTCGGCATGGGCAATCCGGACCTGCCGACGCCGGAGCACATCAATGCCAAGCTGATCGAGACGGTGGGCAAGCCCCGCACCAATCGCTATTCCGCATCGCGCGGCATTCCGGGGCTCAGGCGTGCCCAGGCAGCCTATTACGAACGCCGATTCGGCGTGAAGCTCGATCCGGAAACGCAGGTGGTGGCTACGCTGGGCTCCAAGGAGGGGTTTGCCAACATGGCGCAGGCGATTACTGCGCCGGGTGATGTGATTCTTGCGCCCAATCCCACCTATCCCATTCATGCCTTCGGCTTTCTCATTGCCGGAGGCACCATCCGGCAGGTGCCGGCAGAGCCGGGCAGCGCCTTTTTCGAGGCTCTGCACCGGGCGGTGAACCATTCCGTGCCGAAGCCTCTGGCCGTGGTGCTGAACTATCCGTCAAACCCCACTGCCTACGTTGCGGATCTGGATTTCTACCGCGAGGTGGTGAGCTTCGCACGTCGTCATGATCTGATCGTGCTGTCGGATCTGGCTTATGCGGAGATCTATTTCACCGATACTCCGCCCCCTTCCATTCTCCAGATCCCGGAGGCCTTCGAGGTGGCCGTGGAGTTCACCTCGCTGTCGAAGACCTATTCCATGCCCGGCTGGCGCATCGGCTTCGCAGTCGGAAACGAGCGGCTTATTGCGGCGCTGGCGCGGGTGAAGTCCTATCTCGACTATGGTGCCTTCACGCCCATCCAGGTTGCGGCTGCCGCAGCGTTGAACGGTCCGCAGGACTGTGTTGACGAGGCGCGTCGCATCTATCGCAGGCGCCGCGACGTTCTGGTGGAAGCCTTCGGCCGTGCCGGCTGGGAGATTCCGCCGCCTCCGGCGACGATGTTCGCCTGGGCACCGCTGCCGGAGCCCTTCCGCAGTGCCGGCATGGGCTCGCTGGAGTTCGCCAAGCTGTTGCAGGAGGAGGCGCATGTGGCTGTTTCGCCCGGCGTCGGCTTCGGCGAGGACGGCGAGGGTTTTGTGCGCATCGCGCTTGTGGAAAACGAACAGCGTATCCGGCAGGCGGCGCGCAACATCCGTAGATTTCTTGAAAAGCACGGACGGGCAGCCCATAAGGGCGCGAAGTCCGACCAGAAAGAGGTGAATCAGGCGTCATGAGCGAACCGCTGAAGATCGGCCTGGCCGGCCTTGGGACCGTAGGGGTGGGGGTGCTTGACCTGCTGCGGGCCCACGAAGATCTGCTGGAGCGTCGCTGCGGCCGACGCATCGAGATTGTGGCCGTGTCGGCGCGCTCCAGAAAGAAACGTCGTGGCGATCACGACATGGACCGCTACGTATGGTTCGATGACCCTGTCGCCATGGCGCGGTCGGAAGGAATTGACGTGCTCGTGGAGCTCATGGGCGGCGAGGACGGGCCCGCCAAGGCTGCCGTAGAGGCTGCCCTTTCTGCTGGTCATCACGTTGTGACGGCCAACAAGGCGCTGCTGGCTCATCACGGTACGGCGCTTGCCCGGCTGGCCGAGGAGAACGGCGTGGCGCTCAACTTCGAGGCCGCAGTCGCTGGTGGCATCCCCATCGTTAAGACCATGCGCGAAGCGCTGGCCGGCAACCGCGTCAGCCGTGTTTTCGGCATCCTGAACGGCACCTGCAACTACATCCTCACCAAGATGGAAGACGAGGAGCGCGACTTTGCAGACGTGCTGAAAGAGGCGCAGGATCTGGGCTATGCCGAGGCCGATCCGACCTTCGACATCGGTGGTTTCGATGCGGCGCACAAGCTTTCCATCCTCACGTCCCTGGCTTTTGGCACCGAGATCAATTTTACCGACGTCTACGTCGAGGGGATCGAGAACATCACCCTGAACGACATTCGCTATGCTCGCGGTCTGGGCTACCGCATCAAGCTGCTGGGTGTGGCCGCAGATACCGGGGAGGGGATCGAGCAGCGCGTCCATCCGACGCTTGTACCGATTGGCTCTCCCATTGCCGAGGTCAACGGCGTGTTCAACGCGGTGGTGGTGCAGGGCGACTTCGTGGACGATGTGATGCTGTCCGGTCGTGGTGCCGGGGCGCATCCCACGGCTTCCGCCGTGGTGGCCGACATTGCCGACATTGCGCGTGGCAATGCGGTACCGCCGCTGGGCATTCCCGCAGACCGTCTGGAAAAATGCACCCGTGCGCGCATGCGGGCTCATGAAGGCGGCTATTACGTGGCCATGGAGCTGCCGGATCGACCGGGGCAGGTGGCTGCGGTGGCGCGTGCTTTCGCTGACGAAAACATCTCCATCGAGAGCATCGTGCAGAAGGGGCGGGCGATCTCCCGCACCGTTCCATTGCGTGACGGAGAGACGGCGGAGCAGACTGCGCCCTTCATCCTCATCACACATGATACGCTGGAAAGCGCCATGCGTGCGGCCTTGGAACGGATTGAACGCGAGGGTTACTGCGTCGGTCGCCCGCGCATGATTCGCATCGAGCGGTTCTGAACAGGGAGCTACCGTCATGCTCAACCGCACCCTGACCATCGAGGTTGCGCGGGTTACCGAGGCGGCGGCCATCGAGGCGGCCAAATGGCGCGGACGTGGTGACGAGCGCGGCGCTCACATGGCCGCCGTGGCCGTCATGCACGAAGCGCTCGACAAGCTGGACATAGCTGGCGAGGTGGTGGTCGGCGAGGGCGAAAAGGTGGCGGCGGATCACCTGTGGCTGGGCGAGCGTCTGGGAGCTGGCGGCATGGAGGTGGATATCGCCACGGCCCCCTTGGAGGGCGTGACCCTGACCGCCAAGGATCTTTCCGACGCCCTGTCTGTCTGCGCGGTGGCGGAGCGCGGTACGCTGATGCGCGCACCACGCTGCTACATGGACAAGATTGCCATTGGCGGCGACTATCCGGAGGGCCTCGTGGATCTGGATCTGCCGCCTGCGGAAAATCTGAAACGGCTGGCGGAAGCCAAGGGTGTTCCAGTCAGCGAGATCACGGTGTGTATTCTTGATCGTCCCCGTCACATGCGCCTGATCGATGAGGTGCGCGAAGCCGGGGCGGCCATCCGGCTGATCACTGACGGTGACATTGCCGGTATCATCCATGTTACCGATCCCGACGAGACGGGCATCGACATCTACATGGGCTCCGGCGGAGCTCCGGAAGGTGTTCTCGCTGCCGCCGCGCTGGCCTGCATTGGCGGTCAGATGCAGACGCGGCTTGTGGTGCGTTCGCGCGAGGACGCCAAGGCGATCGCGGAGGCCGGGATCGAGGATCCACAGCACAAGTTCACGCTGTCCGACATGGTGCGCGGTGACGTGATCTTTGCGGCAACCGGTGTTACCGACGGTTCCATGCTGCGCGGCGTGCGGGTGCGGCGGGGCTACGTCTCCACCCACTCGGTGGCCATGCGGGCGAAGACGGGCACCGTCCGCTGGAGTCGTGCACGACGCAGGATCGATGAAGCCGGAAACCTGTTGAACGGCGTGGTCTAGGGTCAGGACCCATAAATTTGCACGGTATCTGCGCCATTTGCGCTGCATCTCAATGTCCTTTCGCCCTTGGAAATACCTTCAGGTATTCCCTGCGGACGAAAGAACACTGATATTTTGCGCAAATGACGCATCTGCCATGCCTCTTTATGGGTCCTGACCCTGGGGCCGCATTGCCCGCAGGGAGGCGGCAGCATCGGTCATGCTGGCTGAAATCACTTGAAATGCCTTCTCCGGCGGGCCAAAAACACAACCCTGTAACGAGAGGGTTGTCCAGACGGAGCGCGCCGCCATGAGCAAGGGCAAGTTCTACATCACCACCGCCATTTCCTATCCGAACGGGGATCCGCACATCGGCCACGCTTACGAGGCTCTGGCCACGGATGCTCTGGCCCGCTTCAAGAGGCTGGACGGGTACGACACCTTCTTCCTGACCGGCACCGACGAACATGGCCAGAAGATCCAGCAGACGGCGGCGAAGCTGGGCATGAGCCCGCGCGAGTTCGTGGACATGATGGCGCCGAAGTTCATCGAGATGGTGCGTGCGCTGGAATGCTCCAATGACGATTTCATCCGCACTACGGAAGAACGGCATTATCGTTCCGTGCAGGAGTTGTGGCGGCGCATGGCGGCCAATGGTGACATCTACCTTGGCAAGTACGCCGGCTGGTACTCGGTGCGCGACGAGGCCTATTACGCCGAGGATGAGCTGACCGAGAAAGACGGGCAGAAGTATGCGCCTACCGGAACCCCCGTGGAGTGGATGGAGGAGGAGAGCTATTTTTTCCGCCTGTCCGCCTATCAGGACCGCCTTCTGGAGCATTACGAGGCGAATCCGGAATTCATCGGTCCGCCCGAGCGGCGCAACGAGGTGATCTCGTTCGTGAAGTCCGGTCTGCAGGATCTTTCCGTGTCCCGCACCACGTTCGACTGGGGCGTCCCGGTTCCGGATGCGCCCGGACACGTGATGTACGTCTGGGTGGACGCGCTCACCAACTACCTGTCCGCCTGCGGTTTCCCGGACGAGGATGCGCCGCGCATGAAATACTGGCCGGCCGACGTGCACGTGATCGGCAAGGATATCATCCGGTTCCACGCGGTCTACTGGCCGGCATTCCTCATGTCCGCCGGCGTGCCGCTGCCGAAGCGGGTATACGGACACGGCTTCCTGTTCAACAAGGGGCAGAAGATGTCCAAGTCGGTGGGCAATGTCGTCAGTCCCTTTGATCTGATCGAGGAGTATGGCGTCGATCAGGTGCGCTATTTCTTCCTCCGCGAGGTGCCCTTCGGGCAGGACGGCAACTATTCGCACGAGGCCATCGTCAACCGCATCAACGCCGACCTGGCGAACGACCTGGGCAATCTGGCGCAGCGCTCGCTGTCCATGATCCACAAGAACTGCGAGGGACGTATCCCGCAGCCCGGCGATTTTACCGAGGAGGATTGCGCGCTGCTCGATGCAGTGGACGGCCTGTTGGAGGAAATCCGCCCGCATCACGAGGTGCAGGCGCTGCACAAGGCGCTGGAGGCCATCTTCCGCGTCGTGGCGGAGGCCAACCGCTATTTCGCATCGCAGGAGCCTTGGGCCTTGAAGAAGACCGATCCGGAGCGCATGAAGACGGTGCTCTACGTCACTGCCGAAGCGGTGCGCCAGTTCGGAATTCTCATTCAGCCCTACATGCCCGAATCGGGTGCGCGCATGCTGGATCTGGTGGCCGCGGGCGAGGACGAGCGTGACTTTTCCGCCCTTGGAGGGGCAGGAAGGTTGCCGCCGGGGCGCGAGATCGGCAAGCCGAAACCGGTATTCCCGCGCTACGTCGAGAAGGAGGAAGGGTAGGGCGCATGAACGCACCGCTGATCGTCGATTCCCACTGTCATCTCACCTACGGCACGCTGCACAAGGACATCGACGCCGTTCTGCAGCGGGCGCATGAAGCAGGTGTGCGCACGATGGTGACCATCTCGACGAAGCTGGCCACCTTTCCGGATGTCCTCCAGATGGCCGAGGCGCATGAGGACGTCTGGGCTTCCGTCGGCACCCATCCACACCATGCGGACGAGGAAGCGGACGTGGTGACGGCGGAGCGGCTGGTGGAGCTTGCCGACCATCCGAAGGTGGTCGCGATCGGCGAGGCGGGGCTCGACTACTTCTACGACCGCAGCCCGCGCGAGGTGCAGCAGGAAGTGTTCCGCCGTCACATCGAGGCGAGCCGCTGCACCGGCCTTCCGCTGGTCATCCATTCGCGCGATGCGGAGGAGGATACCACCCGCATTCTGCGCGAGGAGACGGAGAAGGGCGCTTTTCCCTTCCTGATGCACTGCTTCTCGTCGGCCCCTTGGCTGGCGGAAGAAGCTGTGAAACTGGGTGGTTACGTCTCGTTTTCCGGTATCCTGACGTTCCGCAAGTCCGATGCGGTGCGGGAGGCGGCCGGTCTGGTGCCCGAAGACCGGCTGCTTGTGGAGACCGATGCGCCTTTCCTGGCGCCGGAACCCCATCGGGGCAAGCCCTGCGAGCCAGCCTATACGGCGGTAACGCTGGCCCGTCTGGCCGAAGTGCGCGGGGTGCCGGTTGAGGAGATGGCGCGCATTACGACGGACAATTTCTTTCGTCTGTTCGGCAAGGCCCGCAGGCCATCTGGCATGAGCGAGGCGGCCTGATGGGCGGAGAGTTGCGCTTCACCATACTGGGCTGTTCGTCTTCGGGCGGTGTGCCGCGCATTGGCGGGGACTGGGGTATCTGCGATCCTTCCGAGCCGCGCAACCGTCGCCGGCGCTGCTCGCTTCTGGTGCGGCGCGGGGAGACGGAGGATGCCGAGACGCGGGTGCTCATCGACACCTCTCCGGACTTGCGCGAGCAGCTTCTTTCCGCAGGTGTCGGCGTTATTGATGCGGTGCTCTACACCCATGAGCATGCCGACCACATCCACGGCATTGATGACCTGCGCGGCGTCTACTTCAACCGGAAGATGGAGCGCGTCCCGGTCTATGCCAACGACCGCACGGCCAACATTCTGGTGAACCGGTTCGGCTACTGTTTCTACACGCCGCCGGGTTCGGCATATCCGCCGATTCTCGACCTGAACCGGATCGAGGAATATGTACCGGTTACCGTGTCCGGGGCCGGTGGCGAGATTACGGCCCTGCCGGTGGATCTGGAGCACGGACATTTCCATTCCTTCGGTTTCGTCATCGGCGGGCTGGCCTACATGCCGGATCTCAACGGCATTCCGGAAAGCACCATCCCGCATCTGGAAGGACTGGACGTGTGGATCATCGATGCTCTGCGGCCCGGTCCGAAACTCCACCCCACCCATTTCATTCTCGAGCAGACGCTCGAATGGATCGAACGGCTGAAGCCGAAACGGGCCATCCTGACCAACCTGCACGTTCTAATGGATTACCGTACCCTGTGCGAAACCCTGCCGGAGGGTGTGGAACCGGCCTACGACGGTCTGGAAATTGTCCTGCCCGCTTGAGTCCGGGCGGGATCAGCTGCCGCCGGTATCAGTCTCCCGTGCCTGATGCAGGAGAAAATGCACGGTCGTGTCGCCATAGGTGCGGCGATCGGCCAGCGTGAAGCTGTCCGGTATCTCGATGGAGCTGCGCTCCTCTTCCTCCACGACGGCAAGCGCCCCGTCCCTCAGCCAGCCGCCTTCCGCCAGGGCCTGCAGGGCGGCGATGCCGAGGCCGCGGCCATAGGGCGGATCGAGAAATACCATGTCAAAGGGTTTCATGGGAGCGCAGCGGCCCATGCGGGTCACGTCGCGCCGCCAGATCTTCGCATTGCCAGAGAGGCCCAATGCTTCCACGTTGGCCCGGATGACGCCTCGGGCTTTGGCATCCGTTTCCACGAAGAGGACGAACCGTGCGCCGCGCGAGGCGGCCTCCAACCCCAGGGCGCCCGAGCCGGCAAATCCGTCGAGTACCCGTGTGTCGGTGAAGGCGGGGGCAAAGTCCGCGTGTTCCAGGATGTTGAAAACGGCCTCACGCACCCGGTCGGTGGTCGGGCGCGTGCTGCGTCCTTCCGGAGCGGAGATCCTGCGTCCGCGAAATCGGCCTCCGACGATGCGCATGCGTGTTGTTCCCTTAACCGTTCTCGATGTGCTCCAGCAACCTGCCAAGTTGTTCCTTCAATACCTTGCGCGGGATTTCTTCCACGGCACCGCGTTTTAGGTCGCCCAGCTGGAAGGGGCCGTAGGAGATGCGCAGCAGGCGGTTCACCTTCAGGCCCAGATGTTCGCAGATGCGGCGGATTTCGCGGTTCCGGCCTTCCCGCAGTGCAAAGGTCATCCACGTGTTGGCGCCCTGGATGCGGTCGATGCGGGCATCGATGGCTCCATAGTGCACGCCGTCGACGGTCACCCCCTCTTTCAGCTTTTCCAGAGCCTTCGGGTTCACGCGACCGTAGGCCCGGACACGATAGCGCCGCGTCCACCCCCGGGAAGGCAATTCCAGTTCACGGGCAAGCCGGCCGTCGTTCGTGAGTAGCAGGAGGCCTTCGGAGTTCAGATCCAGCCGGCCCACGGTGACCACTCGCCCCAGTTCCGGTGGCAGGCGGTCGAAGATGGTTGGACGGCCCTTCTCGTCCCTGTTGGTCACCACCAGACCGGCAGGTTTGTGGTAGCGCCACAGGCGCACCGGTTCCGGCAGGGGCAGGGGTTCACCGTCAAGCAGCACCTCGTCGTCTGCCGTGACATTGCAGGCAGGTGTATCCACGATCCGGCCGTTGACCATGATGCGGCCGTCCGTGATCAGGCGCTCCGCTTCACGCCGTGAGCAGACGCCGGCGCGTGCGATGCGGCGTGCGAGGCGCTCGCCTTTTTTCGTTGTCTCGGTCATGCCCATTGAGGTAGGCCATCGACAGGCAATGCACAACAGGGCAGAGACATGAAACTGCTCCCCGAAGCCATGGAGATTGCCCTTCAGGAGGCAGAAGCGGCAGCGGTGCGCGGCGAGGTGCCTGTCGGTGCCGTTGTCACGGATGCTGAAGGCAATGTTCTGGCTCGTGCCGGAAACCGTACCTTGGAGATGAAGGATCCTTCAGCGCATGCCGAGATGCTGGCCATCCGGGAGGCCTGCTGCCGTATGGGCAGCGAGCGTCTGCCCGGCTGTGACCTGTACGTGACGCTGGAGCCGTGCGCCATGTGCGCCGCCGTCATTTCGTTTGCTCGCATCCGCCGGCTCTATTTTGCCGCGGATGATCCGAAAATGGGCGGTGTGTACCATGGCGCCAGATTCTTCACGCAGGCCACCTGTCATCATGTTCCGGAAATCTATGACGGTCTGGGTGCACAGCGCGCGGTGGAGCTTCTGAAGGCCTTTTTTGCGCAGCGACGCTGACCCTGCAGGTCCGGCCTCCCGGTTGCATGGTCCGTGCATTATTCAAATTGAACAGGATATCCGCATCCGCCGGCTGGTCATGTGATGGCCGGCGGATGCGGAGTGCCCTCTCGTCCGATCCGTCAGAACCGGTAATTCACGCCGACGCGGACGATGCTGACGTTGTCGTCATACCAGTAGGGGTCGGCATCTTCCGTGTATCCGTGATGCTTGCCAAAATCCATGTAGAGGTATTCGGCCTTGGCAGACCAGGCGTCGGTCAGGGCATACTCGACGCCGGCGCCTATCACCCAACCGGTACGCATCTTGCCGTCCCACGACGACTCGTTCCAGTTGTTGCCGACGGTCCAGTTGTCGGTTTCCATGAATGCCAGACCCGCAGTGCCGTAAAGCAGCATGGAGTCCCCGAAAAGATAGCCGAGACGGCCGCGTACCGTTCCCCACAGCGGGCCAAACTGGGACTTCCAGCCATGAGCATCGAAAACGGCCTTATCATCGTCCGACAGGTTCATGATTCCGACATCCGCCTCGATGCCGGCCACCAGCCCTGAACCGACGACGAAATTGTATCCGGCCGTCATGGAGCCGGCAAAACCGTCAGGAGAGACTTCATCGTATCCATGGTTGTTTCCGCGGTCGAGCTGTTGCCGACTCTCGCCGAAGCCGTATCCCAGCGAGCCGCCAAGATAGAAGCCGCTCCACTCCCTTGCGATGTCTGAATAGGTCGGCTGTGGTGCACCCCGCACGGGCGTGGCCACAATCGTTCCGCGCAGATCCTGATCCAGCCGGTTTCCCTTTGCGGATGCCGCCGATGACGCCATGTTCAGGTTCGCCCTCTCAACGGCCGCGCCCGTGGCGGTATCGCATGCCTGAAACTGCGCAAGAGATGCAATGCACGCCAGAATGGTGCTGATAGACATGTTTCTGGTTCCCTCTCGTCCCGTTGCAATTCGTGTCCGCCAGCCCCGAAAGACGTGAAGGAATATGGTAAACGGCTGTGTCGGCAGCCTGACGGAACCCGTTCGGGGAAAGGGAATTGCTGTGAAAGGGCGTGTTGGCTTTGTGGCGAAATTGGTAAGTTGCGCACACCGCCTTGCGGCAGCCGGATCGACGCCGCAATTCTGTCAGTATGATGAACATCTGGTTAACGCAACGAAACGGGCAACGGGTCGAGAGGGAACATCACGTTAACCGGGCGGGACTATCGCATGCGGCGACAATCCTTTCAATAATGCACTCAAAGATTGTGATATTTATCGCGCCAATCGTGCTCATGATGCAACACATCGTGCTGCATCCAAGACAGGCCCGAAAACGTGAAAGCTCCTGATGATGGAGAAAGGCTGCGACTCGCGTGTCAGTCGCCGTCGTTCAGGATTTCCCGATGGCGCTTCAATGCGGCTTCCGGGGTGGCGTAGGCTTCCTGCCGTTCTACGGACCAGTAGCGCAGTTCGTCCAGAGGGATGGGCTGTCCGGTCACGGCGCAGCGCACAAAATCTCCCTTCTCGATGACTTCGAAGTCTGCATCGAGGAAACGCACGCGGGCCTCGCGGCTGCCCAGTCTGAAAAGGCCATCCCTGTTCATGGCGCCGTTGATAGCCGATGGTGCAGGCAAATCTCAAGGAGAATGTGTCCCCGTTTTCATCCTGCGACCATCCGTGGCGGCCATGGTTGCCTGCCGTTACCGATCCCGCGCTCCTTTAATTTTCAGAAGAGAGATCCCTGTCCGTCGTCCGGGTTCTTGCGTTTTCTGCGGCGTCCTCCCGCAGCCCGCGCTGCTTCACCTCCTTCGGCTACGGCGGGAATTTCGCCGTCTGCGAATTCGATCGAGAGCGGTATTCCGGCCGTGATCATGGCCTTGCGCGTCAAAGGCGTGCGGCTTTCTCCATGGCGCACGACGGCATATCCGCGTGACAGCACCGCGCGGTAGGACAGGGATTCGAGCATCCGTGAAGCGGTATCCAGCCTCTGGCGACGTCGCTGCTCCTCTGTCCGCATGGCCAGCACGAGGCGTCTGTGCAATTCGTCTGCCGTCCGTCGTCCATCTCGGATGCGTCTTTCCAGCGTCAGGGGCACGAGCCGCGATGCAGCGCGGGTCAGCTCGATACGGCGGCGTTCCACCAGGTTGCGCAAGGCTGCGTCCAGGCGGGTTGCTGCGGCGTCCAGTCTCTGGCGGGCCAGTGCCAGTACATCGTCGGGGCGGGGCAGGGCGCGGGCTGCAGCCACCACCCTGTGCCGTCGCTGCTCCATGCCCGTGGTGACTGCACGCAGCAGGCGGGCTCCCAGTTCACCGGTCCAGGCCAGCAGCTCGGCCCGTACGGGCACGGCCTTTTCCGCGGCGGCGGTCGGTGTCGGTGCGCGCCAGTCGGCGGCATGGTCGATGAGCGTCCAGTCCGTTTCGTGGCCGACTGCCGAGATCAGGGGGATGTTCGATGCGGCAGCGGCCCGTACGACCACCTCGTCGTTGAAACCCCAGAGGTCCTCTACCGAACCGCCGCCACGGGCGACGATGATCAAGTCCGGCCTCGGTACGGGACCGCCTTCCGGCAGAGCATTGAAACCCGTTATGGCGCGGGCTACCTCCTGACCGCAGGTTTCGCCCTGCACCCGCACCGGCCACACCACCACGTGGCGTGGAAAGCGGTCGGCAAGTCTGTGCAGGATGTCGCGAATCACCGCTCCACTGGGTGAGGTCACCACACCGATCACTTCCGGCAGCCAGGGCAGGGGCTTCTTGCGGCTCTCATCGAACAGGCCCTCGGCGGCGAGTTTCTTCTTCCGTTCCTCCAGCAGGGCCATGAGCGCGCCAAGACCGGCCGGTTCCAGCTTCTCGATGACGAGCTGATATTTCGACTGGCCGGGATAGGTGGTGATCCGGCCCGTTGCCACCACCTCCATGCCCTGTTCCGGCTGAAACTTCTGCCGTGCCGCCGTACCCTTCCACATGACGGCGGCCAGCACGGCCCGTTCATCCTTCAGATCCATATAGACATGTCCGGAGGCCGGCCGGGAGACGCGCCCCACCTCGCCGCGCACCCGCACGAAGCCGAAGGTGTCCTCCATCGTCCGCTTGATGGCGAAGGAGATGTCCGATACCGAATATTCCACCACATTGGCCGGTGGTGCGGGCTCGGCGCCGTCCTCGATGATCTCGCCGGTCAGCGGATCTATGCGGATGCCTGTGGACATGTGCTTGCCGTGACCTCTCGTCCCTTGCCGGAAGTCCGGCGACTGTATCATAAATGCCGCGAAGGCAAACACCCTCGGGAACAGAGATCATGAACATCCTTCTCATCGGATCGGGCGGTCGTGAGCATGCGCTGGCCTGGAAGATTGCGCAGAGCCCCCGCACATCCACGCTGTTCGTCGCACCGGGTAACGCCGGCATCTGCGAGGAGGCCGAATGCGTCTCTCTCGACGTTTCGGATCACGTAGTGGTCATCGACTTCTGCAAGCGCAACGACGTGCGGCTGGTCTCCGTCGGGCCGGAAGCTCCGCTTGTTGCCGGTCTGGCCGATGCGCTGGCGGAGGAGGATATTGCCGTTTTCGGCCCACGCCGGGAGGCCGCCCGTCTGGAAGGCTCCAAGAGCTTTACCAAGGACATCTGCCGCCGTCATGGTATCCCCACGGCCGACTACGCCGTTTTCGAGGACGCCGATTCCGCACTCGCCTATCTGCGGGAAAAGGGCGCGCCAATAGTCGTCAAGGCGGATGGCCTTGCGGCGGGCAAGGGCGTGATCGTGGCCACGGACATGGAAACTGCCGAGTCGGCTATCCGGGACATCTTCGGCGGGGCCTTCGGGGTCGCCGGTGCGAGGGTGGTGCTGGAGGAGATGCTGGTCGGCGAGGAAGCATCCTTTTTCGCCGTCTGCGATGGGCGCACGGCATTGCCACTGGCCACAGCGCAGGATCACAAGCGCGCCTTCGATGGCGACAAGGGACCGAACACCGGTGGCATGGGGGCCTATTCCCCGGCTCCTGTCATGACGGGCGAGATGTGCGATCGTGTCATGGAGCAGATCATCCTGCCCACCATGAAGGCCATGGAAGAAATCGGTTGCCCCTTCACGGGCGTGCTCTATGCCGGGCTCATGATCACCGATACCGGCCCGCAGCTCATCGAATACAACGTGCGCTTCGGCGATCCGGAATGCTAGCCATTGATGATGCGTATGCAAACGGATCTGGTGGACGTCATGGAGGCTGCGGCCCGCGGCGATCTGGCCGGCGGTGCCGTGGACTGGACGGAGCAGGCCGCGCTCACCGTGGTGATGGCCTCGAAGGGCTATCCGGGCTCCTATGAAAAGGGCTCCGTCATCGAGGGGGTGGAACGTGCGGAGGAGGATCCTCTCGTGAAGGTCTTCCATGCCGGGACGGCGCGCGGTGAAGGCGGTGAGCTTCTGGCCGTCGGCGGTCGCGTCCTCAATGTCACGGCTCTTGGAGACACCATCACCGAAGCGCAACGCCGGGCCTATGATGCGGTGGCCAAGATCGACTGGCCGGGAGGCTTCTATCGCAAGGACATCGGCTGGCGCGCCGTAGAACGGGAGAAGAGCTGACCACGGCTCGGCATGAGCTGAAATTTGCGGCACGGCCGTCTTGCTCCCCCACGGCCCACCGCCGGACCTGGTTTCGGCGGTCCAGTGCGGCAGGCACCGGCGGAGCGAATGGCACCTCCGACTGGATACCCGGATCAAGTCCGGGCATGAGCCGGAGTTGGGGTATGACCCTGTATCCCCATCGGCTCACCACTAGGCAGCGCTGGGTGTAGGCACGTCCTCATTCCCCCCCCCCTCTCGGCTCACTGCCGGGCCCAGTCCAGGCAGTCCAGTGCGGCAAGCGCCGATGGAGCAGACGGCCTTTCGGACTGGATGCCCGGGTCAGGTCCGGACTTCTAAAGATTCTTCAGAACATTGCCGAGGATATCTTCAAGGACGGATGAACTCCTGCGGCGTCTGCGGCGCGAGGCGCGGCGTCTGTAGCTGCGACGGCTTGAGCGCCTCCGCCGACGTCGATAGCGGTAGGAATAGCGTGTGCGCCGGCGTCTGCGACGGGGCAGCAGGGCGCGCGTCAGGCCCTTGATCAGACCGTCGATCAGGGCGGCAATCAGGAGGGAGAGGATCCCGCCCTCTCTTCCACTGCCGGCGGCTGCGGCGGACATGGCGGGCAGGATTTCCGTGCGGTAACGCCGGGTCATGGCTGCCACGGTCAGCACGGCGGAAAAGGTCATGAGCCGGGCAGCCAGTTCCGGGGACATGCCTTCCGGAACGGGTGCAGCAGTGCGGGCTGCTTCCAGTGATCCGTAAAGATGTTCGAGGATGTCTTCGCCGTCGGCAACGGCGTCGCGGGTGGTGATTTCCCGCTCTTTCTGCAGGTATTCCTCGGCCTCGCCGTCTTCCAGAAGGTCGAAGACGGCTTCCAGTTCGGCTTCATCATTCCCGGCGCGTTCGTGGATGCGGGCGGCAATGGCGGGCACCTGCAGGCGCAGAAGATGCTCCATTTCCTGCGGAGAGATGCCTGCCGCTGCAGCGATGGCGGCAGCCTGACGACCGCTATTTGCCGTGATGACGTGTTCGACGAGTTCCATGTCCGGGAGGTTTGCCCGGGCGGTGGCTGCCGGTCAAGTGTCGCGTGCAAGGTTGCTGATGAGTCGCCATGCAGCCCAGGTCGCGATGAGGCCCACAAGGGAGGACCCAAGCGCCGATCCTGCGAAAAGGCCCCATGCTCCCTGGAATGCGGACAGGATTTCCACCGGAACGATGGTGCCGATGGTGGCGCGGGCCCAGTTGAAGCCGGTCGACCAGCGGGCCTTGCCGAGATTGTTGAAGGCCGCCTGCGCGACGAACTGGCCGCCGGTGAAGATCCAGCTCCATGTGAGCCAGGTGCAGAAGAAGGTCACCAGCCGGGCAGCCTCTCCAGACACGGAGAACCAGCGGGGCGCATCCTCGCGGAAGACGAACAGGATGCCAGCCATGATCAGGGTATAGCCAGTGGCGAAAATGATACCGGCGATGAAGGTCTCCTTCACCCGGTCCATGTGTCCGGCGCCGAAGTTCTGGCCGATGATCGGGCCGACGGCGCCGGAAAGCGAGAAGACGACGCCGAAAAACACCGGGGCCAGACGGTTGACGATGGTGGAAGCCGCAACCACTTCGTCGCCAAAGCGGGCGGATGCGAAGAGAATGTAGGCAACGAGAAAGGGGGTGGCGAGCTGTGTCAGTGTGGCCGGAATGGCGATCCGTGCGATGTCTGCCGCATCACGGCGCAGCTGGAGCAGGGAAGGGGTCCCCAGCATCCCGTGGATGCGTGACAGGCCGTGCCAGCCCACCAAGAGGGATAGAAGATTGGCCATGACCGTTGCGGTGGCCGCTCCCGCAATGCCCATGTCCAGTCCGAAGATGAATATGGGATCCAGGATGGCATTCGTGATGGCGGTGACCAGTGTCACGTACATCGCGCGTCTGGCGTCGCCAATGGCACGAAGGCTGAAACTGAAGATGATGGCGCTGGCAAGCAGTGGAAAGCCGATTGCGACGATCCGCAGGTAGGTGGCGGCTTCCTCCAGTGTCACACCGCCAGCGCCGAGGCTGGACAGAATGGGCCGGGTCAGCGTTTCGGCGGCAAGGGACAGAATCAGCCCCACGGTGGTGGCAACGAGAAGGCTCGAGGTGGCGAACTTGCGGGCACGGATGCGACGCCCCCGACCAAGGTTGACGGCTACCAGAGCTCCTGCGGCGATGCCACCGCCCAGTGCAATGGAAATGTTGACGAAAGCCAGGATGCCCGCAAAGCCGATGCCTGCCGTCGTTTCCACTCTGCCCAGCATGGAAATGAACCACAAGTCCGCCAGATCCACCGCAAACATGGACATCAGGCCGATGGCGCCCATCAGTGCCATGGCCAGCACGTGCCGCGGTATGGAGCCGCTCAGGAAACGGGCCTGTCGGGGCGAGGGCGGACGCGGCCTGCCAGTATCTGTCCTGGTCCGTTTCATCAGTCGTTCCGGAATGATGGGTCAGGAAGGTGGATCCTGAATGCGCCAAAAAAGCTGGAAAGGCAACTTGCAGCACGGAAACGTGAGCGTCTGCCGTCATTCGAGGCCGGATGTTCTCGATCGTGGATCATGGACGGACGTCCTTTGTCATTTTCCTGTGGACCGGTCATACTCGCGCAGGGCACCGGATGAGGAGTGGAAACATGACGGCATCGACCATCGGGCTTGCGCTGGGAGGCGGAGCAGCGCGGGGACTTGCGCACATCATCGTCCTGGAGGCGCTCGATGCTCTGGAGGTGAGGCCTGCGGTGATCGCAGCCTCGTCCATGGGTGCGCTGGTGGGTGCGGCCTACGCCTCAGGCATTCCTGCCGCCGAAATTCGCAGGCATGCGCTGAGCGTGCTGGGCAATCCCCGCTCCGCGGCCCGGCGCATCCTCACCGGTGGCGACCGCAGTCCCTTGTCACTGCTCAATTTTTCTCTTTCCCGACCGGTCATGATCGATGGAGCACGTCTCGTGGACCTCGTGCTCCCGGAGGGGGTGGCCGAGCGGGTCGAGGAAACCGAAATTCCCTTTTTCGTCACCACGACGGATTTTTATGCGGCTTCGGAAATGCTGATCCGCGAGGGTGACATGCGTTCGGCTGTTGCCGCCTCGATCGCCATACCGGGGCTGATCGCCGCGCCGAAGCTGAAAGGTCGGCTGCTCATTGATGGGGCCATTAGCAATCCCGTGCCATTCGATCATGTCCGGGAATGGGGGTGTGATGTGGTGCTCGCCGTCGAGGTGACAGGTCAACCGGTGCCGGACAGGAAGGGCAAGGGCCGCAGACCGGGGGTTACCGAGCTGGCTCTTGGCGCTACCCAGATCATGCAGCTTCAGATTGCGGCCCTGAAACGGCGGATCGAGCCGCCGGATATCTGGATCGATCCACCGGTGGACCGGTTTCGTGCCTACGACTTTCTCAAGGTGGCTGATATTCTTGCAGCGGCCGAGCCGGTGCGGGATCAGGTGATCCGCGAGCTTTCCGTTTTTCTCTGACCGTCCGTGTGGCGATCGCTGCGGCTTTTGCTGCACCATGGAGGCAATTCGTGGTGCGGGAAACTCTTCATGCGTGTGCACTTATCATGAATATTCTTCGTATATAAAGCACAACCATATACAGGCTATGATAACATCTGATAGAACTTACGAATTAGTCATGTATTTTATATGTATATTACCTTATATTAGACGAGTTTAATATGAGAAAAATATGATATTTCAATATCTCTATTGAATTGCAGATTTATCTGGCTATAATCACTTCGCCGTGAAGGGGAAATATTCAGGCTTTCTCATATTAGGCGCTTTGCATTTGTCATGGTGCCTGTCACGTCAACGGAAAGGGGGAGGGTGCCTTGAAGTTCAGGGTGTCTGCGAAGAGGCTGGGGGTGACAGCTGCTGTCTTCGCGGCCGGTG
Organism: Alphaproteobacteria bacterium; assembly: GCA_024279095.1. Classification (GTDB taxonomy): domain Bacteria; phylum Pseudomonadota; class Alphaproteobacteria; order Rhizobiales; family Aestuariivirgaceae; genus Thermopetrobacter. Next base: position 32,194 of record JAJRRY010000025.1, read on the forward strand.
TACTGTTCACGTTTCTGTTCAACGCCGGTCTTGCCTATACGAACACCACGGAATTCTGCACATCTTGCCATTCCATGCAGTGGAACAAGGCGGAATGGGAAGATTCCATGCATTATTCGAATTACTCGGG
>JAJRRY010000026.1 GCA_024279095.1 Alphaproteobacteria bacterium
CATGTCACCCGCGGACAGGATCTCTTTCACGCCACGGCCGTGCACCGGCTGTTGCAGGAACTGCTTGGCCTGCCGGAACCGGTCTATGTGCACCATCCCCTCATCACCGACGACAGCGGTCGCAAGCTCTCCAAGCGCTTTCGCGACCGTTCCCTGCGCAGTCTCCGGGAAGGCGGTACCAATCCGGCGGAATTGCGGCGCGCCTTGGGCTTTCCCGATGACTAGGGATCAGGCGAACGTTTCGCGCGCCATGGCCCCCAAGGTCACGTAGTCCGTCTTGCCGGAACCCAGAACGGGCAGCTCTTCCACCACGAGGATCTCGCGCGGCACATAGAGCTCCGGCGCACCGGCCTCCTTCATGGCGCGGGCCAGCTCCTTGCGCGCCAGTCCCTCGCGGGTGGTGATGAGCACCAGTTTCTCGCCCTTGCGCCGGTCGGGCACGTTCACCACGGCATGCGACTGTTCCGGAAATGCCGCATTGATGACGTTTTCCACTGCCGTGAGCGATACCATCTCACCGCCGATCTTGGCGAACCGCTTGGCCCGCCCCTGGATGATGACGAAACCGTCCTCGTCCATGGTCACGATATCGCCGGTATCGTACCAGCCCTCCTCCGGCGGCTCGATCACCCCGGGCGTGTCGGCGCGCAGGTAGCCCTTCATGACGCTGGGGCCGCGCACCACCAGCCGTCCCCCCTCGGCAATGCCCTCCACCGGCTCGATTCGTGCCTCGATGCATGGCAGCAGCCGTCCCACCGTCCCCGAACGGAAATGCATCGGCGTGTTGACGGACAACACCGGTGAGGTTTCCGTCGCCCCGTATCCCTCGTAGATGCGCAGGCCGAACTTCTCCATCCAGACTTCGCGCGTTTCCTGCCGCACCCGCTCGGCACCTGCCACCACATAGCGCACGTTGTAGAAGTCGTAAGGGTGCGCATTGCGCGCATAGCCGGCGAGAAAGGTATCGGTGCCGAAAAACACCGTGGCATCGGTGTCGTAAACCAGCTCCGGAATGATCTTGTAGTGCAGCGGCGAAGGATAGAGGAACAGCCGCGCCCCGGCCACCAGCGGCAGGAACACGCCCGCCGACAGCCCCAGCGCATGGAACATGGGCAGGGCGTTGAACACGATGTCCGAGGCGTTCAGATCAATGCGCGCCAGCACCTGACTAGCGTTGGCCAGCAGGTTGGCATGGCTGAGCACGACGCCTTTCGGCACACCCTCCGAGCCGGACGTGAAAAGAATCACGGCAGCCTTCTGCGGATCGAGATCTGCTCCGGCCATGCGCAGCCCCGCATGCCCCAGCTTCGCCATCATCAGACCGCGCAACCGCTCCAGCGTGCCGATCTCCTCCCGCACGTCCTCCAGCCAGATGATCCGGGCCTGTCCCGCCAGAATCTCCAGCGTTTCCTCCAGTCCGCCCTGCTCCACGAAACGGCGGGAGGTGACGATGGTCTTCACGCGCGCCGCCTTGGCAGCCGCCACCATGTTCACCGCACCGGTGGAGAAATTCATCATCGCCGGCGTGCGCCCGCAGGTCAGCAGACCGAGCAGTGTCACCAGACAGCCCGCCGAGGTGGGAAGCAGCACGCCGACCGTCTCCTCGCCCGGTGTCATGCGGGCCAGCCGCCGCCCCAGCACGTGACAGCCGGCAATCAACCTGTCGAAGGATAGCGGCGTGCGCATGATGTCCTCCACCACCTTGCGGCTGCCGCCATGGGCGGCGCGGGCATCCAGCACGGCCTCCATGAGATGGCGTCGCCATGGAGAGGTCAGGAAGGCTGCCTCGGTCATGACATCATAGAGCCGATCGGCCAGGTACTTCCTCTGCCGCGTCGCCGGCATGTCCTCCGGTGGATCCATGCGCACCGGATCAAGAACGGTGATGACGATCTTCGGAAACAGGCGCAGGCGCTGCTTGTCCGGCTGGCGGGAGAAGAAGCGGGCCCGCTGCGCCCCCTCGATACGTACCGGCACGATCGGCGCATCGGCCTTGTGGGCGATGATGCCGGGCCCCTCGTAGATCTTCATCAGGCCACCGGTCACCGAGATGCGCCCTTCCGGAAAGATCACCACCCGCCGGTTCTCCTGCACCGCACGGATGAGCGTCCGTGTGGCCATGGGGTTGGTGGGATCCACCGGCAGCAGGTCGAAAACCTTCGATGCCAGACGCACCAGAAGACCGCGCGCGGTGAAGGTATTGACGGCGAATTGCGTGTCTTCCGGCAGCCATGAGGCCAGCAGAGGGCCGTCAAGATAGGACATGTGGTTTGGGACGATCACCGCCCGCGGCCCCGCTTCCTCGAACTTTTCCAGCCCGCGCACCTCCACCCGGTAGAACAGACGGAACAGCAGCCGCCCCAGCGCGCGCAGAAGCTGGCGGGGCATGCGCCACATCACATAGAACGCCACCACCCCGTTGGCCACCGCCACCAGCAGGAACATCTGCGGGACCGGAACACCCGCTGCCAGCGCCCCGGCCAGCAGGATCTGCCCCGTCGCCATGAGCAACGCATTCATCACGTTGTTCGCCGCGATCACGCGTGAGCGCTCCGCCTCGTCCGCCTCATGCTGCAACCAGGCATAGAAAGGCACCACGAACAGCCCGCCGAAGGCCGCCACCAGAACGAAATGCAGCGATATCCGCAGTCCCTGCGAGGTGGACAGGAAATCGCCCAACGAGCGCAGGGCCGCCTGCTCCGCCAGCGGGTGAAGCTGATGCGTGGCGTGCCACAGGTCCACCAGCGCCACCGTCATCAGCAGTGCCGCCAGTGGCGCCAGCTTCAGCGAGATGGTGCCTTTCAGGATGCGCGAGGCTCCGAGCGAACCGATGGCAATACCGACGGTGAACAGGGCGATGAAGAAATTGGTTACCGTCTCGTCACCACCAAGCCATGTACGCGTGAAGACCGGCACCAGTGCCAGCAGGACGGCCCCCAGCATCCAGAACCAAGATATGGCCATCACCGCGCCGAACAATCGCGGCCGTCCCAGCACGATGCGCAGGATGTCCATGGTCGAGACGAGCACGTTGCGGTGCACCTGCAGATCGGGGCTGGCGGCCGGAGCCGGCGGGATGCGCCGCGAAGCCAGCCAGCCGGCGGCTGCCACCGCCACCATGGCCAGCCACACCACGGCCAGTCCGTGGCCGGTCAGGATCAGTAGTCCACCGAACAGCGTGCCCAGCAGGATGGCGAGAAAAGTCGCCGTCTCGATCCACGCGTTGGCATCCACCAGTTCGTTGTCGGCCAAGTGCTGAGGCAGGATGGCATACTTGATCGGCCCGAAAAACGTGGACTGCGTGCCGGCCAGGAACAGCACGAACAACATCAGCGGTATCCACTCCAGCCAAAGGCTGAAGCCGGCCAGAACTGCCAGTCCGATTTCCGCAAGCTTGATCACACGCGCCAGCCGCGCCTTGTCGTATCTGTCCGCCAGTTCGCCGGCCAGTCCGGAAAACAGGAAAAAGGGCAGGATGAATACCCCGCCCGCCAGCGCCACCAGACTGCCCGCATCGATCTCCTGTTGCACCGCCAGCCGATAAGTGACGAGAATGACCAGTGCGTTGCGGAAGATGTTGTCGTTGAAGGCCCCCAGAGCCTGGGTGATGAACAGCGGCAGGAACCGGCGTGTGCGGAACAGGCTGAACCGCCCCGTCTCCCCGTGTGGCATGGATCTGATCCCTCTCGGCCTCAGGCTGGAACGTGGCGCCAGCGTGCCCAAAAAGCGGCCGGCTTGCAAGCATCTCTCACGACGGCCGCACACCGTGAGCCTGCCGCCATGCGAAAGGCGGCTGTGAATAATGCTTGACTTTGCCCGGGCATGCGCCCACAGTCTGTCCACGTTTCGCAGCGCAGTGACCGCGCATCTGATCTCCGGTTCCGTTCAGGAACCCTTGCGAAGGATCAGTCACGGCGTCGCCGAAGAAGACTTGGAAAGACCCCGGACAGAGCGCCCGATTTGCGCAGGGCGAGGATCCGGACACGGGTGGCCCGCCACCCTGGAAGACGACGCAGGACAAGCCCCTCTTGAAGACCACAATCTCCCGCCGCACAGGCCGGCACCTGCGTTTGCAGCATCCCCCCTTGCAAGTCGAAACACCGGAATTGTCTGGATACGGAAGCAGCCGCGTATCCGACATCCACATGCATATCTGCCGCCATTCCCGCGGCAAGGATCACCTGAGAAAACCCAAAGAGACCGAGTACAAGGAGAAAGACTCATGGCTACCGGAACAGTGAAATGGTTCAACGCGGAAAAGGGCTACGGCTTCATCGAGCCGTCCGAGGGCGGCAAGGACGCCTTCGTGCACATTTCCGCCGTCGAGCGCGCCGGCCTGTCCACCCTGCGTGAGGGACAGAAGGTGTCCTACGATCTCGTGGAAGGCCGCAACGGCCGCTCTTCCGCAGAGAACCTTCAGGTCGAGGACTGAGCCGGAACAGGGGAGAGGCCACCTGTGGCTCCTCCCCGACATTTCCGGACGAAAAAAGGCCCCGCCGGCATGGCGGGGCCTTTTTCGTCGAAACCGTCGTCAGGCAAGAAACCTAGAACTCCTCCTTGGGCTCCAGGATCTGCCGGCCGCGATACATCCCCGTCTTCAGGTCGATGTGATGCGGACGGCGCAGCTCGCCAGTCTTCTTGTCTTCCACCCAGGTCACCGTCTCCTTGCGATGACCGCCACGGCGCTTGCCGATCTTGGAGCGGGTGACTTTCTTCTTCGGAACCGCCATTGGTCTGAAACTCCGTATGCAGTCTGCTGTGATCCGGCCACTCCGGCATGCAGGCGGCAAAGAAAACCCTCGCCCGCCCCGGAGGGAGCGTTCGCTGCCGCGCCTTATACAGCAAGGCCGGGGCGAAAGGCCAGAGAAAAAAGCATGACTTGCGCATCCCGCATCTCGCGGGCTACTGTCCCGGAGCTCTCCGGGGTGCCGACAGACGGCTGAGAGGTCCGCCCGCTCGCGGACCAACCCGCAGAACCTGACCCGGATAATGCCGGCGGAGGGAGAGAGGGCAGATGCCGAAGTTTCCGGTTCCCGCGCATTCTCCCTCCACCTCGCCCATACGCACGCAACACGCAGAATGAGGTGGATCATGTTCAGAACAGCAGCAGCGGCCATCATGGGGCTTGCGCTCGCCCTGTCGCCGGGCGTGGTGAAAGCGGCAGAGGAGACGCCAGCACTCACCATCTATACCTATGACAGCTTCACCGCCGACTGGGGTCCCGGCCCGGCCGTGAAGAAGGCTTTCGAGAAGGAATGCGGCTGCACCGTGAAGATGATCGGCCTGCAGGACGGCGTGAGCATTCTCAACCGCCTGAAGCTGGAAGGTTCGCGCACGAGGGCCGACATCGTGCTCGGGCTGGACACCAACCTGATCGTGGAGGCCCGCGCCACCGGCCTGCTGGCACCGCACGGACTGGAACTGAAAGACCTGAATCTGCCCGTGGAATGGAAGGACGACACCTTCGTGCCCTATGACTGGGCGCATTTTGCCGTCGTCTACGACAGCGAACGGCTGCAGACGCCGCCGAAAAGCCTGAAGGAGCTGGTCGACGGCCCTGCGGACGTGAAGATCGTCCTGCAGGATCCGCGCACGTCCACACCCGGACTCGGTTTCCTGCTGTGGATGAAGGCGGTCTACGGCGACGGGGCCGAAGAGGCCTGGAAACGCCTGAAGCGTCGGGTACTCACCGTCACCCCCGGCTGGTCGGCGGCCTATGGCCTCTTCACCAAGGGAGAGGCGCCGATGGTGCTCTCCTATGTCACCTCGCCCGCCTATCACATGATCGAAGAGAAGACGGAACGCTACCGCGCCGCCGTCTTTGCCGAAGGCCATTATCTGCAGATCGAGGTGGCCGCCGCCGTGAAGGCCTCGAAGAACCCACAGCTTGCCCGGAAGTTCCTGGCCTTCATGCTGACGCCGGGTTTTCAGGACAACATTCCGACGAAGAACTGGATGTTCCCGGCTGGACGAACCTCGAAACCGCTGCCGGAAGCCTTTGGGAAACTGGTGCGTCCGGCAAAGACCCTGCTCTTCCCGCCGGAAGAGGTAGCCCGCAACCGCAAGGCCTGGATCGCCGAATGGCGACGTGCCATGAGCAACCGGTAGGATGATCGTCTATGAACGGTTCGGCCGGCATTTCCGCCGCCGCGCTAGCGGCTGCGATGGCACTGGCGGCGATGCTCGGCCTCGTTGCCGCGCCGCTGGCCGGATTGCTTCTCGCCATTCCCGGCAGTGGCGCGGCTGCCGACGTGATCGGTGATCCGTACGTCTGGCACGTGGCCCGCTTCACGGTCTGGCAGGCGTTCCTTTCCACACTGCTTTCGGCCCTCTTCGCCATTCCCGTGGCCCGCGCCCTCGCCCGGAGAGCCATTTTTCCCGGCCGCGCCCTGCTCGTCCGCCTGCTCTCCCTGCCGCTGGCCCTGCCGCAGCTCGTGGCGGTCCTCGGCATTCTCTCCGTATGGGGAAGCAACGGATGGCTGGCTCGCGCCGCCACTGCTGCCGGCAGCGGATGGAGGCCCGACGTATACGGCTTGATCGGCATCCTTCTTGCGCATGTCTTCTTCAACATGCCCCTGATGGTACGGCTGATCTCCGCTGCTCTGGAACGCGTGCCTGGCGAATACTGGAGACTGTCTGCACAACTCGGCATGCCACCCCGGACGATCTGGCGCCTTGTGGAATGGCCGGCCATCCGGGGGGTGCTGCCCGGTGCCGCAGCACTTGTCTTCATGCTTTGCGCCACCAGTTATACCGTCGTTCTGGTTCTCGGCGGCGGCCCCGGCGCTTCCACGCTGGAGGTTGCCATCTACGAGGCCCTGCGCTTCGAATTCGATCCCCCGCGTGCCGTGATCCTTGCCATGCTGCAGCTGGCCATCACCGCCACCGTCTTTCTCGTCCTGCGCAGACTGGCCGTCCCCATGGAAACCGGTTTCATACCACAGACACCCTTTCCACGCCTGGATGGCGACCGCGCAGGCGTCCGACTGCATGACGTTTTCTGGCTGCTGACTGCGGCCGCATATATTTCCACCCCTCTTGCCGGAATCGTCTTCTCCGGGCTGGGTGCGGACCTGCTGCGCCTGACAACGGAAACCGCCGTGCAGGCCGCGCTCCTTACCTCCCTGATGCTGGCCACGACTACCAGCCTGTTCGCTCTGCTCATGACATGGGCTCTGCTGCAGCCCCTGCGTGGATCACGGGGTGGCACCACCGAGAATCCGCTGACCCGGACGGCCGATCTGGCTGCCAGTCTTGTGTTGATTGTCCCACCGGTGATCCTGGGAGCCGGCTGGTTCGTCATCCTCATGCCCGGCGGGAGCATGGAATGGTTCGCTCCTGCCGTCGTCGCCGTCATCAATGCTCTGATGAGTCTGCCCTTCACGTGGCGTGTCCTGCAGCCCGCCTTCCGGGACGTACAGCAACGGCACGGCAGGCTCTGCGCACAACTCGGCATCCGGGGGCTTGCAAGGCTGCGGCTCGTGGACTGGCCATTGATGCGCCGCCCCATCGGTCTGGCGGCAGCCCTTTCCCTCGCCCTTTCCCTCGGCGACCTGGGAGCCATCGCCCTTTTCGGCTCGGAGAACTTTCGCACCTTGCCCTGGCTCCTCTATCAGCGGCTGGGAAGCTACCGGACGGACGATGCGGCCGGTCTCGCCCTCGTTCTGCTCGGGCTCATCATGATACTGATGATTCTGGCAGAGACGACTGGCAGAAGGAAGAGGGCCCCATGACCGGCATTTCCGTCACCCTGGAACGCACGATCTTCCGCTACGAAGAGCTGGAAATGCTCTTCGACATCCATTTCGAGCCCGGCAACCTTTATGCAATCATGGGACCCTCGGGCGCTGGCAAGAGCACACTGCTCAATCTCGTCGCGGGATTTGAATCTCCCCTGTCGGGCCGTATCCTGTTCGACGGCCAGGACATGACGGGCACCGGCCCGGACCGCCGCCCGGTGAGCATGATCTTTCAGGAAAACAATCTCTTTGCCCACCTGACCGTGTGGACCAATATTGCCATCGGCGTGAAGCCGGACGGCAGAACGACCGCAGAAGATGACAGACGCATCCACGAAGTTCTGGAGCGAACCGGCCTTGCAGGCCTGGAACATCGTCTGCCGGGAGAACTCTCCGGAGGGCAGCGCCAGCGCGTCGCATTGGCACGAGCCCTGCTCCGGAATCGCCCCGTCATGCTGCTGGACGAACCTTTCGCCGCCTTGGGACCAGCCCTGCGTCATGACATGCTGGACTTCGTGGCAGAGATACACCGGGACAAGGGCTTCACCACCATCATGGTCACACATCTGCCCGAGGATGCTCTGGCCATTGCCGAACAGGTGGTTTTCATGGACGAAGGACATATCCTGGCCTGCACCCGTCCTGCGGACATGCATGCCCTCGCCCAGCAGCTGCCGCAGCTTGCCCGCTATCTCGGCCCGCCATCCACCTGACCGCCCCTTGGCAGCCGGTCATGCTCAGGACGTCCCCCGCAGAAACACGACCATCTCCTCCGTCGTGATCTCCGGCAACTCGCACCTTGCACCCCAACTGCCCGGAGCCCCCGAACAACACCCTGCCGACAGAAAGGGAATGACGCACCACATCACCCGCGCCCGTCGTCCGAAAGCAGAGATGAGGTCTCCCCGCACCCCAAACCTGCTCCATCGCCATACCCTTGGACCACCACAGAGCACCCCCACGCTCCAACTCTCGTAAACTTGCGGAGGACCATGACGGCATGTGGGCCGATACCAGCCACATCATGATCCTGTCACATCTGGAGCAAGATCGGCAGCCAACAGCCTTGTGTCATGTCGGACTGCCGGACCAGAAGGCAGATGCTCCAGCCAGCGGCTACTGGCCGATCACGGACCCTGCCACGGGGCGCCTCGCTTCCTGTCCATGGGCACCGACGGAGGAAGCCTCCCGACCTGCCGCCCTGCGCACACCCTCCTGCGCATATCCCGGCTGCTCCATGCCCTGAGCAACCTCCTGGCCGATCATGTTCGTGGCATGAGCAATCCGTTTCAGGGCATCGATGAACTGCGTCTGCTGCTCCGCCGAAAGCAGCCCCAGCATGCGGCAGTCAACCTCGGCCATCAGCGGCTCGACATCCTGTAGTGCCGCACGCCCCTTCTGTGTTAGATGAAGGGATTTCGCCCGCTTGTCGCGCCGCGAGCTGCGCCGCCGGATCAGCCCCCGCTCTTCCAGCCGGCGCGCCATGTCGGCCAGAGTCGAGCGGTCGATTCCCGTCAGCTTGACCAGCTGCATCTGCGACGCCCCGTTGTGGCGGGAAAGTGCATGAAGCAGCGCATACTGCCTCTGTGTCAGGCTGCTCCTGCCCGCCTGTTCGGAAAAGATATCGGCCGCGACCTGAGCCGCGCGCTTCAACAGGTGATACAGGGAATCGTCGAGATTCCCCACACGGACATCCTTGCCCATAGCATTCATGCTGCTCTCCCGCTTTCATCTTCGATTCCGCAGACGTCCCGTTCGCCTGCGGAAACTCCCCATCCTCATCGTGGACTTGCCACGCCTTCGGGTGTCCCGAATATGGTCACCAGAAATACCAAAATGCGGCAGATCACGGACTGGTCATTCAGCCATAACTTTCACCGCACGGTCGAGATTGATACCGAATACAACTTCTGCGTCAACCCTGAAGAAAAGAAAATTCTTACGCTTACGCAAGCGTAATCCGGTTTTGCTTGCAGCCGTGGAGCCGAAGAGCTACCAGTTGGGGCGTAGCAATTTGTCGCAGCCGGATACGAGGCATCCCGCACCAACCGACTGCATACCATTCTCTCAACACGGACACTCCAGGTAGCACGAGGAAATTTCCATGGCCCGGAACAGGATCGCCCTCATCGGAGCCGGCATGATCGGCGGAACACTGGCCCATCTGGCCGGCATGAAGGAGCTCGGCGACGTGGTGCTCTTCGACATCGTCGAGGGTACCCCGCAGGGCAAGGCGCTGGATCTGGCGGAAAGTTCCCCCGTGGAAGGCTTCGACATATCCTTCCGGGGTACGAACGAATACGCCGCCATCGAGGGAGCCGATGTGGCCATCGTCACCGCCGGCATCCCCCGCAAGCCGGGCATGAGCCGTGACGATCTGCTGGAAATCAACCTGAAGGTCATGAATCAGGTAGGGGCCGGCATCGCCAAGTATGCCCCGGACGCCTTCGTCATCTGCATCACGAATCCTCTCGACGTGATGGTCTGGGCCCTGCAGAAGTATTCCGGTCTACCGCCCCACAAGGTGGTGGGCATGGCCGGTGTCCTCGACTCGGCCCGCTTCCGCTATTTCCTGGCCGAGGAGTTCAACGTTTCCGTGAAAGACGTCACCGCCTTCGTCCTTGGCGGCCATGGCGACACCATGGTGCCGCTGCCGCGCTATTCCACCGTCGCCGGCATTCCCCTGCCGGATCTGGTGGAAATGGGCTGGACGACGCAGCAACGCATCGAGGAGATTGTGCAGCGTGTCCGCGACGGCGGCGCCGAGATCGTTGGCCTCCTGAAGACCGGATCCGCCTACTACGCTCCCGCATCCTCGGCCATCGCCATGGCCGAAAGCTATCTGAAGGATCAGCGCAGGGTACTGCCCTGTGCGGCCATGTGCGGTGGCGAGTACGGCGTGAAGGATCTCTACGTCGGCGTTCCGGTGATCATAGGCGCAGGGGGTGTGGAAAAGGTCGTCGAGATCCGGCTGGACCGGGAAGAGAAGGCCGCCTTCGACCGCTCCGTGGAGCACGTGCAGGCACTCATGGAGGCGGCAAAAGGCATCGCCCCCGACCTCGTCTGACCGGTCCTCCCGCAAGTCTCATCAGGGGAACGAAGCCATGAACATACATGAATATCAGGCCAAGGCCCTGCTGGCCGACTACGGCGCACCGGTGCCGCGCGGCTATCCGGCCTTCACCGTGGAAGAGGCCGTGCAGGCCGCCGAACGGCTGGGCGGTCCGGTGTGGGTGGTCAAGGCCCAGATCCACGCCGGCGGACGCGGCAAGGCCGGTGGCGTGAAGGTCTGCCGATCCATCGACGAGGTGGAGGCTGCCGCCCGCACGCTTCTCGGCAGCACGCTGGTGACGAAGCAGACCAGCCCGCAGGGCAAGGTGGTTCACCGCCTGCTGGTGGAGGAAGGTTCCGACATCGCTTCCGAGCTCTATCTCTCCTGTCTGGTCGACCGCGCCACCTCGCGGGTCGCCTTCATCGCCTCCACCGAGGGCGGCATGGACATCGAGGAGGTGGCCCGCGAAACCCCGGAGAAGATCTTCACCATCACGGTGGATCCGGCGGCCGGCTACTCGCCCTACGTCGGCCGCGCCATCGCCGCGGCACTGGGCCTGAAGGGCGAGCTGTTCCGGCAGGGCGCGAAGCTGATCGCCAGCCTCTGGCGGGCCTTCACCGAAAAGGACATGAGCCTTCTTGAGATCAACCCGCTGGTGATCACCGGCGAGGACACCCTGCTGTGCCTCGATGCCAAGGTGAACTTCGAGGACAACGCGCTGTTCCGCCATCCCGACGTGCAGGAGCTGCGCGATCCGGAAGAAGAAGATCCGAAAGAGCGCGAGGCAGCGGAATACGATCTCAACTACATCGCCCTAGACGGCAACATCGGCTGCATGGTCAATGGCGCCGGCCTGGCCATGGCCACCATGGACATCATCAAGCTCTACGGGGCCGAGCCGGCCAATTTTCTGGATGTCGGCGGCGGCGCCACCACGGAAAAGGTCACGGCCGCCTTCAAGATCATCACCTCCGACCCGAAAGTGCAGGGCATCCTGGTCAACATCTTCGGCGGCATCATGCGCTGCGACATCATTGCCGACGGCGTGGTGACGGCGGTGCGCGAGGTGGGCCTGAAGGTGCCTCTCGTGGTGCGTCTTGAAGGCACGAACGTGGAGAAGGGCAAGGAGATCATCGAGGCGTCGGGCCTGAACATCATCCCCGCCGACGATCTCGACGACGCCGCCCGCAAGATCGTCGAAGCGGTGAAGGAGGCCTGAGGAGACCATGTCCGTTCTGATCGACAGAAACACGAAGGTGATCTGCCAGGGACTGACCGGCGCCCAAGGCACCTTCCATACCCAGCAGGCCATCGAATACGGCACCCGCATGGTCGGCGGCGTCACACCCGGCAAGGGCGGCATGACCCATCTCGACCTCCCTGTTTTCGACACGGTGCGCGAGGCGAAGGCCGCAACCGGCGCCGACGCCACCGTCATCTACGTGCCGCCACCCTTCGCCGCCGACGCCATCCTGGAGGCCATCGACGCGGAGATCCCCCTCATCGTGTGCATCACCGAGGGCATTCCCGTTCTCGACATGGTCAAGGTCAAGCGGGCCCTGCAGGGCTCCGCCTCACGCCTCATCGGCCCCAACTGCCCGGGCATCATCACCCCCAACGAATGCAAGATCGGCATCATGCCCGGCCACATCCACATGAAGGGCTCCGTAGGCATCGTTTCGCGTTCCGGCACCCTCACCTACGAGGCGGTCAAGCAGACCACCGACGTCGGCCTCGGCCAGAGCACCTGCATCGGCATCGGTGGCGATCCGGTGAAGGGCATGGACTTCATCGACTGCCTCGAACTTTTCTACGACGATCCGGATACGGAGCAGATCGTGCTCATCGGCGAGATCGGCGGCACCTCCGAGGAGGAGGCAGCGGAATACATCAAATCGAAGAACGGGGCGAAACCGGTGGTGGCCTACATTGCGGGCGTCACCGCACCGCCGGGCCGGCGCATGGGCCATGCGGGCGCCATCATCTCCGGTGGCAAGGGCACGGCAGAGGCCAAGATCGCGGCTCTCGAGGCGGCGGGCGTGACCGTGGTGCGCAATCCGGCGAAGATCGGCGAGGCCATGGCCGAACTCGCGGGCATCGGCGCCTGAGGCCTTCATCCTGTCCGGTCATTAATCCCGGTTCCGGCACGATGTCTTCAGGGAGGCGGTGAGAGGAAACGACCGAACATGCTGCAGCCCGGCCGGCTGCAGACTCACCGGTTGCCAGAAACCCACCGCAGACAGCCATGAACAGCATCGACCATTCGG
>JAJRRY010000002.1 GCA_024279095.1 Alphaproteobacteria bacterium
CACCTTTCGGGCGGCGGCGTTCAGCACGATGGCCTTCTTGCCGGTCTTGGAATCGGGCAGCAGCAGCAGGCCGCGTTCCAGATCGACCCATTCCCAGCGCAAGGTGGTGATTTCGCTGAGCCGCGCGCCGGTGAGGATGAGCAGGCGGATGGCCGCCACGGCGTATATGTCGCCATGCTCGTGCAGTTCCTCATCGAGCGCCTGGCCAAGGCGTTGCAGTTCCTCCGATGACAGGAAGCGCTCGCGGTGGTTCTCCGGATATTTCCTGATGCCCCGCACCGGATTGCTGTTCTGCGGGCGCAGGCCCTTCGTCTCCGCCCAGTTCATGAATTTGGATAACACGGACAGGCAGAAGTTGGCGGCGCGCGGTCTGTCCTTCATCTTGCGGTGCAGGGCAGCGATGTCTTCACGGGTGATGTCCGCCAGCGGCTTTCGGCCCAGGTGCGGGATGATGTGAAGGCGGAACAGGCGGCGGTATTCCTCTTGCGTGCGTGGCTTGAGCTTGGCGATATGTTCTTCGTCAAACTGTTGCACCAGCTGCGCGAGGGATTTCTTGGCCCGTTCGCGGCGCTTCTGTTCCAGCGGATCGACACCCCGTCCCAGCAACACCAGCAGCCGGCGCGCTTCCTTGCGAGCCATTTCCGGCGTCCATGGACTGCCATGCCTGCCGATGGTGAGATATTTCTGCCGGCCCTTCAGGCGCGCCTTGACGACATAGGACACGCCCTTTTTCTGCCGTCGCGCGCCAAAGCCCTTCACCCGATCATCCCAGATGGTTTCACCTGGCCGAAGGGCCTCAACGGTGCGTACCCCGATGCGCTTTTCCATGGTAGCTACTCCGAAATAGCTACCAAATAGCTACCATATTTCAGCATTTCAGAGCAATGATGAAAAAACTGGAGTCCTCATAATTATCTGATTTATCTAAAAATATCCAATATGAGGAAAAATTGGGAAAATCTGCCAGGCACGACTACGAATCTGGGGGTCGGGAGTTCGAATCTTCCCCGGCGCGCCATTTCTGGCAATCTCCATCATTCCTTTTCTGCCGCAAGATTGCCGACCACTTGTCGGTCTTTTCGGATTGCGTTCTTCATTCATGACTTGATGGCTACCGGTCCGGGGCTGGTCCGGCAGGCATCGTTGGTCGGCTGATCGGGGGGCATTGTGTCTCATGTATCCTGTCCGGGCGATGCAAAAAGGTGACAGTGGCAGGCATAAGTTGCGTTTCGGCAGCATATGCACTTGCGATTGGTCGGAAATCGCGCAATCCATAGATTGCCGAAAAGACGAAGCGCAATCGGAAATGGCAGGTCCGCGGGGGGCGGAAAGGTCTGCAGGGGAGGTGGATGCGGTTCGTCGATGGATGCAAGTCAGTATAGCGGGGGCAGGAGACGGTGATTCGGAAGAAGGGACGGGAGCGGCATATCCTGTCGGGCATCTTGGGTGCTGCGGCAGCGGCATTCCTGCTGTCCGGATGCGGAGGTGCTGTACTGCCCGGCGAAGGGCCGAGCACGGCCAGCGTGCTGGAAGAGGCCCACGGCACGGATGACGAGGCGCGGCACGAATATGCTATCGTGCCGCTCGACGAGCAGGTGGTCCGGGCGCTCGCGGGATTCGAGCCGCAAGGCATGCGGAAGGTCTTCGGTGCGGGGTCGCCGCGCACCTTCCAGAACCGTCTCGGCGTTGGCGACGTGCTGCAGATCAATATCTGGGAGGCGGCGGAGAACGGCCTCTTCTCCACTCAGGAAAAGAAGCGCACGGAACTGCCACCGGTGCAGATCGATCGCAGTGGGCGCATCACCATTCCTTTCGTCGGCTCGGTCCGGGCTGCCGGCTATTCTCCGTTGCAGCTGCAGAAACGCATCGAGCGGGCCCTGGAGGGCAAGGCCATATCCCCGCAGGTGATGGTAACCGTGGTCAGGAACGTGGCCAATTCCGTGGTGGTCAATGGTGACGTGCGCAAGCCGGGACGCTATCAGATGTCGCTGAAAGGCGATCGGCTGCTCGACATCATCGCTGCCGCCGGCGGGGCTGCCGCACCGGCCCGCGAGACCATGGTGACGCTGATCCGCCACGGTCGGAGGGGTATCCAGAATCTGAAGCGGGTCATCCGCGATCCTTCCGAAAACATCTATGTGCGGCCGGGGGATCAGATCTACCTGTCGCACAATCCACAAACCTTCACGGCCTTCGGCGCCGTGGTCAAGACCGGTGAGTATCCCTTTGACAGCGACCGGGTGAACATTCTGGAGGCAGTGGCCCGGGCCGGTGGTCTGCTGGACAACCGGGCGGACTCCAAGGGGGTCTTTCTTTTCCGGCTCGAGAGCAACCGGGTGCTGCGTGCCGCCGGCGTCGCTCCGGAAAGGCTGGCGTCTGCCGGGCGCACACCCACCGTCTATGTGCTGGACATGAGCCGTCCGAAGGCCTTCTTCGTCGCCCAGGGCATGGTGATGCGCGACAACGATGTCATCTACGTCGCTAACTCGGTGAGCACGGAACTGCAGAAGTTCCTGAGCCTGCTCAATGCCGGTACTGCGGCGGTTCGGGGAACCTATGCCGCAGCCACCGTTTCCGACTGACGCTGGGGAGAAAAGGATTTGAGCAGCCCCGGCGGGACACTTCCCGGTCTCGGGAAAGCGCTGGCGGCTTGTCGGCGGGCAGGTTTGCAACGGGTTTCAGGTCGAGAGTTTTGCGGCGGCCTGCCTTTCGCGAATCAGGCTCGCATAGGTCTCGATGCCTTCTTCCAGATCCGGAAAGTAACGCAGCCGGCCGTCCATCAGGATGGCGGCGGAATCGCAATACTTGCGCAACAGATTCGGATTGTGCGCCACCATGAGAATATCGGACTTCTGCAGCTTGGTGGCAAACATTTCCTCACAACGCTTCCGGAAGACGGCATCCCCAACCGCAAGGATCTCGTCCACCAGATAGCACTCGAAGTCGATGGCCATGCTCAGTCCGAAGGCCAGTCGCGCCCGCATGCCGGAAGAGTAGGTGCGCACAGGCATGAAGTAGTGCTCGCCGATATCGGCAAAGGCGCGCACGAAATCCTCAACCTGCGCCACGTCGCGTCCATAGATGCGGGCCACGAAACGCACGTTTTCCTTGCCGGTCATGCTGCCGGCGAAACCGCCGCTGAAGCCCAGCGGCCAGGAAACGTGCACATGACGGATGATGCGTCCGGAAGTGGGTTCTTCCGATCCGGCAATGAGCCGGATGAGTGTCGACTTGCCTGCACCGTTGAGCCCAAGCACCGCAATATTGCGGCCGCGTGGGAATTCGAAGCTGACCTGGTCGAGAACGACCCTGATGCTGTTGCGCAACCTGTAATGTTTGGTTACATTCACGAGACTAACGTTGGATTGTGGCTGGTTCGTATGCATGGGACGGACCACATGTTTCCCGGGTTGCAGGTTTCACTGAAGGCAACCTAGCATCACATCATGACCAAAGAACAGAGGAACAAGGTGGTGCCTGCCCCTTTCGCCAAACGGCAGCCGCCCGGAAAGCCGGACCGCAAGGAGGAGGCACCCCGTTCCGCCGGGGGGCAGACCGACGGTGCTCAGCAGAGTCGGCCCGGGCGCAGGCGGAGGCGCTGGAAGGCTTCCTTCGTGCTGCTTGTCCTGCTGCCGACCGTGCTAGTCGGGCTCTACTACGCTCTTGTCGCTGCGGATCAGTACATGGTGGAAACCCGGTTCGCCGTGCGCAGCACCAATCCCAGTCCGGGCAGCGGCCTGCTCAGCACGCTTGGCCTGGGGCTGGGCGGATCCTCGGCTGCGGATACCTACATCGTGCTGGAATACATCCACAGCCGGGAAATCCTGAAACGGATCGACAAGGAGATCGGACTGAAACGCCGCTTCCGGAAGGCGGAGCGGGACTTCTACGCAATGCTGCCCCGGGATGCCACGTTCGAGGACTTCGTGAGATACTGGCGTTCCATGGTGCGTGTCGGACTGGACCGGACCTCCTTGATCGTGACCGTCCGGACTTTCGCGTTCACGCCGCAGGATGCACGTGAAATCGCCGGGGCCATCCTGCGCGAAAGCGAGCGCATGGTCAACGAGATCAGTGCCCGTGCACGTGCCGATGCCGTCGCCTATGCGGAAAACGAGGTCCGTGCCGCCGAAGAGCGCCTGCGCAAGATTCGCAAGCGTTTCCTGCGCTTTCGCAGTACCACGCAACAGATAGATCCGGCCAAGCAGGCGCAGGTACAGCTGGCCCTGATAGGCAAACTGGAAGAGCAGCTGGCGGAACTGCAGGCGCGCCTGTCCGAAGCCCGCAGCTATCTCTCGGAGAATGCGCCCACCACCATCTATTTGAAGAACCGCATCAATGCCATGCGCAAGCAGATCCGCGAGGAACGGCTCAAGCTGGGCAGCAAGAACCGTGGCCGCGGAAAGGGGCACCGCAGCAGGGCCGTGGGCGGTGTTGCCCGCACCACGCTCAGCACCACGCTGTCGAAATACGAGGCATTGCTGGTGGAACGGGAGTTTGCCGAGAAGTTCTACCTTTCCACGCTCAGCGGTCTGGAGCAGGCGCGACTGCTGGCCAACAGGCAGCAGCGCTATCTTGCCACCTTCGTTCATCCCTATCTTCCGGATGAAGCGCTTTATCCGAAGAGCGTGCGCAACACGGCCTTCGTTTTCCTTGGCCTGTCCCTGCTGTGGGGGCTGGGCATGCTGATGCTGCAGTCGGTGCGTGACCGCATGTAGCCGAATGGAGAGAAGCGGATGCCGCAGACGCACGGGGGCAGGGATCCAGGTTTCGGCGAGGCGTTTCTCATGCAGGGCCGGGTGCTGCGTGCCCTTCTATTGCGCGAGGCCTCTCTGCGACTGGGTCCGCACCGGTTCGGCCACATCCTCGTCCTCTCGGAGATGATCTGGGTCACCACGATTCTGGGAATCATCCAGTACCTGCTGGAGCATGCCCCGCCCTACGGCAAGAGCGCCGTTTTCTACATTTTCACCGGCATGTTCCCTTTCACCCTGTATCGCAACGTGCATGTCCGCGTCGCTGCGGCAGTGGAGGCCAATCGGGCCCTTTTCAGCTATCCCGCCATCCGCCCGCTGGACGCCATGCTGGCGCGTGCCGGACTGGAAAGCGCCTTCCAGATTACGGCTTTCCTGCTGTTCTACATGGCCTTCGTCTGGTTCGATCTGGCGAATTTCCCGGTGCGCCCCGTGGAACTGCTGCTGGCCATCTATGCTACCATCCTGCTGGGATTCGCCATGGGGGTAACGGGCATGATCCTGCGCAGTCTCTGGAAGCCGTGGGAAACCGTGGACAGCATGATCGGGCGGGCACTCTTTTTCGCCTCGGGAATCTTCTATCAGGTGGAGTTTCTGCCGCCGCAGATCCGGGAAATCCTTGTCTGGAATCCGCTGGTGCATGCCATCGAGTGGGTGCGCTACTGCATCTATCCGGAATACTTCACCCAGATTCTGGACCGCGAATATCTGCTTGCCTGGGGACTTGTGGGGTCCGTCTTCGGCCTCGGCATGGAACGACTGATTCGCGGGCGGCTTCTCGAGGGGCGCTGATGGGTGCGCCACCGCAGCAATATGCCCTGCACTGGCGCGAGACCGGTCTTCTGGCTCGCAGGCGGTTTCTGGAGACGCTGCTCGATGCGCCGGTGCGCGTTCATGGTCCGGGTCGGCGAGCGGCATTCGGCACGGCGTGGATCGGATGGGGGCTGAAGGAAAGCGGCCGGCGTGCACGCCGCTTTGCGGAACGGGATGGCTGCGGCGTGCTGCTGCTGGAGGACGGCTTCCTGCGTTCCTTCGGGCTGGGAGTCCGTGGTGCGCGGCCACTGTCTGTCATCGTCGACACTACCGGTGTTCACTATGATGCCACCCGCCCGTCGGATCTGGAGAACACGCTGCGCACCGGCCGTTTCTCGCCGGCGGAGCTGGAGATGGCCCGCCGCGCCATGACGCTGATCCGCCGCGAGGGCATCTCCAAGTACAACATCGGCCTGCCACCGCCAGAAGGGGTGTTTCCGCAGAATGAGGAGCGGGTGCTCGTGGTCGATCAGACGGCTGGCGATCTCTCCCTGCGCCATGGGCTGGTCGGGCCACGGACCTTCCGGGAAATGCTGGAGGCGGCCCTGGACGAAAATCCCGGTGCCACCATCTGGATCCGTACCCATCCGGATGTGCTTGCCGGCCGCAGGAAAGGCCTGCTGCCATCTGCCGTTGACCAACGGATCCGCATCATGCCGGCACACTGGCACCCGGCGGATATTCTGAAGCATTTTCAGCGGGTCTACACGGCCACTTCCCTGCTCGGCATGGAGGCCCTGATCGCAGGCGTTCCGGTGCGTTGCTTCGGTCTGCCCTTTTATGCCGGCTGGGGATTGACGGAGGATGAACAGAGCTGTCCCCGGCGTGGCCGTACCCGCACGCTGGATGAGCTTTTTGCCGCCGCCTATCTCCGCCATGCCCGCTATCTGGATCCGCGTACGGGCAGAAAAGGGGACATTTTCGCCGTCCTGCATCACCTGTCGATCCTGCGGTGCGAGCGCGCATTCTGGGCCCGCAGCCCGGGCGAAGAGTGGTCCGGACGAGTTTTCGTATTCGGTTTCCGGTTATGGAAGCATGCGCAGACGGCACCGTTTTTCGGAGAAGAGACGGAGGTGCGCTTCGTGCGTTCCTTGCGGCAGGCCCGGCGGGCCGGCCTGTCTCCCCACGACCGGCTGGCCGTCTGGGGCATGCGTGACCCAACCGGACTGGAGAGCGTGGAAAAGGCGCTTGGTCTGAAAGCGGTGCGCGTGGAGGATGGCTTCCTCCGATCCGTGGGGCTGGGCACCGATTTCGTGCCCCCCTGGTCGCTGGTCTTTGATGACGCGGGCATCTACTTCGACGCCCGGACGTGCAGCCGGCTGGAGCGGTTGCTTGCGGAGACGGATTTCTCCCCGGAACTGCTGGAGGCGGCGGCTCAACTGCGGCGGCGCATCGTCGAACTGGACCTGACCAAGTACAATCTGGAACGCCCGGAGGCGCGCGTGGATTTCCGCACCGCCGCCAGAGGCAGACCGATCATTCTGGTACCGGGACAAGTGGAGACGGATGCCTCCATCCGCTATGGTTGCACAGCCGTGCGCACCAATGCCGAGCTGATGCGTCGTGTGCGAAGCGCCAACCCGGATGCCTTTATCATCTGGAAGCCCCATCCGGACATACTGGCCGGAAACCGGACGGGGAGCGATGAAGCAGCAAGGCTGGCGGATCACGTGGAGACGGTGCACGGGATCTCTGCCTGCATCCGGGCCTGTGACGAGATGCATACCATGACTTCCCTGAGTGGGTTCGATGCCCTTTTGCGTGGCAAGCGGGTGATCACCCATGGGATGCCCTTCTATGCTGGCTGGGGGTTGACGGAAGACGTGGAGCCGATATCCCGGCGGTATCGGCAGCTAACCCTGGACATGCTGGTGGCTGGAGCGCTCCTGCTTTATCCGCGCTACCGGGATCCCTGTACCGGTGCCGTTCTCGATGCCCATGAGATGGTGGATCGGCTGGCGAAACTTCTGGCGAATACACCCCCTGCACGCAATGCTCTGTATAAATGGCTCCTGCTGCTGAAAGGAACGGCAGGAAGCATCCTGTGGCATGCGGGGCGACTGGCTGGCCATTCCTGAAAAGATGATGCCGTCGCGTGCGCGGGCATGATTTCCACAATCTGCTGCGCATCCGGCCCGGGCCCTGAAAAATAACCCGGTGTCCCGGAAAACGGGACACCGGAAGGCATGTGAGAGATTTGAAAATGCCCTGCCGTGGGAGCAGTGCGATTACACCACGTCCGGCACCATCGGATCGGTGGTTCCGAAGATGAAGTCATCAGCCGTCAGCTGATCAAGGGACGTGATGCCGACGAGCTCGATGGAATCGGTCCCGGCCGTGATGACCACGTTACCGGCCTCGTTCAGAGACATCTGCGTGGACGACAGAGTTGCCCAGTCGGTGACGGCAGTCACGTTGGACAGGTCCAGCTTCTCGCCAGTGCCGGCGGCAAAGTCGGTGATGACGTCATTGCCAAAGCCATCCTTGAAGGCGAAGGTATCGATACCTGCGCCACCGGTCAGGATGTCGTTTCCTGCACCGCCATTCAGGAAGTCGTTGCCGGCATCTCCATTCAGGACGTCATTGTCATGGCCGCCCCACAGGACATCGTCGCCATTTCCGCCATTCAGGGTATCCTCGCCCTGATTTCCGAACAGCGTGTCGTTGCCATCGTCACCGGAGAGACGGTCGTTGCCGGTCTCGCCGTAGACCTTGTCATCACCGGCGCCACCGGAGACGAAATCCCATCCGGCATCACCATGCAGGGTGTCGTTGCCGTCCTGGCCATAGATGGTGTCGCCAAGGTCGCCACCATGCACCAGGTCGTCACCGACACCACCGTCGATATAGTCGTGACCGCCATCTCCGTTCAGGACGTCATTGTCAAATCCGCCCCAAAGCCGGTCGTCACCGTCGCCGCCGGAGAGGACATCCTGGCCAAGATTGCCAATCAGACGATCGTTGCCGCTACCGCCGAAGGCCGTGTCGTCGCCATCTCCACCGACGATCTCGTCATTGCCTTCATCGCCGAAGAGCCTGTCGTTCCCGGTATCGCCGGAAACCATGTCGTCGCCGACGCCACCACTGATGGTATCCCATCCGGCATCACCATAGAGCGTGTCGTTGCCGTCCTGGCCATAGATGGTGTCGCCAAGGTCGCCACCATGGACCAGATCGTCTCCGGCGCCACCGTCGAGGACATCATGCCCTTCATTGCCATAGAGGGCATCATTTCCGTCGCCGCCATAGACGTAGTCGTCATCAAGACCACCACTGAGCGTATCATTGCCGGAGCCGCCCCAGATGCGATCGCTGCCGCCATCGCCCGAGATGGTATCGGCATCCTGTTCGCCCATCAGGCGGTCATTGCCGGTTCCGCCCGAAATGGTGTCGTTGCCGGCACCACCCGTGATGGTATCCCAGCCGGCATCACCATTGAGGATGTCATCACCTTCCAGGCCGTCAATGGTGTCAAAACCGGCATCACCGGAAATGATGTCGTCACCCGGTGTCCCAACCAGAGTATCGTCACCCGGAGTGCCCGTGATCGTCGTGGGGCTGGGGGGAGTGGTTTCCGTGGTCGTGTTCGGTGTTTCGGCAGTGGTCGTGGCAGCAGCAGTCGTGGTCGTGCTGCTAGACGTACCGTCGTTCAGTGTCGCAAAGAGCGTACTCATGGATCATCTCCTCTGGTTTTGTCGAAAGACAGAACCCGAAATTTCTTGCCCCCGGGTTTGGTCGTTTCGGTTGCTGGACAGGTGGCATGTTCAACTGGCAACGTCGGCGCTTCCTTCGATATCATGCATGTGCGCGTCCATGCTCCCGCCACCTGCCCATCATCGGGAACGGACACGCATGCACTCACGGTCCGGATTGCAAGAGCACGATCCGTGAAAACGCTGATCGGAAATGGAAAGGTGCCCCCCTTTCATCCCCGTTCGCGACGCCAGTCGTTACCAGCACATTCACCTTATACTAGAATATAACGCAGCGTCAAGCACGTACGGGGATATGTCCCATGCACGGCGGAATGCGTGCCAACAGTACATGACGATGGTGGGTGGCTTGCATCATCAATGTCTGCATGGCGCAAAGAGGGCGTGTTTTCGGCATGCCCGGGGCAATTGCGCGACGGATTCCGCAATGCTCCGGCGGGTGTGACTGATGGGAAGGTGCGTCATGACGTCCCGCATGCCTTCTCATGGTGCAGCAGGGGGTGATGCAGTCAGACCGGTTGCGGGTTGTCACCGGTTGCACGATGTGGTGGAATTCGTGCGCCGATGATGCAAATGATGGTGGAGAAGAGCATGCATGAGGGCACGGAAAGGCATAATGAGGCCTGGAAGATTTTTGCCGGACATGATGCCGCAGGCACCGTTCGCGAAGGGTTCTGGCCGAAGATGGGCCGGGTCCTGTCCCGCATTCCTTTCGCCGAGGAGGCCTTGGCGGCATGGTATTGCGCTACGGACGAGGCCACGCCGGCGCGGGTGAAGGGCATGCTGCTGGCTGCGCTGGCCTATTTCGTGGTGCCGGTGGATCTGCTGCCGGATTTCCTGCCCGGGCTGGGCTTCACCGATGACCTCACGGTACTGCTCACCACTCTGGGCCTGGTGCGCGGCCACATGACCGAGGGCCACCGCGAGCGGGCACGGCTTGCGCTGGAGGACCTGAAGGCCGGCCGTCTGCCACGTGAGACGGACCTTCAAAAGGATTGAGAACGGGCACGAAAAGACCGCTCCCGGAAAACCGGAAGCGGCCGGAATTTCGTGAGACCGGACGAGCAACATCCGCAACGGGCGGATGATCCTGCGTACAAGAACGGGCTGACGTCAGGCGTCGGCCTTTTCCGCCAGACGCTTGCGGATCTGCTTCTTCAGCTTCCGAGCCTTTTCGGAAAGCTCGGTGTCACGCGCCTTGAGCAAAAAGGCGTCCAGACCGCCGCGATGCTCCACGGACTTCAGCGCCTGCGTGCTGATGCGGAAGCGGTAGCTGGCACCCATCACGTCGCTCATCAGGTGGACATTCACCAGATTGGGCAGAAAACGGCGGCGGGTCTTGTTGTGGGCGTGGCTGACGTTATTGCCGGTCATCACGCCCTTGCCGGTCAGTTCACAGCGGCGGGCCATGGTCGGAATCTCCGCAAAAATTGTCCTCAGAAATGCACTGTACGGAATGCGAAAAACCGAACCTCCAGCATGCACGACGACACACCGGATGCAGGATCTGCTTCCGTCACGTTCTTCAGGGCGCATGCTATAGGGCACGGGACGCGGAGCGTCAAGCCCGGCGGAACACGTCCGGGGCTTGCGTAAGGACCATCTTCACAGTACCGCCGCAATTGCGGGAAATAACCGCCCTGCGAGAGGACCCTTGCATCGACCCGGCTGGAAGATGCAAGGATGGGCGGCAGGACACATCGAGCCCAAGGGGGTTACCCGACATGAGACATTCCGTCCTCATCGCCCGC
The DNA here is from genome assembly GCA_024279095.1 of Alphaproteobacteria bacterium. Lineage (GTDB taxonomy): Bacteria > Pseudomonadota > Alphaproteobacteria > Rhizobiales > Aestuariivirgaceae > Thermopetrobacter. Next base: position 11,032 of record JAJRRY010000002.1, read on the forward strand.
CTCGCCCTGACCGGCGCCCTTGCGACGGCCGCCACGACGGCGCAGGCGGAGACCGTGAAACTGCGCTACGACATCGCGGTGGCCGGCACCCGGGCCATGACGATGAAATTCACCGGCAACGTCGGCCGTAGCACATACCGTGCCGCCGTCACGCTGCGGCCGGCCGGTTTCATGTCCTTCTTCATCAAGAAGTCCTTTGACCTGAGGGGCGAGGGCCGCATAACCCCGCAAGGTGTGCGCCCCACCTTCTTCACCATGACGGTGAAGAAAAAGAAGAAGACGAAGACGGGAACGATAGGCTGGAACGGAAGCCGTTTCACGTGGCGGCGCGAACCGCCCCCCGGTCCGGTGACCCGCTCGGAGGTTCTGCGCGCCCTTGGCGGCAAGGGGGCGCCCGATCCCCTGGGGCTGCTTGTCGGCCTGGCCGGGAAGGATCCAGCGGCGGGCTGCCGGGGCACCCGCCGGGTCTTCGATGGTCATGACGTCTACGATCTGCGGCTCTCCCTGCGGGGCAGCAAGACCTTCCGCGGGGCCGCCTACCGCGGCGATGCGGTGCTGTGCCGCATGGTCTTCGTGCCGGTGGCAGGCAGCATGAGCGAGAAGAAGAAGCGCCGGGCCCTGGCCGATCCATGGGTTTTCAACGTCTGGTTGGGGGCAGTGAAATCCTCCGCTACCGGTCGTTTGATGGTTCCGGTCTCCGCCTTCGGCCGCATGCAGGGACGTGACTTCACGGCGGCTTTGGTGCGCGCCACCATCGATGGCCGGCCGCTGCAGGCGGTGCCGCTCACCGGAGGACGCTGAGTCCGCACCTTGCGGGCGCGCCTTGCCTTTGCGGCACGGGCCCCTTATGAAGACATGCCGCCGGGCAGTCGCGCCCGGCGGTTTTCTTTCGCACAGCAGGATACGGAATGAACTTGCGCAACATCGCCATCATCGCCCACGTGGACCACGGAAAGACCACGCTCATCGACCGGCTGCTGGCCGCCTCCGGCGTCTTCAGGGACAACCAGCAGGTGGCCGAGCGGGCCATGGATTCCAACGACCTGGAACGTGAGCGCGGCATAACCATCCTCGCCAAGGTGACCTCCATCGAATGGAAGGACGCCCGCATCAACATCGTGGACACGCCGGGCCATGCCGATTTCGGCGGCGAGGTGGAGCGCATCATGAGCATGGTGGACGGCGTCATCCTGCTGGTGGACGCCGCGGAGGGCGTCATGCCGCAGACCAAGTTCGTGCTCGCCAAGGCGCTGGCGCGGGACTTGCGTCCCATCGTGGCGGTCAACAAGATCGACAAGCCGGAAGAACGGCACGAGGAGGTGATCACCGAGGTGTTCGACCTCTTCGTGGCCCTCGGAGCCGATGACGAGCAGCTGGATTTTCCCATCCTCTACGGCTCGGCCAAGGAGGGCTGGATGTCAGACGATCCGCACGCGGGAGCTGCAGCCGGAATGGATGCCTTGCTGGATCTGGTGCTGGAACACGTCGCCCCGCCGCAGGTGGAGGAGGGGCCGTTCCGCATGCTGGCCACGCTGATCGAGGCCGATCCGTTCCTCGGCCGCATCCTCACCGGCCGCATCGCCTCCGGCACGGTGCGGGCCAACGACACCGTGCAGGTACTGGACCGGCACGGCAACCCGGTGGAAACGGGGCGGGTGTCCAAGGTGCTGGCCTTCCGCGGGCTGTCCCGTCAGCCCATCGAGGTCGGCGAAGCCGGTGACATCGTGGCGGTGGCCGGACTGAAGGAGGCCACCGTCGCGCACACGCTGTGCGATCCGTCGGTGACCGAGGCCATTCCCGCCCAGCCCGTCGATCCGCCCACCCTGTCCATGACCTTCCGCATCAACGACGGGCCGCTGGCCGGCACCGAGGGCGACAAGGTGCAGAGCCGGGTGATCCGCGAGCGGCTTATGCGGGAGGCGGAAGGCAACGTGGCCATCACCGTGGAGGATATCCCCGGAGAGGCGGAGGCTTTCAAGGTCTCCGGTCGTGGCGAACTGCAGCTGGCGGTGCTCATAGAGACCATGCGCCGCGAGCGCTTCGAGCTGACCGTGGGCCGCCCGCAGGTGGTCACCCGCACCGGCGAGGACGGCACGCGGCTGGAGCCGGTGGAGGAGGTGATCATCGACGTGGACGAGGAATATGCCGGAGCGGTGGTGAAGAAGATCTCCGAACGGCGCGGTGTCCTGGTGGACATGGGGGAATCGGGAGCCGGCCGTCAGCGGCTGGTGTTCCATGCCCCCACGCGCGGCCTCATCGGCTACCATTCGGAGCTGATGAGCGATACCCGCGGCTCGGCGGTGATGAACCGCATCTTCCACGCCTGGGAGCCCTGGAAGGGCGAAATGCCGCGCCGCGCTGCCGGATCCATGATCGCCAATTCCGACGGCCGCGCCGTGGCCTATGCCCTGTGGAACCTGGAGGAACGCGGTCCGCTGTTCGTGGAGCCCGGTGATCTGGTCTATCGCGGCATGATCGTCGGCGAGCACACCAAGGGGCAGGACCTGGAGGTCAACGTCCTGAAGGGCAAGAAGCTCACCAACATCCGCGCCGCCGGCAAGGACGACGCCATCCAGCTGACCCCGCCGGTGAAGATGACGCTGGAGCGGGCGCTTTCCTACATCGCCGACGACGAGCTGGTGGAGGTCACCCCGCAGTCGGTGCGGCTGCGCAAGCGCATCCTCGACCCGCATGAACGCAAGAAGGCCGCCCGGGCGGCGAAGTGAGCCGGATACCGGATTTTCCGCCATCCGACGAAAGGGCCGATTGACTTTCGCCATCGTCCGGACGAAGGCTCCCGGAACACGAGGAACAATGCTGCGGACCTTCCGACGAAGCTCCGCTCACACGGGGAACAGCGCACATGAGACTGGATGCCATCAGCCTGGGGGCCAATCCCCCGAAGGAAGTCAACGTGGTCATCGAGGTGCCCATCGGCGGCGAGCCCATCAAGTACGAGATGGACAAGGATGCCGGCACGGTGGTCGTGGATCGCTACCTGTATACGCCCATGCGCTATCCGGGGAACTACGGCTTCATCCCGCACACCCTGTGCGACGACGGCGATCCCATCGACGTCATCCTCATCTCCTCGCGCCCGCTGCTGCCCGGCTGCATCATCGCCGTGCGCCCGGTTGGCGTGCTGAAAATGCGCGACGAGAAAGGGGGCGACGAGAAGATCATCGCCGTGCCGGCCCCCCACATCACCCGGCACTACGAGGATATCCACGACATCTCCGACCTGCCCGACATTCAGCTGAAGCAGATCGAGCACTTCTTCACCCATTACAAGGATCTCGAAGAGGGCAAGTGGGCGCAGATGGAAGGATGGGGCGGCCACGAGGAAGCCGAGCGTCTCATCATGGACTCCATCGAGCGCCACAATGGTGCTTGAGGTCCGTCTGAAAGTATGTATGCGGAACACTCCGCTTGTGCTAATCTGCCCGCATGAAGGCTGAACGGCTTCCCGACACCATGAAGGCCATCGCCATCACCCGTCCCGGCGGGCCTGAAGTGCTGCGTCTGGTAAAGCGTCCTGTACCGCAACCTGGCAAGGGCGAGGTACTGATCCGGGTGGCGGCGGCCGGGGTGAACTATCCGGACGTGCTGCAGCGGGAGGGGCGCTATCCACCGCCGAAGGGCGCGCCGGAAGAGCCGGGCCTGGAGGTTGCCGGAACCGTTGTGGCGCTCGGACCGGGAGCCTTCCGCTGGAAGGTCGGCGACGAGGTCTGCGCCCTGGTGACCGGTGGCGGCTATGCGGAATACTGCGTGGCGGCGGCCGCCTGCTGCCTGCCGGTGCCGAAGGGGCTGTCGATGATCGAGGCGGCGGCCATGCCGGAGACCTTCTTCACCGTCTGGACAAACGTCTTCGAGCGTGGCGGCCTGAAGAAGGGGCGGACCTTCCTCGTGCACGGTGGTGCGGGTGGCATCGGCACCACGGCGATCCAGATGGCCCGGGCGCTGGGCGCACGTGTGTTCACCACGGCCGGATCGGAGGAGAACTGCCGGTTCTGCGAGGAGCTGGGTGCGGAGCGGGCCGTCAACTACCGCAACGAGGACTTCGAGGAGGTGCTGCGCGAGATTCTGGGCAAGGCGGGTGTGGACGCGATCCTCGATATCATCGGCGGCGACTATGTACAGAAGCACATCCGACTGGCGGCTCGTGACGGACGCATTGTCAACATCAATTACATGCATGGATCGAAGGTGGAACTGGACCTGATGCCGGTGATGCTGAAGCGCCTCTGGCTCACCGGCTCCACCCTGCGCATCCGCCCGGTGGCGGAGAAGGGGGCCATCGCCATGTCGCTGGAATCGGTGATCTGGCCGCTGGTGGAAAAGGGCGAGATCCGCCCCGTCATCGATTCGGTGTTTCCATTGGCCGAGGCCGCACGTGCGCACGAGAAGGTCTGCGGGCCCCATCGCGGCAAGATCGTTCTGCGCATCGACTGAACGATCCGCGTTGCAAGGTGGGTCGGGGAAGGCTATATATGCGGCAATCCCTTACAACACGAAGGAAGATGCGGAACCTGCGGATCGGATGCGGCAAGGTTCCGAAGGAGAGAATCCATGTCTGAAAAACCGCTCATGCCGAAGGCCACCGCCGTGTGGCTGGTGGACAACACCGCCCTCACCTTCAAGCAGATCGGCGAGTTTTGCGGCCTCCACGAGCTGGAGGTCAAGGGCATCGCCGATGGCGAGGTGGCCCAGGGCATCAAGGGGCTGGATCCCATCGCCTCCGGCCAGCTCACCCGCGAGGAGATCGAACGGGGCGAGAAGGACCCGAACTACCGCCTGAAGCTTGCCAAGCCGAAGGTGAACGTGCCGATCACCCGGGTGCGCAAGGGACCGAAGTACACGCCACTGTCGCGCCGTCAGGATCGGCCGGACGCCATTGCCTGGCTGCTGCGCAATCATCCGGAGCTTTCGGATTCGCAGATCATGAAGCTGGTTGGCACCACCAAACCGACCATCGAATCGATCCGCAACCGCACCCACTGGAACATCGCCAACATCAAGCCGCGTGATCCGGTGACCCTGGGTCTGTGCTCGCAGCTGGAGCTTGACATGGCGGTGCGCAAGGCCGCCGAGCGCGCCGAGCGCCTGCGCCGCAAGACTGGCGCACCGGAGCCGGAGGAGACCCTGAAGCCGGCCGAGGAGACGGTGGGCGGTCTGACCCATTCCCGTCCCGAGGAAGAGGAGAAGGCGCAGGACGTCTTCGGCGACATGAGCGTGCCGAAGACCGAGGAAGAGGATGTGCCCGATGCCGAATCCGTCTTTGCCGGACTGAAGGACCTCAAGCGCGACGAAGACTGAGGACGCCGGCGTGCGAATCGCCGGCTGGTCGCCTTGACAAGGGCCATTCGTCGGCTGTATGTCTGGCGGCCGGAAGTTTCCGGGGCGCGCGTTCCGAGAGCCGGGATGCGCCCCTTTCGTTTGGCAAGATACGATACGGGCAGGTCGACATGAAAATCCGCAACTCCATCCGCTCGCTGGCCAAGCGCGACCGCGCCAATCGCGTCGTGCGCCGCCGCGGCCGCCTCTACGTGATCAACAAGGTGAAGAAGCGCTTCAAGGCCCGTCAGGGCTGAAGTCGCGACGCCGGCCGCCCGCATCCTGCGCGGAGCGGTGACGGAACACGAAAGAACCCCGCAGCGCCGGAAGGCCTGCGGGGTTCTTCCTGTTCCGGGCCGGACATGATCCGGCGGTGTCTTTCGTGGCGGCGGCTCAGAGAGCCTTGAGGATGTCCTCGACCATCTTCTTGGCGTCGCCAAAGAGCATCATGGTGTTGTCGCGATAGAACAGGGGATTGTCGATGCCCGCATAGCCCGGCGACAGGGAGCGCTTGACGAACATCACCGTCTCCGCCTTCCACACCTCCAGCACCGGCATGCCGTAGATGGGCGAGGAGGGATCCTCCTTGGCCAGCGGGTTGGTGATGTCGTTGGCGCCGATGACGAAGGCCACGGTGCCGGAATCGGCGAATTCGGAGTTGATGTCCTCCAGCTCGAAGACCTCCTCGTAGGGCACCTGCGCCTCCGCCAGCAGCACGTTCATGTGGCCCGGCATGCGGCCGGCCACCGGATGGATGGCGTACTTCACCTCCACGCCGCGCTCCTTCAGCTCGTCGGCCATCTCGCGCAGGGCATGCTGGGCCTGGGCCACGGCAAGGCCGTAGCCGGGCACGATGATGACCTTGGAAGCGTTCTTCAGCAGGAATGCGGCGTCCTCCGCCGAACCGGCCTTCACCGGCTTCTGCTCGCCGCCACCGGTGGCAGCCGCGGCCTCGGTGCCGAAGCCGCCGAGGATGACGGAGAAGAAGGAACGGTTCATGGCCCGGCACATGATGTAGGAGAGAATGGCGCCGGAGGAGCCCACCAACGCGCCGGTGATAATCAGCGCCACGTTGTGCA
>JAJRRY010000027.1 GCA_024279095.1 Alphaproteobacteria bacterium
ATGGGCGCTGCATGCAGCGGCCCGAATCCTGGTGCAGATCTTCTCGCCGATGCTGCCGCCCCTGGCCGAGGAGTGCTGGCAGCGGCTGGGGCTGGAAGGTCTGGTGGCCGAGGTTGCCTGGCCGGAAGCCGAAGAGGCGCTGCTGGAGGAGGACACCTTAACCCTGCCGGTGCAGGTCAACGGCAAGCGGCGTGACGAGATCGCGGTGCCGAAGACCGCCACGCCGGAGGAAATCGAGACTGTCGCTCTGCAGCGGGATGCTGTAAAACGGGCAGTGGGAGACAAGACGGTGCGCAAGGTGATCGTGGTGCCGGGGCGCATCGTCAACGTGGTGGCGAAATGACGAAAAACCTGCAGATCCTGTCCCTTCTCGCCCTGCTGGGCGTCATGCCCGCCTTGGCCGGGTGCGGATTCTCACCGCTCTACGGGACTGCGGGCGACTCCGGGAATGTGGAGACGCAGCTCGTGTCCATGGAGGTGGCGCCGCCGACCACGCGCACCGACCAGCTTGTGCGCAATGCCCTGCTGGAAGGTATCGCGCCGTCGCAGACGGGTGGCGGGAAGTATCTGCTGTCCCTGCGCACGGAAGAAAAGCAGCTCACCTCCATTCTTTCCTTCGATCGCAAGACGCCACAGAACCGCTATATTCTCAACGTGTCCTACACGCTTTCCGACCGCAGTACGGGCAAGCCTCTGACCTCCGGAAAGACCTTTGCCGAGGTTTCCTATACGAAAACCCGACAGCCCGTCGCCGACATTCAGGCACTGAACAAGGCGAAGGAGACGGCGGCCCGCGTGGTGGCGCAGGACATCCGCACCCGCCTCGCCGCGTGGATGGCATCCGCTGGCTGATCCCATGGCCATTTTCAAGCCTGCACAGCATCCCGCCCTGCTGAAGAAGACATCTGCAGGCGAAGTGCGCGGCGTGCTGGTCTACGGCTCCGACCCCGGCGGCGTCTCCGAACTCTCGCGCAGGCTGGTGCGCCATGTGGTCGGCAACGATGACGATCCGATGTCGGTGGTCGTGCTGGATGAGGAGACCTGCAGGGAAGATCCGGCGCGTCTGGTCGACGAGGCACAGGCCATGTCCATGTTCGGTGGCCGGCGGGCGATCCGGGTGCGCGGCGCGGGCGAGCACTTCGCGAAGGCCATGGAGACTGTCCTCGAACGGCCGGCGGGAGATGCCGTCATCATTGCCGAGGCGGGGCAGCTGAAGACATCATCCGGACTGCGCAAACTGTTCGAGAAAAGCCCCGAACTTGCCGCCGCACCCGTCTATGAGGATTCGGCCCGGGACATCCAGCAGATCATCCGGGAGACGCTGGAGAAGGAAGGCTTGCGCATTGCGCCCGACGCCATGGCGGCTCTTTCCGAACTGCTCGGTGGTGATCGCGCGGCCTCGCGTGGCGAACTGGAGAAACTGGCCCTGTACTGCATGGGACGGAAACAGGTCACGCTGGAAGACGTGCGCGCGATCTGCGGTGACGTCTCCGGTCATGCCATGGGCGACATGCTGGATACCTTCTTCTCCGGCGACGCGGTGACCGGAGCGCGTCTGTTCGCCTCGCTGCTGGCGGAGGGGACGTCACCGGCTGCCATTCTGGCCGCGGCGTCGGCGCATGTGGCCCGCCTGAAGCCCCTGGCGTTGCTCGTTGCCGCGGGCGATCCGCCTGCTCAGGTGGTCAAGGCCGCCCGCCCCCCGATCTTTTTCCGCCGCCAGCCGGCTTGGATCCGGCAGCTTTCCATCTGGACGCCGGAAGCCCTGGAGACGGCGGATGCCGGGCTTCTCGAGGCCACCGCCAGCACCCGCTCCATGCCGACCCTGGAAGCGGAAATCGCCGAGCGCTGCCTGCTCTCGCTCTCCGTGCGGGCGGCCCGGGCAAGTCGCTGAAGTACAGCCATCCCGGAAGAAAACGCGGTGAAAGGGTTTTCGCAAGATCCGCTCTTCCCATACGAAAGCTTCACTGGAAACTTCTCCGGGAGGCCGCAAACAACTCCCTTTCGGGCATCTTGGAAAGATCCTCTTCTTTCCCTTGCGTTTTCAATTTTTTCTTGAGCCCTTCCTTCTTCGAGGGCATTCTCCGGCATGGGGAGCCGTTCCCGCCGTGAGGAATTTGCGGGAAGGGACAAGACGCAAAAACCGACACAGGAGAGGGAGGACACAACGATGAAGATCAGGTCGCTCGCATTGCTGGGCGCAGCTGCCATCGCGATATCGGCCATGTCTGCACAGGTTCAGGCCAAGACGTTCCGTTACGCGTTTCAGGCGGATGCGCAGTCGCTGGATCCCCATGGCCTGAATGAAACCTTCACGCTGGGCTTCCTGGGCAACGTCTATGAAGGACTGACCGGCTATGACGCCCAGATGAACCTCATTCCGCTGCTGGCCACGAAATGGGAAACCGTCTCACCCACCGTCTGGCGCTTTCATCTGCGCAAGGGCGTGAAATTCCATGACGGCGGGACCTTTGATGCCGACGACGTGATCTTTACATGGAAGCGCGCCACGTCCACCGAATCCGGCCAGAAGGCGCGTGCCTCCCTGATCAGTAACATCCGCAAGATCGACGATTACACCGTGGAGATCGAGACGGCAGGCCCCGTGCCCACACTGGCCCGTGAACTGGCCTGGCTCTACATCATGGACAAGCAGTGGTCGGAAAAGCACAATGCCACCGAAGCGGCCAAGCCGGCCTCCGCAGGCCGCGAGAATGCTTGGGCCACAACCCACGAAAACGGCACCGGCCCCTTCCGCGTCGTGGAGCGCCAGCCTGACGTGAAGACCGTCATGGAGCGCTTCGAGGGCTACTGGGGCAAACCGAAGACCAACGTCACCAAGGTGATCTTCACTCCCATCTCGCAGGCTGCCACGCGCGTCGCCGCACTGCTCTCGGGCCAGATCGACCTGGCCTATCCGGTGCCGGTGCAGGACTGGAACCGGCTGAATGCCGCGCCGGGTGTGAAGGCCCTTACCGGCCCGGAGGCGCGCACCATCTTCCTGGGCATGGATCAGGCCCGTGACGAACTCACCAATTCCTCGGTGAAGGGCAAGAACCCCTTCAAGGACATCCGTGTGCGCAAGGCCTTCGCCCACGCCATCGACCTGAACGCCATCAAGCGCGCCATCATGCGCGGCGCAAGCTGGCCCTCGGGCCTGATGTGGGCGCCGCAGGTGAACGGCTACAATCCGAAGATGAACGTGCCGTACAAGTATGATCCGGCGCTGTCGAAGAAGCTGCTGGCGGAGGCCGGGTATCCGGACGGCTTCACCGTCGGCATGGACTGCCCGAACAATCGCTACGTGAACGACGAGAAGATCTGTCAGGCGGTGGCCTCCATGCTTGCCAAGGTCGGCATCAAGGTGGATCTGCTGGCGCAGCCGAAGTCGAAGTATTTCGCCAAGGTGACGGCATCGGGCGGCTACAACACACCCTTCTATCTGCTGGGCTGGACACCGGGCTCCATGGACGTGCACAACGTCTTCGTCAACCTGATCGCCTGCCGCGACAAGGAGCGCAATCGGGGCAAGTACAACATCGGCGATTATTGCAACAAGCGGGTCGACGAGCTGACCGATCTGATCGCCGCGGAAACCGATCCGAAGAAGCGCCAGGCCTACATCGACGAAGGTGCGGCCATCCTGAAGAAGGAATACGGCTACATCCCGCTGCATCAGCAGCCGCTGTCCTGGGGCGTGCGCGAGGATGTCTCCGTGGCGCAGCGCGCCGACAACGTGATGGACATCCGCAACGTCGTGGTGAACAGGTAATCCGGCAATACACGACCGTCCTCCCGGCCTTTCCGGGAGGGCGGTCCCGCTCCGGCAGCCCGCCCGGCGCCGGACCCCGACGGCAAAGTCGAGTAGGTGAAGGCCGCACATGCTTCTGTTCATAGCCCGCAGGCTTGCACAATCCGTGCTCGTCATGCTCACCGTGGCGCTCATCGCTTTCACGCTGTTCCAGTACGTGGGCGATCCGATCAACAACATGGTGGATCAGGATACCTCGCTGGCCGAGCGCGAGCGCATCCGCAAGCAGCTTGGGCTCGACGATCCGGTTCATGTGCAGTTCTGGCGTTTCGTGCAGAATGCCGCCCATGGCGAGTTCGGCATTTCCTACCGCCTGCGCAAGCCGGTGGCGGAGCTGATCGCCGAACGCTTCCCGGCGACGCTGGAGCTGTCCATGATCTCCGCCATCCTGGCACTGGCCATCGGCATACCCATGGGCATCTACACCGCCCTGAACCGTGAACGATGGCCGGCGAAACTGTTCATGACCCTCTCCCTGGTTGGCGTATCGCTGCCCACCTTCCTGATCGGCATCTTCCTCATCCTGATCTTCGGGGTGCAACTGCGCTGGTTGCCCACCTTCGGGCGCGGCGAAGTGGTGCAGCTGGGCTGGTGGAGCACCGGACTGCTCACCGCTTCCGGCCTGAAATCGCTCATCATGCCGGCGATCACGCTGGCGGTGTTCCAGATGACCCTGATCGTGCGGCTGGTGCGCGCCGAAATGCTGGAGGTCATGCGCACCGACTACATCAAGTTCGCCCGGGCGCGCGGCCTGAAGGAGCGGGCCATCAACTTCGGCCATGCGCTGAAGAACACACTGGTGCCGGTGATCACCATCATCGGCCTGCAGGTGGGCTCCATCATCGCCTTCGCCATCATCACCGAGAGCGTCTTCCAGTGGCCGGGGATGGGCCTGCTGTTCGTGCAGGCGATCTCCGAGGTGGACATCCCCGTGATGGCCGCCTACCTCATGCTGATCGCACTGGTCTTCGTCATCATCAACCTGATCGTCGACATCCTCTACGTGGTGATCGACCCCCGGCTCAGGGTGCAGTCATGACCGATGCCGCGAAACCCTCCACGCCGAAGACCGCACTGGGGCGGTTTCTCGATTCCGACCTGTGGTGGAGCTTCACCCATTCGCCGGTGGTGATGCTGGCGGCACTGGTGACGGTGGTGATGATCCTGTCGGCCGTCTTCGCCCCGTGGGTGGCGCCACACGATCCCTTCGACCTGGCCAGTCTCGACCTGATGGACAGCCTGAAGCCCCCTGCATGGATGGAAGGCGGCGATCCGCGCTACTGGCTGGGGACCGACGATCAGGGGCGGGACATCTTCTCGACCATCCTCTACGGTGCCCGCATTTCGCTTCTGGTCGGTTTCCTCTCGGTGATCCTCGCCATGCTGATCGGCGTCACCGTGGGCCTGATCGCCGGCTATTTCGGCGGGCTGACCGACGCGGTGCTGATGCGCATCGCCGACATCCAGCTCACCTTTCCCGCCATCCTCATCGCGCTGCTGGTGGATGGCGTGATGCGCGGCATCCTGCCGCCTGGCGCCCACGAACAGGTGGCATTGTTCGTGCTGGTGCTGGCCATCGCCCTGTCTCACTGGGTGCAGTATGCACGCACGGTGCGCTCCTCGGCCATGGTGGAACGCAACAGGGAATATGTGCAGGCGGCGCAGGTGATCGGCCTGCCGGCACCGCTGATTCTCGTGCGCCACATTTTGCCCAACGTCATGGGGCCGGTGCTGGTGATCGCCACCATCCAGCTGGCGCTGGCCATCATCATCGAGGCGACACTGAGCTTCCTTGGTGTCGGCGTGCCACCCACCTCGCCATCGCTGGGCACGCTGATCCGCATCGGCAACGACTACCTGTTCTCCGGCGAATGGTGGATCACGGTGTTTCCCGGACTGGCCCTGATCATTCTCGTGCTGGCGGTCAACCTGCTGGGCGACTGGCTGCGCGACGCACTCAACCCGAAACTGAGATGAGGCACATGTCCGCTTCCTCCATCCCGCTTCTGGAGATCCGCGCCCTGAAGGTGGAATTTCCCTCCCGCCGTGGCGTGCTGGTGGCTGCACAGGATGTGAACCTGACGCTGGAGGGTGGTGAGATTCTGGGCGTGGTCGGTGAATCCGGCGCCGGGAAGTCGACCATCGCCAATGCCGTCATGGGCCTGATCGAACCGCCGGGGCGCATGGCCGACGGCCAGATCCTGCTGCGGGGCGAGCGTATCGACGCCCTGCCGAAAGAGCGAATGCGCCGCATTCGCGGCCGGCGCATCGGCATGATCTTCCAGGACCCGCTGACCTCTCTTGATCCGTTGCAGACGGTGGAGCAGCAGCTGGTGGAGACCATGCTCACCCATCTGGACATCTCCGAACGGGAGGCGAAGGCCCGCGCCGTGGAGCTTCTGGAACAGGTGGGCATCCCTGATCCGGAACATCGGGTGAAGAACTATCCGCACCAGTTCTCCGGCGGCATGCGCCAGCGGGTGGTGATCGCCCTGGCCATCTGCTGCGAGCCGGAGGTACTGCTGGCCGACGAGCCGACCACGGCGCTGGACGTTTCCATCCAGGCCCAGATCCTGGATCTGCTGCGGCGGCTGGTGCGTGAGCGCGGCATGGGCATGATCATAATCACCCATGACATGGGCGTGATCGCGGAGATCACCGACCGGGTTGCGGTGATGTACCGCTCACGGGTGGTGGAAGAGGGACCGACGGAAAAGATTCTCACCAACCCCGATCATCCCTACAGCCGCAGCCTCATCGCCGCGGTGCCCCCGCCGGACCGGCGCATCGACCGCTTTCCGCTGGTGGAATACATCGAGAAGGCAGGTACCCAGAAGAAGGCACTGGACCTTTCCACCCACTGGCTGGGGCAGGCGCGGGACTTCGGCGACAGCGGCGGGCCGCTGCTGGAGATCGAAAATCTCACCATGCGCTTTCTGGTGCGCCCTTCTCTCATTCCCTCACGCCGCAAGTGGATGACGGCGGTGGACAACGTCTCTCTGGAGATCCGCGAGGGCGAGGTTTTCGGCCTGGTGGGCGAGTCGGGATCGGGAAAGTCCACGGTGGCGCGCCTCATCTGCGGCATCTACACACCGCATGCCGGACACATCCGCTTTGCCGGGGAGGAATTGACCGCCATGCGTTTGCGCCGGGAGATCAACCGTCTGCGCCGGCAGATGCAGATGATCTTCCAGGATCCCTATTCCTCCCTGAATCCGCGCATGAAGGTGCGCGACATCGTGGCGGAGCCGATCCGCTTTCACCGGCTGGCGGAGAGCGGAGCGGAGGTGCGCCACATCGTCGACGACCTGCTGGAACACGTGGGGCTCGGGACGGCCGCCGCCCTGCGTTATCCGCACGAGTTCTCCGGCGGGCAGAGACAGCGCATCTCCATCGCCCGTGCCCTGGCTACCCGACCGCGCTTCCTGATCTGCGACGAACCCACATCGGCGCTGGACGTCTCCATCCAGGCGCAGATTCTCAACCTGCTGAAGGACTTGCAGGAGGAGCTCGGCCTGACCATGCTTTTCATCTCCCACGATCTGCCGGTGATCCGGCAGATGTGCGACCGGGTCGGGGTGATGCGGCACGGAAAGCTTCTGGAGGTGGCAGAGACCGAGGCTCTCTTCACCCGGCCGCAGCATCCCTACACGAAGCACCTGCTGGATCTCATGCCACGCATGCGGCATGAGGCATGAGCCGGACCGGATTCATCTTATGGAAACCCTTGTGCGCTATGGCAGCGGTGTGGAAAAGGCCTCCCTTTCCGGACATGCGGGGCACCGGGATCGGGAGCGCATTTTCGACAAAATGTAGCCCAAATTGGCGGGAACAACGAAACCCGCTTTTCGGATTGGAAGTTCGTGTCCCGAAGGTTCAGGTTCGTTCTCATGAAACCATCTCTCCGCACTCCGGCCGTCTTTGCGGCCCTCGCCCTTGCCGCCACCGCTGCTCAAGCCCAGGAACCGCAGGAGGCTGGCACTTTCGGGAAATGGACGGCCTACCACTACACCACGCAAAAGGGGCCGGTCTGCTATATCGTCTCGCGCCCCGTGAAGTCGGAAGCCTCGCGCAAGAACGTCAAACGTGATCCGGCCTATTTCCTCGTCACGCACCGCCCGGGCGAGAAGGTGCGCGGAGAGATCAACACCATCATCGGCTACACCTTCAAGAAGGGCGCACCGGTGACCCTGAAGATCGACGGCACCGCCTTCACCCTGTTCAGCACCGGCGATGGCGCATGGAGCGAGGGGCCCGCCACCGACCGCAAGATCGTCGCCGCCATGAAGGCCGGACGCACCATGACCGTCACCGGAATCTCCAGTCGTGGCACCCGTACCGTGGACACCTACGACCTCACCGGAGTGACGGCCGCTCTGAAGAAGATCGGCGATCTTTGCAAAATGCGCTGACTTCCTCCATATAGGCTGCATGAACATCATTGCCTCGACCACGCGGAAACCGGGCCTGATCGGCCTGTCCCGCCCCGAACTGATGACTGCGCTCGCTCTGGTGGACGTGCCGGAGCGGCAGCGGAGGATGCGTGCCCAGCAGATCTGGCACTGGCTGTACCACCGCGGCGTCACCTCCTTCGCCGACATGACCAATGTCTCCAAGGCCCTGCGACAGAGACTGGAGGAGACCTTCGACATCTCGCGGCCGGAGGTTGCGGCGCGCCAGATCTCGGTGGACGGCACGCGCAAGTGGCTGCTGCGTCTCCCCCCCGATGACACCGGTGCCCGTCACGAGGTGGAGGTGGTCTACATTCCGGAGGAGGATCGCGGCACGTTGTGCATCTCCTCGCAGGTAGGCTGCACGCTCAATTGCACCTTCTG
Source organism: Alphaproteobacteria bacterium (assembly GCA_024279095.1). Classification (GTDB taxonomy): domain Bacteria; phylum Pseudomonadota; class Alphaproteobacteria; order Rhizobiales; family Aestuariivirgaceae; genus Thermopetrobacter. The sequence continues at coordinate 8,644 of JAJRRY010000027.1, forward strand.
CCATACCGGCACCCAGCGGCTGGTGCGCAATCTGACCGCCGGCGAAATCGTCTCGCAGGTACTCGTGGCCAAGGATGACCTCGGCGACTGGCCCGACCGCATCGCGCAGGACCCCGACGCGCCGGCTTCCGGGCGCTGGATCACCAACGTGGTGCTCATGGGCATGGGCGAGCCGCTGTACAACTTCGACAACGTCCGCGAGGCGGTGGCGATCATCTCCGACGGCGAGGGCATTTCCCTGTCGCGGCGGCGCATCACCCTGTCCACCGCCGGCGTGGCTCCACTGATCCCGAAGGCCGGTGCGGAGATGGACGTCATGCTGGCCATCTCGCTGCACGCCACCACCGATGAGGTCCGCGATCGTCTGGTACCACTGAACCGCAAATATCCCATCGCCGAGGTGCTGGAAGCCTGTCGCAACTATCCGGGGCTGTCCAATGCGCGGCGCATCACCTTTGAATACGTGATGCTGAAGGGCATCAACGATTCGGTGGCCGATGCGAAGCGGCTGGTCGGTCTGCTGAAAGGCATCCCGGCGAAGGTCAATCTCATTCCCTTCAATCCGTGGCCGGGCAGTCCCTATGAATGCTCCGACTGGGAAACCATCGAGCGTTTTGCGGAGGTGGTCAACCGGGCCGGATATGCCTCTCCGGTGCGCAGTCCCCGCGGGCGGGACATCATGGCCGCCTGCGGGCAACTCAAGTCGGCTTCGGAAAAGCGGCGCGCCAGCGAACGCAGGCAGCAGGCCTGACGCTTTCGCCATCATTGCTGCGCCCTTGCGGGCAGGTCATTTTGCGGAATGCCCTTGAAAACAGGCAGGATCCGGTTTGGCCCTCAGCCGGTCTCCGGCATCACGCTGACGCGCGCTTCGGTGAGCCCCCTGCCAGTCAGTGCCGCGGTGATGGCCTCTTCGAGCTGCGGCGCGGTCAGGCCCTCCGCCGTTACCTTTCCATAGCGGCCGAGATCAATGCTGCCATCCTTGCTGATGACATAGTCGCCGGAAACGCCATCCGCATTGAAGGCCACCAAGGTGACCCGCTCACCGGGTTTCAGAACATGACTCTGCAACGGAGCATGGAATGCGGAGACTTCGGGCACGACGGTATCGGGCGTGGGCAAGCTGCTGCAAGCGGCAAGTCCGCCTGCCGCAACGGCGATCATCATCACCCTGATGAAGTGTCCGGATCTCATGTTGCTCATGCCTGCCCCCTTGTCTCGATTCCGTGCCGGGAAGACTGCAGGTCACCGGAGCATATCCGAATGCGGCGAAAACACAAGCGCCTTCCACTGGCTGACATGTCGAGTATTGCGCGCATTGCGTTAAGATGCTGTTAACAAAGCTCCCTCGTACAGCCATGATGACAGACCAATCAGGCCACATTATGCCCTTCTGTTCAGAAACCTGCCTTACACTGATCATGTTTGCCGCGGGCATTCTGCTCGTGGCATGGGCCGCATTGCGGGAGCGCCGATGGATGAAGGCGATGGACGCACCCCTGCTTCCCACGACCCCGATCATGTTCGCCGGGGCCGTGCTCGCCCTGCTGGCCTTGGTACATCTGCTGACACTTGCCGGTGCCGCAGCCCCCTGAGCCCCGTTTCGGCGGCAGATCGCAGCAGGCGCTCCCGCCGGGATTATCAGGTGCGCGGCTCGACCGGCACGGCAAGGGCGCGCACCACTCTGTCGAGAGCATTCTGCAGCAGCCGGTCGCGCCCATAGACATCCGGATAGAAGCGGATGCGGCCCGAATCATCCGGCCAGGCGGTGAAATAGACCAGATGAACGGGGATCTTCCTTTTCAGGCGAAGCCGTTCGTTCCGGCCACTGCCGATCTTCCTCTCGATGGTGTTCCGATCCAGTCCGGTGACCAGCTCCGCCATGGTGAGCGGATCCTGCACGCGCACACAGCCGTGCGAGAAGGCACGACGTTTGCGCTTGAAGAGCGAACGCGTCGGCGTGTCGTGCATGTAGATGGAATGACTGTTCGGAAACAGGAACTTGATGTGCCCCAGCGCATTCTTGCGCCCCGGAGGCTGACGGACGTTGAAGGGCACACTGCGGGATCCCACGTAATTGCCCCAGTCCACGGCGGAGGAGCTGAGCCTGCGGCCGCGCGTGTCCGTCAGCTCGTAGCCCTGACGGTCGAGCCAGGAGGGGTCCTGCAACAGCTTCGGCAGCATCTCCTTGGTGATGATGGACTGCGGCACGCCCCAGTAGGGGTTGAACACCACCAGCTCCATCTCATCGGAAAAGAAGGCCGTCTGGTTGGTGGGCTTTCCGATGATGATGCGGGTCTTCCAGGCTGTGCGTCCGTCACGCACCAGATAAAGCTCGTAGGCGGGCTGGTTGGCCAGAAAGTACGTACGTCCGAAATCGCGTGGCATCCAGCGCAGGCGCTCCATGTTCAGGGCGATCTTGCGGGCCCGCGTCGCCTTGCCGCTGCCACGGCGGGCATTGAGGGCGCGCAGCGTGCCCCGGCCGATGATTCCATCGGGCTTCAGCCCCGCCTTGCGCTGGAAGTCACGCACCGCCTTCTCCAGCGCCGGATCATAGACCGCGGGATCGTTCTCGGGCACCGCGTCAGTGGAGATCGTCTGCAATCCCTCCGACGCAACGTCACCGGCACTTGCCACCTTGCGGCGCTCAGGATCCTTGCTGCTCATGTGGCCGAGCCGGATCATGTGACGGCGAATCAGGGGGATGCGCTCGTCATAGGCGCCGGGACGGATAAGCGGTCCTGCCGCGACCGGCGCGAGCGGCTGCTCCACCGGACCACTACGCAGCTTCTTCAGGGCTTCGCGGAGGATTCCGTAGGCTCTGTGACGCGGCAGGAGGCTGCCCAGCCACTTTTCCGGCGAGGCGGAAACGGCCAGCTGCTGCAACGCCTTCGCCGGTGTCACCCTCGGCGGTTTCAGATCGTGATAGGCGCTCAGCGCATTGGGGTTGACGATGCCGCCGGAAGCATGCCGCGCATACCGCAGGGCCGCAGCCGTCAGTTCCACATCGAAACGGGCCAGACGCGGCAAACTGCTCTCGATGGCCTTCAGATCACCATTGACCGACCATGCCACGGGGATGCGGTACATGACCGGATCCATCGCCTCGTCGCCGGAGTTCGCCAGTCGCTCCAGCACCGGAAAGGTCCTCGCACGGATCCCGTAAGGCGTCGTCCAGACGGGACGGAAACCACGCTCGGCGTAGAACTTCAGAATGGCATTCCGGTGCTCGGGGGTGACGCGCATGCCGGCCCGCCCTTCCCTCAACACCTGCAGAATCATTTCCGGCAGGCCGGGGCCGGCCGCTGCGCCCTTCAGGCGCGCCGAAGACAGCGGCACCAGCGCCGGAGCACGATAGGCATAGATGCGCGGCTTCTCCGGTGGCGGCGTGACCGCCAGTACGCGTGGGTCACGACGATCGGGGCGTGCGCGACGCGAATCATCGAAAAGCCCGAGAAAGTTGAACCGGCCCTGCCTGTCCTGCCGGATACGAACGTTGGCAGGTCTTTCCGAGGTCGGCTTCTTGACCGTCCAGTTGCCGCGCACCTGGGCTGCATCGGCCGTTCGGGCGGTTGCACCGTACAGGGCCGTGACCACCGCGGCGCTCAGCAGTGCAGCTGTCAGGCGTTGCATGAATCTCTCCCTATTTCAGGGCTGCAACGATACTGTCCCGTTGCCCGGCACACAACATGTAGCCGCCCGTGTGCGACCATTTTTGAACGGATTGTGACTTTCATGCACGCAAAAGTATGCAATGCATGCGCATATCACCTTTCGCGCGCCTCCAGACCCAGTGCACGGATCTTGCGATAGAGCGTCGAGCGCCCGATTCCCAGCTTGCGCGCCACCTCCGACATCTGGCCACGGTATCTCCTCAATGCGAGACGGATCATGTCCGCTTCCACATCCTCCAGCCGGCGGATATGCCCTCCTTCGGTGACGACCGGAATGCCCAGCGCCACACCATCGGCCACGGTCCCGGGAGTGGCGCTCCTTGCCGCTTCCGCTCCGATCACCGCTTCGGCGCCCTGCGGCAGACGCGGTTCCTCCACCGGCTTCGGCGCTTCCGGCACCGAAACCTCGTACCCCTCCACCAACGAGGCGATCTGCGGGAAGTCGTCTACCGTCAGTCGGTCACCTTCCGCCAGCACGATGGCGCGGAAGACGGTGTTCTCCAGCTGCCGCACGTTGCCCGGCCAGTTGTATTTCATCAGCATTTCCAGAGCCCGGCCGTCGATGCCGCGCACCTTGCGTCCCTCCTCGGCAGCGAAACGCACGATGAAATGCTCCACCAGAGGCGGGATGTCGGCCAGCCGCTTGCGCAGCGGCGGCACCATGATGGGAAACACGTTGAGCCGGTAGTAGAGATCCTCGCGGAAGGTTCCCGCCTTCACCATCTCGATCATGTTGCGGTTGGTGGCGGAAATGATGCGCACGTCCACCTTCACCGGGCGGCGCGCGCCCACCGGATCCACTTCGCCCTCCTGAAGGGCGCGCAGCAGCTTCACCTGGGCATCCAGCGGCAGCTCCGTCACTTCATCAAGGAAGAGCGTGCCACCGGAAGCCTCCTGGAACTTGCCCAGATGGCGGGCCACGGCGCCGGTGAAGGCACCCTTCTCGTGACCGAACAGGGTGCTTTCGACCAGATTTTCGGGAATGGCGCCACAATTGACCGCCACGAAGGGCTTGCCGGCGCGTTCCGATTCGCCCTGGATGGCGCGTGCCACCACCTCCTTGCCGACGCCGGATTCGCCCTCGATCAGAACCGGGATGTTCGACTTCGCGGCCCGTCGGCCAAGGCGGATCACCTGCTGCATGACCTGACTTTCGGCGATGAGATCATCGAAGGTGAGCACCCCCTTCACCTTCTTGTTCAGCCTCCGCACCTCCTCGGTCAGCGCGTTCACCTTCAGCAGATTTTCCATGGAAACCCGGAGGCGCTCCGGATTTACCGGCTTGACCACGAAATCCGAGGCCCCGGCGCGCATGGCCTTCACCACCGTCTCGATGGAGCCCTCCGCCGTCTGCACGATGACTGGTATCTCGCTGCGCCGCGAAGTGAGATGCTCGAGAAACTCCAGTCCGTCCATCTCGGGCATGTAGAGATCGAGGATGATAAGCCCCACGCGCCGGCCCGTGGGCCCCGCCAGGATCTCGAGCGCCTTTATGGCGTTCTCTGCCACCAGGGCCTCGTAGCCGAAACGCCTCACCAGTTCCTCGAGAATGCGGCGCTGGGTGGGATCGTCTTCAACGATGAGAATGCCGGTTGCCATGCCTGTGCCGTCCCGTCCTTGCGGTGCGGTTGATGCCTGAGTGTTGTGTTCCGAACCGGGCCCGCCGGCCCCCGTGCCCGATTCCGCTGTCGCCTGGCAGATTGGCAGAGAAGCGTTACCCGGCAGTTAAGCGTCTCGCGCAGAACTGGACTAATGCCGGCATTGCCGCCACCGGGAGGTGGCGACATGGCCGAAAGTGACACGCATCTTCATGGCATTGCACGAATAAGGGGCACTCCCCG
>JAJRRY010000028.1 GCA_024279095.1 Alphaproteobacteria bacterium
GCAGCCGCGGCATGGGGCTGATGTTCATCTCCCATGATCTCAATCTCGTGGCCAGCTTCTGCGATCGGGTCATCATCATGTATGCCGGCCGCATCATGGAAATCTGCGAGGCGTCCCGTCTGCACGCGGCGAAGCATCCCTACACGCAAGGGCTTCTGGCCTCGCTGCCGCGCATCGACGAGCGCAGAGACTATCTGGAAGTGCTGAAACGCGATCCTGCGTGGCTGGAGGAGGGCAGCAATGTCTGAAACGCCGGCGGTGGAAGTGCGCGATCTCTCCGTCACCTTCGGCTCCGGACGGGAGGCGGTGCATGCGGTGCGCGATGTCTCCTTCGCCGTGATGTCGGGGGAAACCTACGGCCTTGTGGGGGAATCGGGCTCCGGCAAGTCCACCGTGTTGCGCGCCCTGACCGGCCTGGTGCCGGAGGCGCGCGGAGAAATGCGCATTTTTGGACGGGAGCTGACGGGGGCGCGCGACTTCGCTTTCTATCGCGACGTGCAGATGGTCTTTCAGGACCCCTACGCTTCCCTGCATCCCCGGCGCACCATAGATTCCACGCTCTCCGAACCCCTCCTCATCCATCGCATTGGCGACCGGAAGGAGCGGGGCGAGCGTGTGCTGGCCATGCTGGCGGCGGTCGGGCTGGGGCCGGAGTTCCGTTTCCGCTATCCGCACCAGCTCTCCGGCGGCCAGCGCCAGCGGGTGGCCATCGCGCGGGCCCTGATGCTGGAGCCGAAGATCCTGCTGCTCGACGAACCAACCTCGGCGCTGGACGTCTCCATTCAGGCGGAGGTGCTGAACCTTCTGAAGCGACTGAAGGCTGAACGCGGTCTGACCTACATTCTCGTCTCCCACAATCTGGCGGTCATCGCCCACATGTGCGAACGACTGGCGGTGATGAACCGCGGCCGCTTCGTGGAGGAGATGACGGTGGAGGGTCTGCGGCAGGGAACGCCGAAGGAGGCCTATACCCGCCAGCTTCTGGATGCTTCCATGGGCTACGACCGGGAGAAGATCGACCGGTTCGTCACCTTCGAATGAGCTTTCATGATGCGGCATGACCGTCTGCCGCTTGATGCAAGTCAAGGCACGCCGGAAAATGTCTCTCCATCTGTGCGCGTGAAGGACATTCGCTCTCACGCTCCAGAAAGAGGGAACGCAAGCCGATGCAGATCGAGATTCCGCAGGTCATGGTGCCTTCCATGAACACCACCCACGCGGAGGAGGTGGAAGTGCTCTCCGAGCTGGCCGAGGCACTGGCCGGAGGTGACGAGACCCGTATCGAGGCTGCGGCCAATGCGCTGGCTGCGCACGTGGAGGAACATTTCTCCCGCGAGGAGGACCTGATGCGCACCCACCACTTTCCGCCCTATCCCGTCCACAAGGCGGAACACGACCGCATGCGCATGATCGTGCGCGAGAAATGTGCTGGCTGGACCACGGAAGAGGGGCGCGCCGCCCTGAAGCGGTTTGTCGAGGCAGAGTTCCCCGACTGGCTGGCCGAGCATGTCTCCACGCTGGATACCGTGACGGCGCATTTCCTCTCCATGCACGGAGTGGAATGATCCTTGCGCGTCATGGCGGCGACGATTATGTGTGAGGGATCAGGAGAGACGCCATGGCCATTCGCAAGATCATCACGCCGCCGGATCCGCTTCTGAAGAAGCCTTCCATGCTTGTGGCGGAGGTGGACGACACCATCCGCGAGCTGGTGCGCGACATGTTCGAGACCATGTACGACGCCCCCGGCATCGGCCTTGCGGCGGTACAGGTCGGCGTGCCGCTGTCGGTGATCGTCATGGATACCTCCGGCGAGGGCGAGGAGCCCCGGCCGCTCGCGCTCATCAATCCGGAGGTGGTCTGGACCTCCGACGAGCAGCGCGAATACGAGGAGGGCTGCCTTTCCGTGCCGGAAGTCTACGACACCGTGGTGCGCCCGGCCGAGGTGCGCGTGCGCTATCTTGATCTTGACGGCAAGGAGCAGGAGCGCACCTTCTCCGGCATGGACGCCACCTGCGTGCAGCACGAGATCGACCATACGAAGGGCATCCTGTTCATCGATCATCTGGGCCGGCTGAAGCGCGAACGCTATCTGAAGAAAGTCATCAAGAAGGCGAAGCAGGCGCAGGAGGCCTGAGAGCCATGCGCATCGTCTTCATGGGCTCGCCCGACTTCGCCATTCCCACCCTGCAGGCCCTGCACGAGGCCGGTCACGACATTGTCGCCGTCTATTCCCAGCCGCCCAGACCGGCCGGTCGCGGGAAGAAGCCGCGCCGCACCCCGGTGCATGCGCTGGCCGACGAGCTCGGCATTCCCGTCTTCACGCCGCGCAGCCTGAAGTCTCCGCAGGAGCAGGAACGGTTCGCCGCGCTGAACGCGGATGCCGCGGTCGTGGTCGCCTACGGACTGATCCTGCCGCAGGCGGTGCTTGATGCCCCCCGGCACGGATGCTTCAATCTCCATGCCTCGCTGCTGCCGCGCTGGCGCGGAGCCGCCCCCATCCACCGCGCGGTCATGGCTGCCGACGAGCGCACCGGCGTTTGCGTCATGCGCATGGATGCCGGACTGGATACCGGCGACGTCTGCGCCTGCGAGGAGGTGGAGATCACCCCGGACATGACCACCGGCGAACTGCACGACATCCTCGCCGCACGCGGCGCTCGCCTGATGGCGCAGGCCATGGAACGGCTGGAAGGGGAAGGCCGTCTCGACTGCCGCCCGCAGCCGGAGTCCGGCATCACCTATGCCGACAAGATCTCCAAGGAGGAAGCACGCATCGATTTCGACCGCCCCGCCCGGCAGGTGCTGGCGCAGATCCACGGCCTCTCGCCGTGGCCCGGCGCATGGGTGGAACTGCCGGGAAAGAGCGGGCCGCTGCGGCTGAAGATCCTGAAGGCAGAGCTGGCGGAAGGCTCCGGGGCGCCGGGAGAGGTACTGGACGACGACTTCACCGTGGCCTGCGTCGAAGGAGCCGTGCGGCCTCTCGTGGTACAGCGGGCCGGAAAGGCGCCCATGGAGCGCGCGGCCTTCCTGCGCGGCACATTGGTGCCGCCGGGCACCGTTCTCGGGAAGGGCTGAACCCATGCCGCGCTATCGCATTACCGTGGAATACGACGGAACGCCCTTCGTCGGCTGGCAGCGGCAGGACAACGGGCCGTCCGTGCAGCAGGCGCTGGAAGAGGCCGTCCGCGCCATGACCGGGGAGGAGGTGCGGGTGCATGGCGCCGGGCGCACCGATGCCGGCGTTCATGCACTGGGGCAGGTGGCGCACTTCGACATTTCCCGGCCCTTTCCGCCGCACCGCATCCGCGACGGCCTGAACCATCATCTGCGCCCCGCCCCGGTGGTGGTGCTGGAGGCCCGCCAGGTCGATGTGGACTTTCATGCCCGGTTTTCCGCGGTGAAACGCCACTACCTCTACCGCATCCTCAACCGTAGGAGCCCGCCGGCGCTGGATCGTGGCCGCGTGTGGCACGTGCCCCGCCTGCTCGATGCCGGTGTCATGCATGAGGCGGCGCAGGTGCTGGTCGGACGGCACGACTTCACCACCTTCCGTGCCGCCCAGTGCCAGGCGGACAGTCCGGTGAAGACGCTGGACCGTATCGCCGTGGCGCGCGCGGGAGACGAGATCCGCATCACCGTCTCGGCGCGGTCCTTCCTGCACAATCAGGTGCGGTCCATCGCCGGATCCCTGAAGCTGGTGGGAGAGGGAAAATGGACGGCAGGCGACCTGCGCGCCGCGCTGGAGGCCTGCGAGCGCTCCGCCTGCGGACCCGTGGCGCCGCCGGAGGCGCTCTATCTGACGGCGGTGGACTATCCGGAAACCGCTACATGAAGACCCGGTTGATACCGATCGAGATCACCATGTCCAGCAGCACCAGCATGACCGCCAGCAGGGCCGGGGCGGCCAGCGCGATGCGGGCCACCTGCCAGCGCAGATAGAGCACCAGCCCGAGGGCGAACAGCATCAGGAAGGCCGCCCCCTGCATGCTGACCAGTCCGTAATGGTAGAGCAGCACCGGCGGCACCTGAATCAGCAGCGCCAGCACCGTGGACCAGTTGTAGACGATGATGTAGCGCGCATACTGCTGCGAGAGCTTCAGCTGCCGGGCCACGAAGACCATCACGATGGGCCAGGAGATCCATTGCAGGGCCAGCACCAGCAGCCCCTTGAGCATGGCCGCGCCCACAACCGCCTTCTGGGCGTCGGTGTTCAGCTCCGCCGGCACCCCGAGGCGCGAGGCCGCCAGATAGATCGGCGCGGCGATGACGAAGGCGGAAAACGAGCGCCAGAAGCCGCTCTCGGTCAGATTGAACCAGTCCCAGACGTCCTCCGTGGCCCGTCCGCGCAGGATGTGAAAGGAGCCGATGATGCCGCGGGCCGCCTCTTCCAGCCAGTTCATGCGCTCTCTCCGCTCGTGCGGGCGAAGTATTCGTCGATGATGCGCCGGTAGATGCGCTTCAGGGCCTCGATGTCGGCCACGGGCACCCGCTCGTTCACCTGATGGATGGTCTCGTTGACCAGCCCGAATTCCACCACCGGACACCAGTCCTTGATGAAACGGGCGTCCGAGGTGCCCCCGCCGGTGGAAAGCTGCGGCGTGATGCCGGTTTCCGCCTTGATGGCCGCGCAGACCGTGTCCACCAGCGGCCCCTTCTCGGTCAGGAAGGCCTCGCCGGAGACCTGCATGCGGATGTCGAAGCGTGCGCCCGTCTCCTGCGCCACGGCCTTGGCCATGTCGTGCGCCCAGCGCTCCAGGGAGGCGGCCGAATGCAGGGTGTTGAAGCGGATGTTGCAGGTGGCGTGCGCCGTTTCCGGTATGACGTTGGTCGCCGGGTTGCCCGTGTCGAAGGTGGAGAAGACCACCGTCGTCGGCTGGAAGAACTCCGTGCCCTCGTCCATCCGCGCAGAGGCCATGCGGTCCACCAGCCGGGCCAGGGCGTGCACCGGATTCAGTGCCTTTTCCGGATAGGCGGTATGTCCCTGCACGCCGCGTGCGGTGATGAACAGGTTCAGGGAGCCGCGCCGGCCGTTCTTGACGGTATCGCCCAGAATTTCCGAGCAGCTCGGTTCGCCCACCAGGCAGGCATCTGGCACGTGCCCGTTCTCCCCCATCCAGTCCAGCACCTTGCGGGTGCCATTGATGGCCACGCCCTCCTCGTCGCCGGTGATCAGCAGGGACACAGAACCGGGGAGGTTTTCGGCATGGTCGAGGGCCCAGTCGATGGCGGCCGCGACGAAGGCCGCAACTTCGCTCTTCATGTCGGCGGCACCACGGCCGTAGAGCACGCCGTCCTCGATCACCGCCTCGAAGGGTGGATGCAGCCAGGCGTTTTCGTCTCCGGGGGGAACCACGTCGGTATGCCCCGCGAAGCACAGGTGCGGGCCGGAAGTGCCGATACGGGCGAAGAGGTTGTGCACGTCCGCGGTGCCTTCCTCGGAGAAGGTCAGCCGATGGCAGGTGAAGCCTGCGGGCGCCAGTGCCACCTCCAGCACCTCCAGCGCGCCGGCGTCCTCCGGCGTCACCGACGGGCAGCGGATCAGCGCCTGCGCCAGCACCACGGGATCGGTCCTGTCCGCCATCGGGTCACTCCTCCTCGTCGAAGCGGTTGCGCACCAGATTTTCCAGCGCCTCGAGCGCTGCCTCCGCCTCCGGCCCCTTCGCCTCCACGACGATCTCGGAGCCGGGGGCGGCGGCCAGCATCATCAAGCCCATGATGGAGGTGCCGGGCACCGTCTCGCCGTCCTTGCTGACGGTGATCTCCGCCTCGAATGCCTCGGCGCACTTCACGAATTTCGCCGAAGCCCGCGCATGCAGGCCGCGGGTGTTGATGATCTGCAATGTCTTTCGCATGTTTCCCGTGAGGTTGACCCCGGAAATGCCGGTGCGCACCATGCCACGGGCGAAAGGGGATGAAAAGATGCGCCTTTCAGGTTTCGCCGGAATTCTGCGGATCGAGAACCTGCGAGGCGACGCGGATATAGCGGCGCGCGGCGTCTCCGGCGGCCGCCACCGCCTCTTCCAGCCGACAGGTCTTCCGGACCGAGGCAAGCTTGACCAGCATCGGCAGGTTGATGCCGGCGATCACGTCCACCTTGCCCGGCTCCATGGCGGAAATGGCCAGATTGGATGGCGTGCCCCCGAACATGTCGGTCAGCACGATCACACCGTCGCCCTCGTCCACCCGGTCGATGGCGGCGATGATGTCGGCCCGCCTGCGTTCCATGTCGTCATCGGGGCCGATGCACAGTGTCTCCAGTCGCTCCTGTGCACCGACGACATGCTCCAGAGCTGCGCGAAATTCCTCCGCAAGCCGTCCGTGCGTGACGAGAATCAGTCCGATCATGCATCCGCCTCCCGGTTTGCAAGCGGAGCCGATTTTGCGCCTTCGCGACGAGAAGCGCAACAGGCATGCGGAAAAACTTCTCCGTGAACTTGAACCACCGACGTCTTGCCGGCATGCTTGCAGTGCAGAATCTCCAGGAGACGAGGCCGTGGTGAAATCCCCGAAGAAGAAGTCAGCCGGCAAAGGCGGCAGGAACGGTGATAAAGGGCCGAAAACTCTGCTCATGCCGGAAGAGATAGAAGAGATGATGCGCCGGTTCCAGGAAGCGAATCCGGAACCGAAATCGGAACTCTACTGGACGAATCCCTTCACGCTTCTGGTGGCCGTGGTCCTGTCCGCGCAGATGACGGACAAGGGCGTGAACAAGGTGACGGAGAAGCTTTTCGCCGAAGCGGACACGCCGGAAAATATGCTTGCCCTCGGAGAAGAAGGACTGATGGAGCGTCTGCGGTCCATCAACTATTACAGGACAAAGGCCCGGAATGTTCTGAAGCTTTCCCGTACACTGGTGGAGAAATACGGAGGAAAGGTGCCGCATGACAGGAAGGCACTGGAATCTCTTCCCGGCGTCGGCCGCAAGACCGCCAACGTCGTCCTCAACGTGGCCTTCGGAGATCCCACCATTGCGGTGGACACGCACATCTTCCGGGTTGCCAACCGCACCGGGCTGGCACTGGGAAAGACGCCGCTGGAAGTGGAGAAGATCCTTCTGGAAGTCGTCCCGGAGAAATATCGGCACAACGCGCATCACTGGCTGATCCTGCACGGACGTTACGTCTGCAAGGCGCGCAAGCCGGAATGCGAGCGCTGCATCATCTGCGACATCTGCAAATGGCCTGAGAAGCACTGTGCCGGTGAGGAACTGGCTCGGGAAGAATGATTCCCGCGCTCAGTCCGGACGGAAAGAGAGCAGGCGGGCATCCTTCGTCACCAGAAGCGCTTCGCCGCGGCCGTCCCCGTCCAAGTCGGCGGCCAGAATGGGAGAATCAATCTCGCCGCCGATTTCCATGGAGTCGATCACCTTCAGGCGACCGTCCTTCAGGGCCACCACCTGAAGGCGTTTGCGCTCCGCATCGGGCAGGATGATATCGGGGCGGCCGTCTCCATCCCAGTCGAACGTGACCGATTCCTGCAGTTCCCGCGAGCCCGCGCGATGGTTGGAAAAGCCGGCAAGCTCCGCCACGGGAGCCAGCTTGCGGCTCTCACTGGAACCTTCCAGCCGTCCCACCTTGAGCGTGCCGCCGATGTGCGGCGTTTCCACCCAGGCGATCTCCAGGCGCCCGTCCCCGTCGAAGTCCGCGGCCACCGCCGGATTGAGCCAGCGGCGCGGCCGTCCGATGGGCGCGCTTTCCGCAAGTGGCACGATCCGCTCGCTCTCTCGCGCCCCGCGGATCGCATAGATGGCGAGGGAAGCTCCCTTGTCGCGCCGGGTGTGAACCACCACCATCTCGTCGCTGCCATCCCCGTCCAGATCAACGATACGGGCCATCCGATCCTCGAAGACCTCCGCTTCTGGCAGCACGAGCTCCACCTTGCGCCCCCGGGCGTCTTTCGCCGCCAGTCCTCCGGCCTCGATGTCGTCACCGAGAATTGCGTGATCGTAGCGTCGTGTGGGACGGGTCAGCCAAGCCTCCTGGATGTTGCGTGCGCCAACCGTCACCCGGGCGTCGGGAATGGCGAACGGCTTGCGCCGGGCCAGAAACTTGGGGATGAAGCGCCCGCCGATGGGAGTCAGGGATGGCACTCCCCGCTTCAGCTTGTAGGCCATCCACAACGTGTCGCAGCGCTGGAAGAAGACATGACCGGGGAGGGAGCCCGTATGGATGCCGCCAAGAAGGGCATCGCCGCTGCGGATCGTGGCGATGCAGCGCATCTGCGGCAACAGGTGCTCCACCTTCCCCGCCGTCGCCTGCCCGGCAGGCAGCAGCAGGAGCAGCAGCGCCGCGAGGGCGGCAGGGGATCGGAATTTCATGCCGTCATCCTTCAGGTCAGGTTGTTGTCACGTGCGAATTCCGCGATCAGGCGGGCAGTCTCTTCCGGCTGTTCGATGCAGATCATGTGCGCGGCTTCCTTGATCTCCATGTAACGGCAGCCGGGAATGATATCCGCCATGCCTTTCACCAACGCCGGAGGCGTGGAACCGTCCTGTGCGCCGCACAGTGCGAGGGAAGGCACGGAGACGTTCCTGGCGATTTCCGTATAGTCGGTATCACGGATGGCCATGCAGGTGCCGATGTAACCGCCGACCGGGCAGCGTGTGACCATGCTGCGCCAACCTGCCACGTCTGCCGCCCGTTCGGTGCGGAAACGTTCAGTGAACCACGCCTTTTCGGTGATAGGCCAGACGCTGGCGATGCCCTCCGCCGCCACCTTGGCGATGCGGGCGTCCCAGGCCTCGTTGGTGCCGATCCTGTGGGCGGTGTCGCACAGGACTAGTCCGGAGACGAGATCCGGACGGCTGCCGTACAGACCGAGCGCCACCTGTCCGCCTACGGAGATGCCGCAGAC
>JAJRRY010000029.1 GCA_024279095.1 Alphaproteobacteria bacterium
AGATGCTCGTCCAGCCGGCACGGGCGTCCAGATGGTCCATGCCGTCGCGCCAGTCGGAGAGCGGCATGTAGTTGTCGATGCCGATGAAGTCGATGTTGCCGTCCGCCCACAGCGGATCGAGGTGGAAGAACAGCTCGCCGCCACCCGGATGATGGCCGAAGTACTCCGACCAGTCGGCGGCATAGCCAATCTTCGCATCCGGCAGGATGGACTTCACGTCCGCCGCCAGCCGGATCAGCTCACGCACGAACGGGTAGGAGCCGACGCCATCGCGGATGGTGGTCAGCCCGCGCAGCTCCGAGCCGATAAGGAAGCTCTCCACGCCGCCGGCGGCCCGGCACAACCAGGCCTGATGCAGGATGAAGCGCCGGAAGCGCCATTCCTCCGGCCCGGAGTAGATCACCGTATCGCCGGAGAGCCGGAAGTCGGAAGACTGCGCATCGCCCATGAAGGCGCGCACCTGATCGGCGGCAGCCGCCGTTCCGTCCGGCGAGGAGGGCTGACCGGGGGCGGGATGGCATGTGATCCTCCCGCGCCACGGGAACGGCGGCTGCTCCGTCCGGCCATACGGGTCAGGGAGCCCGTTGCCGGACGTGATGTCCATCATGATGAAGGGATAGTACATGACCGCGATGCCGCGATCGTTCAGGTCGCGAATGGCGCGGATCACCGAGCCGTCATTGGGCGTGCCGCCATAGACCGGCGCGCCGTCCACCTGCGAGATCACAGGAGCGGCAACCCGGTCCAGCCCGGCCACGTGCCAGACGTGCGGCGTGGTGACCTTCTCCGCGTTCTCCACCTCCGGACGGATCAGGCACTCGCCGCAGCGCAGGTCGGTGCCGAACCAGGACACCACAAGCGCCCCGGCCTGCACACCCGGCACCAGCTGCTGCAGCTGGTCCATGGACACCGTCCAGTCGGACAGCGCCCCGTCCATGTGGATATTCTCGCCCTCCGATCCCCCCGTCGTCGCCGGCACCGCCGACGCCGGCGGCGTCGAGAGAGCCTCAACCAGTGTGGCCATCCCGCCTCACTTCCGCTTCTTCATGTTCTTGATCATCAATTCATTGGGCCGGTCATGTTCTCCCGGCCGCGACGAAGCCGATATGTCCCATCCTGAACCCGGATGTGATCTCGTTCCCTCCAGCTCGCCACCCAACTACCATCTCTCAGGCTCACCACCGGGCTTGACCCGGTGGTCCAGCACGGCACGCATCGGCGGAGCGAGTGGCACCTTAGTCTGGATGCCTGGATCAAGTCCGGACATGAGCCGGAGTTTGAGGCACGGCCCCGCATCCTCTTTGACTCACCGCCGGGCCCGGTCCCGGCGGTCCAGCGCGGCAGGCGCCGGCAGATTCCCGCTCCAGCCCTCGCCGGTCATCACATCGATCCACCATCACCATCAGTGGTGAAGATGCTCCCGCCTGCACCACTTCCGTCGTCGGTCGACAGGGTGGCCGCCACTGTACTTTCCGTCCGCCAGACGGGATCCGGATCACAGTAGAACTCGCCGGAGCCGGGAATGATGCACACGCCCGGCAGCATGGAGAGCACGTCGTCCACCGGCCGCACCACCTCGAAGGACAGCTGCGGAATGCGGTTGCCGTAGCGCTCCAGCGGCAACCGCTCGAAGACCACGTAGGCCAGCCCGCGAAAGGCGGGCGCGGCATCCATGCCCTGCACGCCGGCAATCAGCGGATCGGGCAACTGATCCTCCGTGCCGCGATACAGCCGCCAGGTGACCTGCGAGAGATCCATCGGCTTGCCGTCGGCCCAGATGCGGGTCACGGCGGCCACCTCCCCCTCGCACAGTCCGATGGCGAAGTTGGCGAAGTAGTGATAGGTCGTCGTGGTCGTGGTCACGCTGCCACCACCCTTGCCGCCCTGGGTGGTGGTCGTGGTCTCCGTCTCCTCGATCAGGTTGGTGGCCCAGATCATCTGGCCGGCCAGCCGCACGGTGCCGTAGACGCGCGGGATCACCGAACCCTCGGCAGACCCCATCACCTGCAGGTCATCCAGCCGCGGCCCTTCCACGTGCTGCTTCGTGCCGCCGAAGATCATGCCGTCCACGGCCGCCCCGGCCAGCGCCCCGATGGCCCGCCCGGCGATCACCCCGATCGCCCCGAACCCCATCGCCGACCCGGCCCACGCCCCGGCCGCCGCAAGAACCAGCGTCGCCATGCTTCACCCCATGAAAAAAGGGCCGGAAAACCTGGCCCGTCATGCGCATTTTGCGGTCACTTTGCCGAAATAACATTCGTTTTTCATTATACAACCATGCATAATGAATTTACCATGTGTGATTGCATATATAATGCATTGACCACCCCCCATTGCATGACTTATTTAAACATTATGGCGATCATGGAAATCAGGCCGTTTCAATGCCCCCGGTCGGCGGCCTTGCTCTTTTTCATGATCGCCATTTTTTCCATTCGAGCGATGCCACATGATCCGTCTACAGATTTTTGTGCATATGACCATATGCACCTGGACGCATCATGTGCATCCATGCATTTGGCGGTCATGGACGCCTCTCCGGCGACCTCGTTCGGAGGCGGATCACCCATACTTCCATGACCGCCGCCAGCCCTCATGCACGCAGATTAGCCCTGCGGCACGGCTTCTACCTCCGCCACCATCGGCATCCGGAACACCCCGGCCACGCGCCGCCGCCACCACGGCCCGATGGTCGTCTCCACGACGCCTGTGCCATGCATGGCGTGGATCATGGTCTCCGGCCCGGTGGCGATGGCCGCATGTCGCGCCGGCAGATGCGGCCGGTAGCGGAACAGGATCACGTCGCCCGGCGCGATCTCCGCGCCTGCCGGCCGCGCCACCAGATGCCGCCGCGCCGCCTCGAGCATGGTCTCCCGCCCCGTCTCCTCGGCCCAGAAGGGCGTATAGGCCGGCGGCCGCTCCGGTTCCGCGCCGTTGAGCTCCCGCCACACCCCGCGCAGCAGCCCCAAGCAGTCGCAGCCGATGCCCCGCAGCGACTGCTGATGCACATAGGGCGTCCCGATCCACCCCCGCGCCACGGCCATCACCGCCGCCCCGTCATGACACCGCACGACCTCGCTCATGCCGTCTCCTCTCCGCTCCGCCCTCGGCCCCTCTCTCCTGCATCTCGCCACCGCCCCATCTCCGGCTCACTGCCGGGCTTGACCCGGCAGTCCAGAGCCACACGCACCGGCAGAGCAAAGGGCACCTCCGCATGGATGCCCGGATCAAGTCCGGGCATGAGCCGATGTTTGCGGCGCGGCCTCGCTTCCCCTCTCTCCGGCTCACTGCCGGGCTTGACCCGGCAGTCCAGTGCAACACGCACCTGCGCCCGCCTCTCTCCCGCCGGTCGTGGTCTCCCCGACCGCGACCGGAACGTTCATGCCTCATCCCACCACCGGCGATCCGTCGTTCGGGTCATCGGTGTTCGCGTAGGACATCACGAAATCATTGCCCGGCATGTGCGGGAAGCCGCGGAAGTTGACCGCATTGCCGAAGCGCAGCCGGCAGGTCTCGAACTGCCGGTCGCAGCCGGCGCTCACCGTGAAGGCATCGCCCGCCGCCACG
>JAJRRY010000030.1 GCA_024279095.1 Alphaproteobacteria bacterium
CCCACCCCCCTGCCCGGCGTCAACCCCAAAAAGCGCGAAAAAATACGGCACGTCGCCATTTCGCTGCCGCCGCATAGCCACCTCGCCGCCGTGGCAGGTACAATTCCCTGCCATGCACAGGCCCGAAAGAGGCCCAGGAGCTTGCCACCACTCTGCCCCCCCATGATTCCATTTCACAAACTGACGGTACGTCAAGGAAATCTTACCCGTGTCACATTATGGGCGTGATTCGCCCCGGCATTGTCGAAAAGGCGTCAAAAGCCCGCCGACGCCGTATTTCATCCTTCTTTCCGGAGTTCCGGGCTGGGGATTCGGAATTCAGCGGAGAGAGGGTCAGAAGTATCATGGGTAATCCCGTCGAAAAGTGGTGGCACGAACTGAATTGTTGGGATGCGCGCGCTGCCATTTCTTTCTACAGCCGTACGCTGGGATGGCAGTTTGATGACATCCCCCTCAACGATGGTAGTTCCTACTGGGTTGCGCGCAAGAATGGTGCGCCCGTCTGCGGTCTTTTCCAGCTTGACGAAAACATTCACCGGGGCATCCCCGCACACTGGATGACATACATGACCGTGACGGACATGGACGTGGCGATTCGGGCAACGGCCTTTGCCGGCGGGAAAGTTACACGCCCCCCTCTGCATGTACCTGGCCTTGGCAAGCTGGCCATCGTCACAGATGTTGCCGATGCGCTCATCGGCCTGATTGAGCCCGAGGTGCCGCATCCGCTGGCTCTGCGTCCGTTGTCTGCGGACGCGCCGCACGGGCATCACTTGGCAAACTGAAATCGATCTGCGCATCCCGCAAGGCACATGCCGGGAAGCTGAAAGTCTCCCTTGTGCAAGGTTTGACCGCCTTGAAGGGAAAAGACCCGCAGGAGGCATCCTGCGGGTCTTTTTATTGTACATGTGCAATATTTCTCAAGGAAAGCCGGTTCCACTCCAGCTTTTCCAGAGATCAGGCCGAATCGCCACCTTCCTGCGGAGTTTCGTCCGCAGAACGCTCCGCCTCCATGACGTCCGCAGCAGGCAGCGCCGAGGTGGCCTGCTTTTCCGCCTCGCGAGCAATTCGCTCTGCAGCCTTGCGCTTTTCCTCCAGAATCAGACGGTCGCGCTTCTCGGCGATCTGCTTGAAACGCCGCAGCATGCCGCCCGTGCCGGCCGGGATGAGACGTCCCACGATGACGTTCTCTTTCAGACCTTCCAGACGATCCACCTTGCCCTGCACGGCGGCCTCGGTCAGCACGCGGGTTGTTTCCTGGACGGAGGCCGCGGAGATGAAGGAACGCGTCTGAAGCGAGGCCTTGGTAATACCGAGCAGCACCGGATTGGCGGTTGCAGGCCGCTTTCCTTCGGCCTCCAGTTCCCTGTTCAGCTCTTCCAGCTCCCACTTGTCCACCTGCTCGCCGGCCAGATAGGGGGTATCACCCGGATCGACGATTTCCGCCTTCTGGAGCATCTGCCGGACGATGACCTCGATGTGCTTGTCGTTGATGGTCACGCCCTGCAGCCGGTAGACGTCCTGAATCTCGTTGATCAGGTAGATGGCCAGTTCCTCGACGCCCTTGATGGCAAGAATGTCATGCGGTGCCGGATGACCATCAAGCAGGTATTCGCCCTTCTCGATGTAGTCGCCCTCCTGCACCTGCAGGTGCTTGCCTTTCGGAATGAGGTATTCCACCGGCGCCTGATCCGGATCATCCGGAACGATCCTGATGCGACGCTTGTTCTTGTAATCGCGTCCGAATTCCACGCGCCCCGAGATCTCCGCGATGATGGCATGATCCTTCGGACGGCGCGCTTCGAACAGCTCCGCCACACGCGGCAGACCACCGGTGATATCACGAGTCTTGGCACTCTCCAGCGGGATGCGCGCCAACGTATCACCTGCTTTCACCTTGTCACCCGGGTTCACTGACAGAATGGCATCGACCGAAAGCAGGTAGCGCGCCTCGCCACCCCGCTTCAGCTTCA
This sequence comes from Alphaproteobacteria bacterium, assembly GCA_024279095.1. GTDB lineage: Bacteria > Pseudomonadota > Alphaproteobacteria > Rhizobiales > Aestuariivirgaceae > Thermopetrobacter. Next base: position 1,974 of record JAJRRY010000030.1, read on the forward strand.
TGACATTGCCCTTCCCGTCCTTGATGACGATGGCGGGCTGCAGGTCGGCTCCACGCGGCGTGGAACGCCAGTCGATGACCACGCGCTTGGTGATACCCGTGGATTCGTCCGTGACCTCGTGCACGGACACGCCCTCGACAATGTCCTCGAAGTCCACCACACCGTCGGCTTCGGTGAGAATCGGGCGGGTGTGCGGATCCCATTCCGCAAGACGCGTACCGCGCTTGATGGAGTCGCCCTCGTCCACCAGCAGCTTGCCACCATATGGCAGCTTGTGGACGGCCCGCTCATTGCCGTGTTCGTCGACAATGGCCAGTTGCACGTTGCGGCCCATGATGATGGTATCACCGCGGGAATTGCGGGCCAGGTTCGGATTCACGATCTTCACCGTGCCATCGTAGTTGGCTTCGATGAAGCTTTCCGACACCACCTGCGCCGTTCCGCCGATGTGGAACGTGCGCATGGTCAGCTGCGTGCCGGGCTCGCCGATGGACTGGGCGGCGATCACACCCACGGCCTCGCCAAGATTTACCGGTGTGCCGCGTGCCAGATCGCGTCCGTAACACTTGGCGCAGACGCCGTAATGCGTCTCGCAGGTGAGCACGGAACGGATACGGATCTCCTGGATGTTGGCCGCGTCGATCTTCGCCGCCGCCTCCTCCATGATCTCCTCGCCCTTCTTGACAATAACCTCGCCGGTCGCAGGATCCACCACATCCTCCGCCGCCGTGCGACCCAGGACGCGCTGACCAAGGGACACCGTCACTTCACCAGATTCGATGACTGCCCGGGTGGTGATGGAATTCTCCGTGCCGCAATCCTCCTCGAGAATGATGGAGTCCTGCGCCACGTCCACCAGACGGCGCGTGAGATAGCCGGAGTTGGCCGTCTTCAGGGCCGTGTCGGCCAGCCCCTTGCGCGCGCCGTGGGTCGAGTTGAAGTATTCCAGAACCGACAGACCTTCCTTGAAGTTGGAAATGATCGGCGTCTCGATGATCTCGCCGGACGGCTTGGCCATCAGGCCGCGCATGCCCGCCAGCTGCTTCATCTGGGCGGCCGAGCCACGGGCGCCCGAATGCGCCATCATGTAGATGGAGTTGATCGGCTTCTCGCGCCCCGTCTCCGGATCCACCTCGACGGCGGAAATGCGCGCCATCATCTCCTCGGCCACCTTGTCGGTACACTTGGACCAGGCGTCGATGACCTTGTTGTACTTCTCGCCCTGCGTGATCAGGCCGTCAATGTACTGCTGCTCGTACTCCTTGACCAGCTTGCGGGTCTCCTCGACGAGCTTCTCCTTGGTCTCGGGCACCACCATGTCGTCCTTGCCAAAGGAAATGCCCGCCTTGCAGGCCTCCTTGTAGCCCAGACCCATGATCCGGTCGCAGAAGATGACCGTCTCTTTCTGGCCGCAGTGACGATACACTGCGTCGATCATCTTCGAGATTTCCTTCTTGGTGAGCAGCTTGTTGCACAGATCCAGGGAAATACCCGGCTTCTTCGGCAGAAGCTCGCCAATGATCATGCGCCCCGGCGTGGTCTCGTAGATCTTCGAAACCTCGTTGCCCTCTTCGTCAACGGAGACATGGCGTGCCTTGATGCGGGCATGCAGGGTGACGGCACCGGTCTCCAGCGCATGCTCGATCTCCGCCATATCGGCAAACAGCATGCACTCGCCCGGCTCGTTCTTGCGCATCTGGGAAAGATAGTAGAGACCCAGCACGATATCTTGCGAAGGCACGATGATCGGCGCACCGTTGGCCGGATGCAGAATGTTGTTGGTAGACATCATGAGCACGCGCGCCTCGAGCTGCGCCTCGAGCGACAACGGCACGTGCACGGCCATCTGGTCACCGTCGAAGTCGGCGTTGAACGCCGCACAGACCAGCGGATGCAGCTGGATCGCCTTGCCTTCGATCAGCACCGGCTCAAAGGCCTGAATACCCAGCCTGTGCAGCGTCGGAGCACGGTTCAGCAGAACGGGATGCTCACGGATCACCTCGTCCAGGATATCCCAGACTTCCGGCTTCTCCTTCTCCACCAGCTTCTTGGCCTGCTTGACGGTTGCCGAAAGGCCCTTCTTTTCGAGCTGGGCATAAATGAACGGCTTGAACAGCTCCAGCGCCATCTTCTTGGGCAGGCCGCACTGGTGCAGCTTCAGTTCTGGGCCCACCACGATCACCGAGCGGCCGGAATAGTCCACGCGCTTGCCGAGCAGGTTCTGGCGGAAGCGGCCCTGCTTGCCCTTCAGCATGTCGGACAGCGACTTCAGCGGCCGCTTGTTGGCACCGGCGATGGTGCGGCCGCGACGACCATTGTCGAACAGAGCATCCACCGCCTCCTGAAGCATGCGCTTCTCGTTGCGGATGATGATGTCAGGCGCCCGCAGCTCGATCAGCCGCTTCAGACGGTTGTTGCGGTTGATGACGCGACGGTACAGGTCGTTCAGGTCGGACGTGGCGAAGCGGCCACCGTCCAGCGGAACCAGCGGACGTAGCTCCGGCGGAATGACGGGGATGACCGTCATGATCATCCACTCCGGCCGGTTGCCGGACTTGATGAAGGCTTCGACCACCTTCAGTCGCTTGGCAAGCTTCTTCGGCTTGAGTTCGGACTTGGACTCCGCAATCTCCTGCTTCAGCTCGTCACGCAGCTTTTCCAGGTCGATGCCGGCCAGCATTTCGCGGATGGCTTCCGCCCCGATGCCGGCAGTAAAGCCGTCCAGGCCATATTCGTCCTGTGCCGCCAGGTATTCCTCCTCGGACAGCAGCTGCCCCTTCTGAAGAGGAGACAATCCCGGCTCCGTGACGATGTAGGACTCGAAGTACAGCACCCGCTCGATGTCCTTCAGCGTCATGTCGAGCAGAAGGCCGATACGGGACGGCAGCGACTTCAGGAACCAGATGTGCGCCACCGGCGCGGCCAGCTCGATGTGGCCCATGCGCTCGCGGCGCACCTTGGAGAGCGTCACTTCCACGCCGCACTTTTCGCAGATGACGCCCTTGTACTTCATCCGCTTGTACTTGCCGCACAGGCATTCGTAATCCTTCACCGGACCGAAGATGCGGGCGCAGAACAGACCGTCGCGCTCCGGCTTGAAAGTCCGGTAGTTGATGGTTTCCGGCTTCTTGATCTCGCCGTAGGACCACGAGAGGATCTTCTCCGGCGAGGCGATGCCGATGCGGATGGCATCGAAGGTCTGCGGCTGTCCGCCCGGATTGAAGATGTTGGCGACTTCCTGGTTCATCCTTGTTCTCCCAAGGCGCGGGACACATGGCCCCCTGACATTTTCCTGTCGGGAGGGCGGCTGGCCGTTGCGGCGCCGCCCTGCCCCGTTTCATGCGTTGGCCGGCGTCACTCCGCCGCCATGTCGGACTCGTTGATCAACTCCACGTCGAGGCCGAGCGAGCGCATTTCCTTGACGAGCACGTTAAAGCTCTCCGGAATGCCCGCTTCGAAGGTATCGTCGCCGCGCACGATCGACTCGTAGACCTTGGTACGGCCCGCTACGTCGTCCGACTTGACCGTGAGCATCTCCTGCAACGTGTAGGCGGCCCCGTACGCCTCCAGCGCCCACACTTCCATTTCGCCGAAGCGCTGGCCGCCGAACTGCGCCTTGCCGCCCAACGGCTGTTGGGTGACCAGCGAGTACGGGCCGATGGAACGGGCATGGATCTTGTCGTCCACCAGATGGTGCAGCTTCAGCATGTAGATGCGGCCCACCGTCACCGGACGGTCGAACGGCTCGCCGGTACGCCCGTCGTAGAGCGTCACCTGACCGGAAGTCTTGTGGCCGGCCAGCTCGAGCATCCGGTTGATGTCATCCTCCTTGGCGCCATCGAAGACCGGCGTTGCCATGGGCACGCCCTTCTTCAGCAGATGCGCCATGGAGACGATCTCCTCGTCAGAGGCTTTCTCGATCTCCTCGCGCTCCTCCGGCTTCTCGTAGATCTCGAGCAGCTTTTCGCGAATGGCCTTGACCATGGCCGGCTTCTGCTCCGCCTGCCAAGCTTCCACCAACTCCGCGATCTGCCGGCCCAGACCTTCCGACGCCCAGCCGAGATGCGTCTCCAAGATCTGTCCGACGTTCATGCGCGAGGGCACGCCCAGCGGATTGAGCACGATGTCCACCGGCGTTCCGTCCTCGAGGAACGGCATGTCCTCCTCGGGCAGGATCCGGGACACCACACCCTTGTTGCCATGACGGCCAGCCATCTTGTCGCCGGGCTGGATCTTGCGCTTGATAGCCACGAAGACCTTGACCATCTTCATCACGCCCGGGGGCAGCTCGTCACCGCGCTGCAGCTTCTCGACCTTGTCCAGGAAGCGCTCCTCGAGCCGCTTCTTGGTATCGTCGTACTGCTGACGCATGGCCTCCAGCTCGGTCAGGGCCTTCTCGTCCGCAAGCGCGATGTTCCACCACTGCGACTGCGGAATCTCGTCCAGCATCTCGGCAGTGATCTCGCCCTTGATCTTGAAGCCCTTCGGTCCGCCGGCGGCTTCCTTGCCGATCAGGAAATCACGCAGACGGCCATACGTGTTGCGATTCAGGATGGCAAGTTCGTCATCCCGGTCCTTGGCCATGCGCTCGATCTCCTCGCGCTCGATGGCCAGTGCGCGCTCGTCCTTCTCGATGCCGTGACGGTTGAAGACGCGGACCTCCACCACACGCCCTGACACACCCGGCGGCAGTCGCAGAGAAGTATCACGCACGTCGGAAGCCTTCTCACCGAAGATGGCGCGCAACAGCTTCTCCTCCGGTGTCATGGGGCTTTCACCCTTCGGCGTGATCTTGCCCACCAGAATGTCGCCTGGCTTCACCTCGGCCCCGATATAGACAATGCCCGCCTCGTCGAGGTTCTTCAGGGCCTCCTCGCCGACGTTCGGAATGTCGCGGGTGATTTCCTCCGGCCCGAGCTTGGTGTCACGTGCCATGACGTCGAATTCCTCGATGTGGATCGAGGTATAGACGTCATCCTTCACGATGCGCTCGGACAGCAGGATGGAGTCCTCGAAGTTGTAACCGTTCCAGGGCATGAAGGCGACCAGCACGTTCTGACCCAGCGCCAGCTCGCCCAGCTCCGTGGAGGGACCGTCGGCGATAATGTCACCGGCCTTTACGTAGTCGCCCTTGTTCACCAACGGCTTCTGGTTGATGCAGGTATCCTGGTTGGAACGCTGGAACTTCTGCAGGTTGTAGATATCCACGCCCGGCTTGGTCGGGTCCGTCTCCTCGGTGGCGCGAATGACGATGCGCCGCGCGTCCACCTGATCCACGATGCCCGGACGCCGTGCCGTAATGGCCGCACCGGAATCGCGGGCCACGCGAGCCTCCATGCCGGTACCCACCAGCGGGGCGGAAGCACGCAGCAGCGGCACCGCCTGCCTCTGCATGTTGGAGCCCATCAGCGCCCGGTTGGCGTCGTCGTTCTCGAGGAACGGGATGAGCGAAGCCGCAACGGAGATGATCTGCTTCGGGCTCACATCGCAGTAATCGATCATGTCGGCCGGCACCATGTGCACGTCACCGGCATGGCGGGCCAGCACCATGTCCTCCACGATGCGCCCCTCCTCGTCCAGCTTGACGTTCGCCTGAGCGATATAGTGCTTGCTCTCCTCAATGGCCGTAAGATAGTGCACCTCATCGGTCACCTTGCCGTCCACCACCTTGCGGTAGGGGGACTCGATAAAGCCGTACTTGTTCACGCGGGCGAAGGTGGCCAGCGAGTTGATGAGGCCGATGTTCGGGCCTTCTGGCGTCTCGATGGGCCAGATGCGGCCATAATGGGTCGGATGCACGTCGCGCACCTCGAAACCTGCGCGCTCACGCGTCAGGCCACCCGGGCCGAGTGCCGACAGACGCCGCTTGTGGGTGATCTCCGACAGCGGGTTGGTCTGGTCCATGAACTGCGAGAGCTGCGAGGAGCCAAAGAACTCGCGCACCGCCGCCGCCGCCGGCTTGGCGTTGATCAGGTCATGCGGCATCACGGTGTCGATGTCCACCGAGCTCATGCGCTCCTTGATGGCGCGCTCCATGCGCACCAGACCGATGCGGTACTGGTTCTCCATCAGTTCGCCGACGGAACGCACGCGACGGTTGGAAAGGTTGTCGATGTCGTCGATCTCGCCATGACCGTCACGCAGTTCGTGCAGCGTCTTCACCACCGCGAGGATGTCTTCCTTGCGCAGGGTGCGCACGGTGTCCGGTGCGTCCAGCCCCAAGCGCATGTTCATCTTCACCCGCCCCACGGCGGAGAGGTCGTAGCGCTCCGGATCGAAGAACAGCCCATGGAACAGGGCCTCCGCCGCCTCGCGGGTCGGCGGCTCGCCGGGACGCAGCACGCGGTAGATCTCGAGCAGCGCCTGCTCATAGTTCTCCGCCTTGTCCGCCTTCATGGTATTGCGGATGTAGGCGCCCGTGTTCACGTGGTCGATGTCGAGGATGCGGATCTCCTCGTAGCCGGCCTTGCGGATGCGGTCCAGCAGCTCCGCGGTGATCTCGTCGCCGGCCTCGCCGTAGATTTCGCCAGTCTTCGGATTGACCAGTTCATCGGCGAGGAACTGACCCTGCAGATCCTCGTCGGAAAGCAGCAGCTCCTTCACGCCGCTTTCGGCCAGCTTGCGGGCCTTGCGCGGCGTGATCTTCTGACCGGCCTTGATGACCACCTCACCGGTATCGGCGTCCACCAGGTCGTGAGCCGGCTTCATGCCCTTGAAGCGTTCCGGATCGAAGGGCGTGCGCCAGCCCTTCTTTTCGGCATCCCATTTCAGGGTGATGGTGTTGTAGAAGTAGTGGAGGATCTCCTCCGAATCCATGCCCAGCGCATAGAGAAGCGTCGTCACCGGCAGCTTGCGGCGCCGGTCGATGCGCACATGGATGATGTCCTTGGCATCGAACTCGAAGTCCAGCCAGGACCCGCGGTAGGGAATGATACGCGCCGCGAACAGCAACTTGCCGGAAGCATGCGTCTTGCCGCGGTCATGATCGAAGAAGACGCCCGGCGAACGGTGCATCTGCGAGACGATCACGCGTTCCGTACCGTTGATGATGAAGGTGCCGTTCTTGGTCATCAGCGGGATGTCACCCATGTAGACATCCTGCTCCTTGATGTCCTTGACGGACTTCGCCTCGGTATCCGGATCGATCTCGAAGACGATCAGGCGCAGCGTCACCTTCAGCGGCGCGGCGTAGGTCATGCCGCGCTGCTGGCACTCCTCGACATCGTACTTGGGCTTCTCGAACTCGTAGCGGACGAACTCCAGCATCGCCTGCCCGGTGAAGTCGGAAATCGGGAACACCGACTTGAAAACCGCCTGCAGGCCCTTCTCCTCGCGTCCGCCTTCCGGCTCCTCCAGCTGGAGGAAGTGATCGTAGGATTCCTTCTGAACCTCGATCAGGTTCGGCATTTCGGCCACTTCCTTGATGTGACCGAAACTCTTGCGAATGCGCTTGCGTCCATTCATCGGCTGCGACATTTCATATCCCTGTATCATGCGTCTGGCCGTGAAGCCCTGAAATCCTGCTCCGGATCCACCGCCCCGACCATCCGGACGGAAACGGCATCTCTCCGTTCAGGCTGCCCTGCCGTGCCGTCGAAAACGGCCCTGCCGACAAGCCACTGAAACGGCTTGCCGCATTCCCCTTCGCCCGTCGGGAAATGCGGGAAGCCGTCCATCTTCCTTCCGTATCCTGGCACGCGGCGGCCTCCCGCCCGACCTGCAGGCCGGGCGGAAAGCCTTGCATGCGTCATTACTTGATCTCGACAGTGGCGCCAGCCTCCTCGAGCTTCTTCTTGATCTCCTCGGCCTCCTCCTTGGAGACGCCTTCCTTGACGGCCTTGCCACCAGCCTCGACGAGCTCCTTGGCCTCCTTCAGGCCAAGACCGGTGATGGCGCGGACTTCCTTGATGACGTTGATCTTCTTGTCGCCATGCGACACCAGGATCACGTCAAACTCGGTCTTCTCCTCGCCGCCACCGGCTTCGCCACCGGCAGCACCGGCCACGGCGGCCACGGCCACCGGAGCAGCAGCGGAAACGCCCCACTTCTCCTCCAGCATCTTGGACAGCTCGGCAGCCTCCAGAACGGTCAGGGAGGACAGTTCTTCGACAATCTTCTCAAGATCAGCCATTTTCTTCTACCTCGGTTATCGGTTTGAACCAGTTGTCGCTTCCGGCAATCGCGCCGGAAACGGGTGTCTTGTGTGTGCCTGATGGTCAGGCAGCCTGCTCTTTCTCGGCACGCGCCGAAAGTACCCGGGCGATCTGTCCGCCGGGCGCCTGCAGCACGCTGGCGATCTTCTGCGCCGGAGCCTGGATGAGGCCGATCAGCTTGCCTCTCAGCTCATCCAGCGACGGCAGCTCGGCCAGCGCCTTCACGCCGTTCGCGTCGAGAACGGAAGAATCCAGGACGCCGCCAAGAATCTCGATCCTGTCGTTCTTCTTGGCGAACTCGGCGACGATTTTTGGCGCCACCACGGGATCCTCCGAGTACATCAGGACCGTCGGCCCCTTCAGAAACTCGGCCATCCCTTCCTTGGACGTGCCTTCCAGAGCAAGCTTGGCGAGACGGTTCTTGGCCACCTTGACCGAGCCGCCCGCCTCGTACATCCGGTTGCGGAGATCTGTCATCTCCGCCACGGTGAGGCCGAGATTGTGGGCAACGACCACCGACGAAGCGTTCGAGAACACTTCGTGCAGCATCGCGACCACTTCCTTCTTCTTGGCTCTATCCACTTGCTCTTCTCCTGTTGGACCGCTCCGCCGTCCCGCGACGCCGGAGCCGGATCCGGTTGGACAAGCCGCCGGGCTGCTGCGGCCTGCCCAGGCAGATCGCCTTGGACAGGCTGCATGTCCGCATTCCCGAGCGGCGCTCCCTTGGCCTGTCCCTCCCGCACCAAGACATGCATCCATATCCCGGCACGGGGTCTTCATGGTTCAAACCGATCACCTCCGGCCACGCCGAATAATGATCCGTTTGCTCCCATCTCATGCAGGCCTGCCCGCCTTCCGGGCGTTTAAGCCAAGGGACTACCAAGCCCCGCAGCGCCTGCAATCTCGGACAGGTCTTTCATCATCTAGGCGGGACGGCCATACCCTCCCGACCGGATGATACCGGTACCGCCAGCCAAGCCGGCGGAACCGAATTCACGTTTACTCGGCGCCAGTGATGGATCCCAGATCCACCTGCACACCGGGGCCCATGGTAGAGGACAGGGACACCTTCTTCACATAGGCGCCCTTGGC
>JAJRRY010000031.1 GCA_024279095.1 Alphaproteobacteria bacterium
AAGCTCCTCAGCCTTTGCTATGAAATAGCGTGTTATTAGATCATTTGTTTGATAGACATAGCGTTTCAGAAATGCATCCTGCATAGTGGTGTCCGGCAGATCACCGGCGAGGATCTGGCCAATCAGTTCGGCCAGCTCCTCCTGCGTTGTGGCGGTCAGGGAGACGCCATTGGGCAGCGGGCTTTCATGCCGGGGCGATGTGAAGGGTACGTAGGCAACCGGGCAGCCGCCGAGGAGGCGGGCCTCCAGGCCGGTGGTCGAATTGCTGTGGATGAGAATGCGGCTGGCCAGTATCCACGGGATGACGGCACCTTCGCGGATGACTTCGACATTCGGAAATGGTGCCAGAAGCGTCTTCCAGCTGTCCACGCTCTCCACGGGGTGCGGCCGCAGGATGATCCGGATATTCGGAAAGGTACGCGCAAGATGTGGGATGGCGGAACGAAATGCCGCCAGCATGCGCTTCTGATATTCCAGATAGCTGCGCGCCCCCTCCCTGCGAGGATCAGATGGGGCGGGAGCGTGCAGGTCCTGCTGCTCCTTCGGGAGCACGTGCGGATTGGCCCATGACAGGTTGGTTGTGATCAGAATGAATTCGCCATGGGTGGCGCGGATGCGTTCCGCTTCCGGCTCATGGAGGCCGCGCAGTTCGGGGCGTAGCAGATCGAGCCTTGGATTTCCGGCCACTTCCACGGTCTTTCCGGCCTGCCGGGCTGGAATGGACAGATCCTCGGCATGCGCCTCGCCCCATGCGAAGATCTGGTCGATCAGGGCCATGGTGTCCGGCGAGACCCGCTCCTGAAGGTAAATGTCCCGATCTCCGTAGATCAGGCCCTCCTCGTCCCATCCCTGGGCCGCGAAGCCCATCCGCTGCAGACATCTGGCAATGCGCAGGCGGCCTGGGGCCATCGTGGAGAACAAGTAGACGCCCCGGGGCAGGCGCCAAAGATTGCGGTTGATGAGGGTCTTGGAACCGGTGATGACCGTCCAGCCGGCATCGAGAGCCATGACGGCATGCAGCAGGCGCGCATCCATCTCGCGGCTCTTGATGTCGATGGGCAGTATGAGAATCCTGCGTACGGGTTTCCTGCTGCTGAACATGCTTGTAATGCTCTTGTGACTTGCAATTACTTGAATCGGAAGACTCTATCGGACATTTTGACAATTTGTGGAAGCTGGTAATCTGAAAACAGGATGTCGGACAGGGTGCCGATGCGTTGCTCCAGTTCCGTTTCCGTTATGTCCGGAAACTTTTTGCCAAGATAGGCAGAGTGACTGGAGGAGCGGGGACTGAGGCTCGCAAGGCGCTTCTCCAAGGTGCGCAGCGTGCCTGCCAGAGCTCCGCGCGGCGATGGACGGGTCGGCTCCGGAGCAAGCTCGCGTAGCTCTTCCGCGATTACGGCTGAGGAAAGGCGGGGGCCATCAAGCCCTGCAACCATGTGGGCGAGCGCGTTGCGGGTCTGTGCTGCGTCACCACCGTCGCGGATGCTGGCGCAGACCTCTTCTGGACTTTCCGTGATGATACTCACCTGCCGCGGCTGGGGTGAGTCGTAGCGTTCGTCACGAACCGGTTCGAAGGATACGGGCATTTTGTCGAGAAGGGCGTATTCCACTGCCGTGGTGCAGCCGTTGTGGATCATGGCGGCGGCGGCCATCAGCCAGGCGACGAGATCGCTGTCGTAGACGACCTTCACGTTGGGCAGTCTGTCCGCGACCGTCTTCCAGGCTTCGGGATCTTCCGAAGGATGGGGGCGGACGATGATGGTGCGATCCGGAAATTCTTCCGACAGAACCGGCAGGAGTTCGAGAAAGGCATCGAAGACCGCCTGCCGGTAGCGCAGGTAGTCGAGGGGATGGCCGGAACGCTCCGCCAGAGCCTTCAGGCGTTCCTCCGGGTTTTCACCCTTCCGTGGCATCAGGGCGTAGTTGAGCCAGCCGAAGTTGGAATTGATCAGAATGAAGTC
>JAJRRY010000032.1 GCA_024279095.1 Alphaproteobacteria bacterium
GACCCGCCAGGCCAGACGCTGCCCCCGTGCCTCCGCCTCGACGCAGACGCAATCGTCCTTGGCGGCCGCATCGAGCAGCCGGATGTCGGCATCCGGAGACGTGCCATAGCCCAGAATTTCGACGGCACCGGCCTCCCGGGCCGCCTTCTCGAGTATCTCCCAGTGCGGCGCATCGCGATTGATCACCGCCCGGCCGCCTTCGGCCAGCCCGGCGAAGATCTCCGCCTTGGCACGGGCGATGCCGGCAAGATTCCCGAAGGCTCCGATATGGCTCTCCGCCACGTGGGTCACCACCGCCACGTCGGGACGCACAAGAGCCGTCAGATCGGCGATTTCACCGGGTGCGTTCATGCCCATCTCGATGACGCCGAACTCCGTATCGCGCGGCATGCGCGCCAAAGTCAGCGGAACACCCCAGTGATTGTTGAACGAGGCACGCGCCGCATGCGTCCGCCCCACGGCGGACAGCGCCAGCGCCAGCATGTCCTTCGTCGTCGTCTTGCCCACCGAACCGGTCACGCCGATCACCTTGCCGGATACCCGCTCGCGGGCTGCCGCCCCCAGCCGACGCAATGCCCGCAACGTGTCGTCCACCATGAGCAGCGGCCCGGCCGCGCGCATTCCGTCATCGAACTTCGCAACCACGGCCAGTCCCGCCCCCGCCTTCAGGGCATCGGCCACGAAGGCATGACCGTCCATGCGCACGCCGCGAATGGCGAAGAAGAGCTCTCCGCCCTGCACCTCACGGGAATCGAAGGTCACGCCGCCGAAGCTTGCCGGAACTTCCCCGGACACCTCGCCGCCAATTGCGGAACGCACTTCCTTCCATGTCCACAATGGCATGCTCACCTGTCCGACTCCTCGAGCCAGCGTTCGATTTCCCCATGATCGGAGAACGGAATGATCTGATCTCCCACGATCTGGCCGGTTTCATGACCCTTTCCGGCGACCAGCAGGATATCTTCCGCCTCCAGCATGGAAAGGGCCGTGCGGATGGCCTCCGCACGGTCTCCGATCTCCCTGGCGTCGGGGCATCCCTCCATGATCATCGCCCGAATGGCAGCCGGATCCTCGGAACGGGGATTGTCGTCAGTGACGATCACCACATCGGCGTGACGGGTCGCCGCAGCACCCATGCGCGCCCGCTTGCCCGTATCCCGGTCTCCACCAGCTCCGAAGACCACCACGAGCCGCCCTCTCGCATAGGGGCGCAGGGCCTGAAGGGCCACGGACAGGGCATCCGGCGTATGAGCATAGTCCACGAACACAGGTGCGCCCTTGCGTGTTCTGCCAACCAGATCAAGACGGCCGCGCGCGCCCTTCAGGCGCTCCAGCGCCATGACGGCCTCTTCCTCCGGACCACCCGCGGCAATGACCAGTCCGGCTGCAACAAGCGCATTTTCCGCCTGGAAGCGGCCCACCAGAGGCAGGTAGACGCGGTATTCGCGTTTCATGCCCTGGATGACCAGCTGCTGGCCCAACCCCTCGATACGGCGCGAGACAAGACGCAGCCGCCCTCCCTTCTCGCCCACGTCCCAGACCATGAGCCCATGGGCGCGTGCCCGCTCCACCACCTCCGGTCCACGTGCATCGTCCACGTTCACCACGGCTCCGGCAGGCGGATGCAGCAGCTCGGTGAACAGCCGCATCTTGGCCTCGAAGTAGGCATCCATGGAATGGTGGTAGTCGAGATGATCACGGGACAGGTTGGTATAGCCGCCGGCAGTCAGCCGCACACCATCAAGCCTGTACTGCGCAAGACCGTGCGAGGAAGCCTCCATCGCCAGATGAGAGATCGCGCGCTTGCGCATGCAGGCCAGAGTCTCGTGAAGATGCACGGGATCCGGCGTGGTGTGCCATACGTCGAGATCGTCAAGATCCGGGCCGAAAATGCCAAGCGTCCCCATGGAAGCGGCACGGAAGCCCATGAACTGCCAGATCTGCCGGGTGAACTCCACAACCGAACTCTTACCGTTGGTGCCGGTCACCGCGACGATGGTCACAGGCTGGTGCCGATAGAAACGGGCTGCGATGCGGGCCAGCGCCCGCGCCGGATTGTCGGCACGCACCACCGCCATACCTGAAGGAAGGTCTGGCAGCACCACGTCGTTTCCGACCAAGATCGCAACGGCCCCACGCTTCAGGGCATCGGGAATGTATTGCGCACCGTCCGTACGTGTTCCCGGCAGGGCGGCAAACAGCCATCCTTCACGCACCTTCCGGGAGTCCGCGGTCACCCCGAGTATGTGCAGGTGTCCGTCACCCTCGATTCGGCAGCATCTGGCCAGATTTTTCAGTTCCTGCGGCATGTTCCGCCCTGTTCATCCCTGTTTCCGCCGCGCCCCCGGGCCCGCGCCCGCGCGGCGCTCCGCATTCTTGTGAAGCTTGCGCCAGCGCGCCAGTTCCTCTTTCGCCACTTCGTCGTCAAGCCTGGGAGGCACGCCGAGCAGGGGGGCAATGCGCGCGATCACGTTACCCGCCACCGGCACCGCGTTCCACCCCGAAGTGGCATAGCCGTGCGTCTCCGGCAACGGGCGCGGATCATCCAGCATCACCAGCACCACATACTTCGGATCATCCATCGGGAAAGCGCCCATGAAGGACGTCAACCGATGATCCTTGCTGTACTTCCCGTTTATGACCTTCTCCGCCGTACCCGTCTTGCCTCCAACACGCCATCCGGGAGCGGCTGCCCGCCGGGCCGTGCCCTTTACGGCATTGAGTCTGAACAGATAGCGCATCTTGCGGGAAGTTTCCTCACTGATCACGCGGCGGCCCATGGCCTTTGCCGTTTCCGCATCACGCTTCAGAAACGTGGGCGGCACCAGCACGCCGCCATTGACCAGTGCCGCGATCACCGCCGCCCCCTGCAGAGGCTGCACGGCGAAGCCGTGACCGAAGGAAGCCGTCACGGAGGTGATGGTCGTCCAGCGCCGCGGCAGAAGCGGGCGGGCGGATTCGGGCAATTCCGTGCGCAATCTTTCCCGCAGCCCGACCTTGTCGAGAAAGGCCTTGTGCTGCTCCAGCCCCACCTCGAGAGCCATACGCGCCGTCCCGATATTCGAGGAATGGGTGAAGATCTCCGGAACGCTCAGCCAGCGCCGCTGCGCATGATAGTCGTGAATCTTCGCCCGCCCGACACGCAGCGGGAAGCGGGCATCATACTTCTTGTCCAGCGTCGCCGTTCCCAGATCCAGCGCCATGGCGAAGGTCACCGCCTTGATGACGGAACCCAGCTCATAGACACCTGCCGTCATGCGGTTCAGTCTGTCCTTCTTCTGGGCCCCGGTCTTCACGGGAGCATTGGGATTGAAGTCCGGCAGCGACACCAGTGCCAGGATCTCGCCGGTATGCACATCCATGACCAGCCCTCCGGCGCCGATGGCCCGGAATTTCTTCACCGCCTTGTCCAGCTCGTCCCGCAGCGCGTGTTGCACCCGCACATCGATGGACAGCTTGGCGGGTTGGGCGGAACGGCCGTCGGGACGCGCCAGCGAGGCGGTGAACAGGGCTCCGGAGGTATCCAGGTAGCGCTCGATGCCCGTCAGCCCCTTCGAATCGATGTTGGCATAGCCAACCACATGGGAAGTCAGCGGCCCCATGGGATAGACCCGCCGCTTGTCTTTCATGACCCGGATACCCGGGATGCCCAGCGCCAGCACACGGGCCTCCACCTCCGGCCGGACCTGTCGCTTCACCCAGACGAATTTCAGGCGCCTGTTGGAAAACTGACGCAGCAACCGCGCTTCGTTGAGATTGGGAAAAACAGTCTTCAGCTGCTCCACCGCCCCTTCCGGATCGATCATCCGGTAGGGCTCGGCAAATATGGATGCAAACGGCATGTCCGCAGCCAGCAGTATTCCGTTGCGATCCACGATGTCCGGTCGCGGAATGCGGTCCTTGCGCACCACGGAAGACTTGCGCCGTGCGTCGTCGTCGTGAAGCGTCAGCCATGCCGCCTTGAGCGAGACCGCCGCGAAAAATCCGGCAAATGCCACGACCACGAAAGTCATGCGGCCATCATGCAGACGTCTGCGTGTTGTCATGACGCTCATCGGGCCGCCTCCCCCTTCTGGATGCGCGCAATCAGCTCGTCCAGCGAGCGAACCCCGGCTGCCGGACTTTCCGGCTTCTGGCGCGGTACGTCGGCCAGTACATCGCCAACGGCACGGATGCGCGCCGGATCCACGGGGCGCAGATCCAGGTGACGCATGACGAGACGTTCCAGCCGCATCGGACTGTTCAGCATGGCCCACTCAATGCGCAACAGACGCATGCTCTCCTCCTCGCGGGCAATCTCCGCCCGAATGTGACGGATCTCGCGTTCTGCCATGCGTGTCTGCTGTTCACGGCCATAAAGAAACATGGCGAACCCCACCAGACCGATCACCAGCAGGACATTGATTGTCGTGAGTGATTTCATCTGCCGCCCCCATGCGGTTCCGGCATGCCCAGCGCCCGGTAGTCCAGCGGGATTGCCGGGGCATGCGTACGTTCTCCTGCTCTCAACCGGGCCGGGCGGGCCCGCGGATTGGCCGCAACCTCCTCTTCCGACGAACGGATGCCACCGGGCGCCAGATCGACGAAGGACGGCTCCGGCCCGGGAACGTCCGGAAGATGGCGCGAAGGCCGTCCGGCCCTGCCCGTCCGCGTAGCCAGAAAACGCTTCACGATGCGATCCTCCAGCGAGTGGAAGCTGACAACCGACAGCCGCCCGCCGGGCTTCAGGAGACGCTCCGCCGCAGCCAATCCTTCCGCCACCTCGCGCAGCTCGCCATTGACGTGGATGCGCAAAGCCTGAAAGGTGCGCGTCGCAGGGTGCGCCTGCCCGGGCTTGCGCTTCGGCCCCAACACACTTTCCACTATGGCGGCGAGATCCGCCGTCGTGCGTATCGGTGCATTCTTGCGCCGACGCACGATGGCCCGAGCGATGGCCCGCGAACGCCGCTCCTCGCCGTATTGCCAGAGGATGTCGGCAAGCTCCTTCTCCGTTGCCGAGTTCACCACGTCCGCCGCCGACGGCCCCTGCCGCTCCATGCGCATGTCCAGAGGCCCATCACGCAGGAAGGAGAAACCGCGCTGCGGATCATCCAGCTGCATGGAGGACACGCCGAGATCCAGCACCACCCCGTCGACAGTTTCGATGCCGATCTCCGCAAGCAGCTCCTCCATACGGGAGAAGCGCCCCTCCAGCAGCGTCAGGCGATCCGGAAACGCCTCCTCCATGCCCCTACCCGCCGCGATGGCCTCCGGATCCCGATCAATACCGACGACCCGCGTACCCGGCACCGAGAGGATGGCTCGCGTGTAGCCACCGGCACCGAAGGTGCCATCCACGTAGACGCCACCTTCCCGAGGCGCAAGCAGACCCGTGGCCTCGTCACGCAACACCGGTACGTGGCGCATCCGGGTTCCCTCGCTGTCGGCGGTCATCATGGCAGTGATCCGGCAAGACCGGTGCGGAGAGCCCAGGTCCTCCCCTCTTCACGCGGAAAGGACACGGTTCCCCACCCGTAACTTATGGTTAACGTCCCCTTGCGACTCTGGCCTGCCGGTTGTTAACAAATGGTTGCCACAGCACGCGAAATCCCAAGAAATCCTTGAACGGATGATTCAGCCCGGCACAGATGGAGATCTTTCTGCGGCCCCGGAGGAAACGGGCGTCAGCCGGCCTGTAAGCCGGGTTCTGTCCCCGGCAATGCCGGGGGATGACCATTCATCTGGGACGCATGTCGCCATGCGCCTCGTGCGGCCAACCCGGACGGTCTGGGCCGGAAACGCACCCTGCATCCCCGAGAGGATGCGCCGTCCCTATTAGGCCTTGCTCCGGGCGGGGCTTGCCATGCCGCCCCTGTTGCCAGGGGCGCGGTGCGCTCTTGCCGCACCCTTTCACCCTTGCCGTGCGCCCGAAGGCGCGTTGGCGGTCTGTTTTCTGTGGCGCTTTCCCTAAGGTTCCCCCGAAGGGTCCCTCGCCGGGCGTTACCCGGCGCCCTGTTTCCGTGGAGCCCGGACTTTCCTCCGGCAGGCGGTGTCGCATGGACCCGCCCCCGGCGGCCATCCGGCCGGCTGACGCACAGGGGATGTAGGCCTTTCAGGCCACGTTATCAAGAACCGCCAGCACCCGTGCCAGCGTTGCCAGCGTGGAGGCATCCGCCACGCCGTCCACATTCTGCGGGCGAAAACGCCGCTGGAAGGCTCGCACCACGGCTTCTGTCACCTCATCGAAAACACCCGTCTTGCGGAGGCCATAGCCGATCCGGGCTAGGTCGATCTGAAGTCGCGCCACCTCTTCCCCCATGTCACCCCGGGACAGCGACGGCCCGGGGATCCCGGGCAGCACGGGCTCCACCAGGAAGGCCAGCCCTTCCTCTGCCAGCCGCCACCAGGGGAAATGCTCGCCAGGATCTGCCTTGCGCTCCGGCGCCACGTCGGAGTGACCCACCACCCGCAATGGAGAGATGCCATGGCGCGCCATGATGTCCCGGCACAGGGCGATCACCGCCTCCATCTGCGCAGCCGGATAGGGTGGCGGAAGACATTCCAGATGTCCGGGATTCTGGATCTCGATGCCAATGGAACAGGAATTGACGTCCGTCTCGCCAGCCCAGAAGGCGGCCCCGGCATGCCAGGCCCGCGCCTCCTCGTCCACCAGCTGGATGATCTCTCCATCCTCGTCCACCAGATAGTGGGCGGAAACCTGCGAATCCGGAGAACACATCCACAGCAGCGCCGATTCCGCGGAAGGACACCCCGTATAGTGCAGCACGATCATGTCGATGCCGACACCTCCCCGCCGCTCGCTGAAATTCGGCGAGGGCACCGCCCGCCCGGCCAGCGGACTGGAATGATGGAAACCGCTCATGACGCCACCAGACGCGCGGCCCCAGCCTCTCCTTCCGTGCGCTCCTTCACGATGGCCTCGAAGGCGGCATTGATGGCCGCCATGCGTTCGTTGGCAATGCGCACCATCTCCTTCGGCACGCCGCGGGCAAGCAGCTTGTCAGGATGATTATCCCGTACCAGGCGGCGGTAGGCTTTGCGGATGTGCTCCATGTCGTCACACGGATTGACACCGAGCACCTCGTAGGCCGCATCGTCCGGATGCAGCATGTGGCGCGCCCGGATGCAGCGGAAACGATGCTTCAGGCCGAAAATCTCCGTCACCCGTTCGAGAAAATGCATCTCCTCCGGATGCATGACACCATCGGCTGCGGCTATGTGAAAGAGAGCATCCAGCACATCTTCCAGCACCCGGGGGTCACCATGGAAAAGGCGCGCGATCCGGCTGGCATAGGCCTCGTATCCGGCTACCGAGCCAGACGCCAGCCGGAACAGCCTGTCCACGTTCCTGCGTTCTCCGGGCGGCACCCTGAACAGTCGCGAAAACGCCTCCCGCTCGTCATCCGTCACGATACCGTCGGCCTTCGCCATTTTCGCCGCCAGCGCGATGACCGCCATGGTGAAAGCCACCGAGCGCTCCGGGGCCTTCTGCCCCGCGCCCGTCTCGCCGGGACGGGCGAACCAGCCGGCAAGAGAACGTCCGAAATCTCCCACCGATGCCGCAAGTTTCTTCCACATGCTCATGAAAAGGGAGAGTACGGGATTCGCTGTCGTCCGTCATCTGCCGACACAGTCTCCGTATCGGCCTTTCACGACATCACGGCCGCTCCGGACGCGGCAATGGAGATTTCACTATCGAAGCGGGATGGGCCGGAGCACAGCGATGAAGCAGAATTGCGCCATGCTGGTCGCCTTCGTGCTCCGGTTCCACATGGATGGATACCGCAACCTGCCCGAACGCCTCGCGCAGGGCATCCTCGATACGGTCGCAGATCTCGTGTGCGTCATGCACGCTCATGTCACCGGGTACCACGAGATGGAAGTCGATGAACAGGGCGCTGCCCGCCTCGCGGACCTTCAGCTCGTGAAACTCCAAGGCGCCTCTGGCACTGCGACTGATCACCTCGCGGATCCGCTCCATGACTTTGCCATCCGGGGCGGCGTCCATGAGACCGGCCGTGGAATGGCGGACAAGCTCCCAGCCGGCCCATAGGATATGAACGGCCACACCCATGGCGATCAGCGGATCGAGAATCCACCAGCCGGTAACGGCGGCCAGGATGACACCACCGAGAACGCCGATGGATGTATAGACGTCGGCCAGCAGGTGCTTGCCGTCGGCAACCAGAGCTGGAGAGTTCAGCTTGCGCCCCCGGCTGACCAGCACCCAGCTCCAGAAACCGTTCAACACGCCTGCAGCCACATTCACCAGCAGACCGGGATTGTCCCACGCCAGATGCCGCGGCGTCTGGAGTGCACTCCAGGCTTCACGGAAAATGGCAAACGCGGCGATAATGATGAGCGCGCCTTCCAGCCCGGCGGAGAAATATTCCGCCTTGTGGTGTCCATAGGGATGCTCCTCGTCCGGAGGCTGCTGCGCCACCCAGATGGCGACCAGTGCCGCCCCGGCCGCTGCGACGTTGACGACGCTCTCCAGCGCGTCGGAATACAGCGCTACGGAGCCGGTCATCAGGTAGGCCACATACTTCAGCGCGAATACGGCCAGCCCCACGAGAATGGAGCCTATGGCGATTTTCATGGTCAGCGTCATGAGAAGGGGCCTTGATCGAATTCTGGCGGTCTTCGGAACCGTTTTTGGGCCTTGGGATGATCGGAGTGCCTCGAATGAACAACCCCGTCGGATGCGCTCGGCATGGTCCGACGGGGAACGATGGACGTCATCCGGCACATGGCCGAATCGGAATTTCCGGCAATGGGGACTCAGCGACGCGCCACAACCTTCGCATGTGCAGGTTTCAAGGGCGTTACGGGTGCCTTGCTGGCCTTGTCCAGATCGTCGTCATCCTTGAACTCGTAACCCATGAGCACAGCCGAAGCCACGGCCGCCGGACCGAAGGTCACCGAGAAGCCGCCCATCAGCAGGAAAATGGCGGCAAAGCCGTAGCTGGAATGCGAAATCATGGAATAAAGCCCGCCCATGTCGGAATAGAGGATGCCGGCAAGGAGGGTCCAGCCAACCGCCGTCCCCAGTGCGATGTTGCGCAGAATGAAGCGCACGAGGCGCGGCAGGCTCTTCCATGTCCTTGTGATCATGTCTTTCTCCCTGCTTCCGGTTTGCATATTCTTCAACCATATAGTGCAGGATCGTGACCGGAAAAGGCAATCAGACAATCCGACGCGCCCTTTCACCATCAGAAATTCCATCGCAGACCGACGGAAAACGTACTGTTGCGCTGCTTCTGCCGGCCGATGACGACCGAGCCCGACAAATCGGCAGTCAGTCCTTCCCACTCTCCTGCGCCATACCACGCCAGCCCGCCGGTGACCGTGACATCATCACGATCGACGAGCAGCGGATCATTCGTCTTCAGGTCGCGCGTGTAGGTGACAGCTGCGTAAGGCATCACCGGATCCAGCCACCAGGAGGCGGAAGCCTCGATACTGCCCTGAACAAGGCTGTTCCTGCGTTCGGGATGGGGCGTGCCGTCACTTTCGACATAGGCCTTCCAGAGATCGCGCGAGGCCACGATACCCACCTTGCCCGAGATCAGCAGGGAATGATACCAGCGGGCCGCGTTCAGCGAAGCGCCGAGCATGTAGCCGTTGGAATGGCGCCGACCTATGGCCGACCAGGGAAGGGAACGGGAAAACCGCTCCCTGTTATGCACATAGCCGGCAGTGGCTTCCAGTGTCAGCCATTCGGAAAGCACGATGCTGGCATATGGCGAGACGGTATATCCACTGGTGTGGGAACTGCCGGTGTTATAGTAGGTATCCAGCGAAGTCCGGACATGGTTGAAGCTGACGCCGGCAACGATTTTGCTGCCGAGCTCCTTGTCCACGCCCAATGTGAAACTGTCCGTGTCCCCTTCGTTGGCAACGGCGGTACGGGTATCCTTGACGGCCGAACGGGCATACATGCTCCACAGCGTCCAGCCGCTCCCGAGAGGACCGGCCATTTCGCTTCCCGTCGGCGTGATGCCCATGGCACGGGGCACAGGATGACCGGGCAGCTGCGACCAGTTGTTTCGCATCGACAGGCGCCAGTCGATGCCACGGATCATCTCGCGGATGCGCATTCTCTGCATGCCCGCCAGCCGGGCGGCATCTGCATCCCCATCCACTTCATGATCATACGTCTGAACGGCCTGGGCTCGTGCCCCGGGCATGAACGGCACGGCTGCCAGAGCAAATGCCGCACACAGCAGGCCGGCTGCAGATTTCGGAACAGAGGACATCACCCTACCCCCTCGATACGACACACCTGACCATCCCGCCTGTCATGACAGTATATCTGCGAATATGGCGCTTTAAAAGCCGGACTCACAACTTTTCGGCAAGGAAGACCAGAAGCGCAAGATTCAGCAGCAGGGACAGAACGGCCAGCCACTTCCAGAACCGTTCCGGATCCCGCTGCAGCAGCGGCGCACCGGCTTCGCGGGAGAACTTCGGGTTTGGGCGAGTGATGTCGAGCAGGAAGGCGCTCATGGTGTCGTAGCGGCGGACGGGATCTTTCTCCACGGCCTTGCGCAGGGCCATGTCCATCCATCGGGGCACGGCCGGATTGTGCTTGCGCGCCGGCACGTAAGAAGCCCGCGCCGCCTGTCGGGCCGTCTCCAGCGCTCTGCCGTAGGGCAGACGGCCGGTAAGCATCTCGTAGATGATGGCGCCGAGGGAGAAGATGTCCTGCCGCTTGTCGGGACGGGTACCTTCCAGCAGCTCCGGAGCCGTGTAGCCCGCCGTGCCGAGCGGGCCATGCTCGCCCACGGGAAGTTTCAGTTCGTCAAGGGAGGCCACATGCGCGGACCCGAAGTCAATGATTTTTACAGTGCCGTCAGCGTCGATGGCGATGTTTTCCGGCTTCAGGTCCTGGTGGATGATCTCCCGGCGGTGGAACGCGCGCAGGCCGCGCACGATCTGGTCGGCAATGCAACGCACCTCTTCCAGCGCCGGCCGGGGATGGTCGTCCATCCATTGACGCAGGGTCTGCCCCTTCACCCACTCCATGCAGAAATAGAGGAACTTCCTCGGCGTGCGCCGGCGGATGATCTTTGCCACGTGGGGACTGTTCACCAGCCGGCCTATCCACTCCTCGCGCATGAAGCGTTCGATGTATGCCGGATCATCGGAATAGTTGGGGGATGGCGTCTTCAGAACCACCTTGCGGCCCGTTTCCGTGTCCTCGGCAAGATAGACCTGCGAACGACTGGAGGCATGGATCTCGCGGATGATGCGCAGTCCATCTATCACGTTCCCCGCTTCCAGTGGCGGCGGAAAGGGAAGCGCCGCAATGCGTTTCAGCCATGCGGCCTCGTCCGGCTCCCCGGGCGAGACGATGCGCACCAGTTGACAGGTCACGTTGTCGTCGGAACCGGCTTTCAGGGCCTCTTCGCAGACGGCTCGCGCGACCGCGTCGAGATCGTCCTCATGCTCGCGGATCAGGGCGATGATGCGGCCGTCCTTCAGGAAATCATGCACGCCGTCGGTGGTGAAGACGAGGATGTCTCCGGCACGGGCATCGGTCTCCTTGTGATCGACGCGGGCAGCGATGTCGATGCCCAGAGCACGGGCCAGATAATCCCGCTTCTCGCCGATCTGCGCGCGATGGGCGCGGGTGAGAGGACGCAATTCGCCCTCCCGCAGCAGGGACAGGCGCGAATCGCCGATGTGGAAGACATGGAGCATGCCGGCCTTGAGCACCGCGCCGGTGAAGGTGGTCACCAGCCCGTGACCGGAATGGCTCTGTGACTGGCCGTAGAGCCAGCGGTTCACCGAAGTGAGAACGCGGCCGACGGAGGTTTCCACCGACCAGCTTTCATGCGTGCAATAGTAGTCCTCGAGGAAACTCTTGACCGCGGTTTCCGAGGCCGCCTTCGGATTGGCACAGGAGCTCATGCCGTCGGCAATGGCCATGGCCAGCCCCTTGGTTTCGCACAACGGCGGCTCCGGCAGCATGACGCCATAACTGTCGTCGTTGGTCTCCTTGGGACCGGCGGCGGAAAACTGACCGATCTCGATGGCGGGTTTGGTCATGGGAGCTCCCGTGAACGATGCGCAAGCCCCCTGCCGTCATGATGACGGCAGGGGACTTCAGGGTGTCACTTCACGTCGATCAGCTCAACTGTGCCGTCCGGCAGCACCTCGGCCATGTGTCCTTCCGGTTCCTTCAGGAAGAACCATGTGGCGATCAGGGCCAGCACGCCGGCGCCGCCGATCACCAGGAAGAAGGTCTGAGGCGAGACGAAGGAAAGCACCGTGAGGAAGGTCACTGCGCCGACGTTGCCGTAAGCACCCACCTGCCCGGCGATCTGGCCGGTCAGACGGCGCTTGATGAGCGGCACCATGGCGAAGACGGCCCCCTCGCCGGACTGAACGAAGAAGGAGCACAGCATGGTCAGGCCCACGGCCAGAGGCAGCCAGGTGGAGGAATTGATGAAGGACATGCCGAAATACCCCAGCGAGAGGCCACCCAGCAGGATCATCATCGTGCCGCGCCGGCCGAAGCGGTCGGAGAGCAGGCCGCCGGTGGGACGGGCCACCAGATTCATGAAGGCATAGCCGGAGGCCAGCAGACCGGCAGTCACGGAAGACAGGTCGAAGGTGTTGGCGAAGAACAGTGGCAGCATGGAAACCACGGCCAGCTCCGAGCCGAAGGTTGCAAAATAGGCGATATCCAGCGCCACCACCTGCCGGAAGTCGTAGCGATGAAGCTCCGGCACTTCCTCACGGAAGACATGGCGGTTGATCTCCCAGATGTGCCACGCCTGCCATAGGTAGAGGCCGATCAGCACCAGGTAGACTGTCCATTCCGCCCAGCGCGGCAGAATGCCGAGGTTGGACGGGCCGAGCTTCCAGCCGAGTACGCCCAGCGCCAGCACCAGCGGTGCCTTCATCAGCAGGAGCAGCCAGAAATCGCGCGGGCTGGTGACTTCCAGCGCACCGGTACGCTTCGGCTTGAAGTATGTGGAGCCCTTCGGCGTATTGGACACGATGAAGAAGTATGTGGCGCCATAGAGAATGGCGATCAGGCCCGAAGTGGCGATGGCCCAGCGCCAGCCGTCATCGCCGCCGAACAGCAGGGCAATGGAAGGCAGCGTCATGGCCGCGGCCGCCGAGCCGAAATTGCCCCAGCCGCCGTAGATACCTTCCGCAAGGCCCACAGTGCGGGCCGGGAACCATTCGGAGATCATGCGAATGCCGATCACGAAACCGGCCCCGATGAAGCCGAGGAGAAAGCGCAGGATGGCCAGCTGCACGAAATCCTGCGCCATGGCGAAGGCGATGGATACCGCGCCGCCCAGCATCAGCAGCAGGGAATAGACCTGCCGCGGGCCGAAGCGGTCGACCAACATGCCAATGACGATGCGCGCCGGAATGGTCAGCGCCACGTTGAGGATGAGCAGGGTCTTCACCTCCTGCGGCGAGAGGCCCAGCGACTGCTGGATCATTTTCAGCAACGGCGCGTGGTTGAACCACACGTAGAAACTGATGAAGAAGGCAATCCAGGTGAAATGCAACACGCGGATCTCCGGCCGGCCGAATGCCAGCAGGTTGAGCCGCGAAGGGGTGGCTTCCTTGCTCATGTGTCCGGTCTCCCAGGTGTCAGGTCGATCATGCGCTCTCGCACTTGCGGCGCCCGTGCCGCACATGCCAGTATTGGCAAGGGGCATGCCACTCCTTCCACCATGCGGGGAACCGTCCCAAACCCCTGAATTTTCAAGTGGTTGGCTGTATTGCATATTTTTTATGCATAATATTCTGTTGCTCAATATTTAATCTGAAACGTGTGCTTGTGCCTGCTTTTTGAGCGAACGATGTGCATCCGCAAATTTTCCACCCGAGCAGATTATGGCGCGAAAAGTTCTTTCAAATCAGCCTGTTGATCATTTTCTGCAAATGATTCCCGATTCTGGCACAGCATTTGCCTTTACCGATGGCGAACCGGCCGGCATTTTCCGGCCTCAACCTACAGGCAGGGCAAGTCAAGGCATGAGCAAGGAAAGACTGGTCGTCATTGGAAACGGCATGGCTGGCGTGCGCACCGTCGAGGAGCTGCTGAAGCTGGAAGGGGCGGAGCGCTATGCCGTCACCATCATCGGCGACGAACCCTACGGCAATTACAACAGAATTCTGCTCTCTCCGGTTCTGGCGGGTGAGAATACCATCGACGACATCATCCTCAACACCCCGGAGTGGTATGCGGAGAACGGCATCGAGCTGATCGCCGGCGTGGCTGCCGTGGGCATCGACCGTGCCGCCCGCGATGTGGAACTGGCGGACGGCCGGCGCGTGCCCTACGACCGGCTGGTGATCGCCACCGGCTCGCGCCCTTTCATCCTGCCTGTGCCGGGCAACGATCTGGAGGGCGTGATCGGGTTCCGCGACATTGCTGACGTGGAAACCATGATCGAGGCGGCAAGGAAATATCGCCACGCGGTGGTGATCGGCGGCGGGCTTCTGGGACTGGAGGCGGCCAACGGCCTGATGAAGAACGGCATGGACGTGACCGTCGTCCATCTCATGGACACGCTGATGGAGCGTCAGCTCGACCGGACCGCCGGCGGGATGCTGCGCAAGTCGCTGGAGGAGCGCGGCATGAAGTTCATCATGCCGGCGGAAACCACGGAGCTGGTGGATGACGGCAACGGCCGGGTCAAGGCCCTGCGGACGAAGGACGGGCAGGAAATTCCCGCCGACCTGGTGGTCATGGCCGCCGGCATCAGGCCCAACGTCACGCTGGCGAAGGAGGCCGGCATCCACTGCGAGCGCGGGATCGTCGTCAACGACTACATGATGACCTATGATCCGCGGATCTATGCCGTGGGCGAGTGCGTGCAGCACCGCGGCGTCACCTACGGTCTCGTCGCCCCGCTCTACGAGCAGGCCCGCGTGCTGGCCAACCACCTCGGTGGGCGTGGCTGGATGACCTACGAGGGGTCCGTCACATCCACCAAGCTGAAAGTGACGGGGATCGATCTGTTCTCCGCAGGAGACTTCCTCGGGCGGCCGGGATCGGACGAGATCGTCATGCACGATCCGGCCGGTGGCACGTACAGGAAGCTTGTTCTGAGTGGAAATCACCTGATCGGGACTGTGCTCTACGGTGATACCGTGGATGGTTCCTGGTACTTCCAGCTCATCCGGGAGGAAACGGAC
>JAJRRY010000003.1 GCA_024279095.1 Alphaproteobacteria bacterium
GGCAGGCGGCCGGTGTCATCGACGTGCTGCCGGACGTGCTGCCTGTCATCGACGCTCCCGCCGAAGTGCCCGGCCTCGTCGTGGCCACCGGCTTCTCGGGCCACGGATTCGGGATCGGCCCGGCGGCGGGCGAGGAAGCCGCGGCGCTGGCGACGGGACAAACTCCGCAAACGGACATTTCCGCCTTCGCCCTTGCACGGTTCCGCTGACGGCGCCTATGCTCCATCCTGAAGGGAATCAGGGAGGAGGCCATGAGATTTTCCGACAGGACCGTCATCGTGACGGGCGGTGCGCAGGGTATCGGCCGCGCCTGCGCCGAACGTTTCGCTCGCGAGGGTGCAAACGTGGTCATCGCGGACATCGAGGATGATACCGGCGAGAAAACGGCGCAGGAAATCACCGAAGCCGGTGGCACCTGCGTCTTCCGCGAGTGCGACGTGACAAGGAAGCTGGATGTGCGCAATCTGGTGAAATTCGCTGTCGATGAATTCGGCCAGCTCGACTTCCTGATCAACAACGCCGGCATCGTCCACGGGGCCGACTTTCTGGAACTGGAGGAAGAGGACTTCGACCGCGTGCTGGCGGTCAATCTCAAGGGCTTCTTCCTGACCGGGCAGGCTGCCGCGCGCCAGATGGTGGCGCAGGTGGAGGCCGGCCACCCGCCTGGTGCCATCGTCAACATGAGCTCCGTCAATGCCGTGCTGGCCATTGCCAATCAGGTTCCCTATTCCGTCTCCAAGGGCGGCATCAATCAACTGACCAGGGTCATGGCCCTGTCGCTCGCCCCTCACGGCATCCGCGTGAATGCCATCGGTCCGGGCTCCATCATGACGGAGATGCTCGCCGCCGTGGCCAACGACGAGGCGGCGAGGCGCAAGGTGCTTTCGCGCACGCCCATGGGCCGCATCGGCGATCCGGAGGAGGTCGCCTCCATCGCCGCCTTCCTGTGCAGCGCGGATGCCTCCTATGTCACCGGCCAGTGCATCTACGTGGACGGCGGCCGCATGCCCCTGAACTACACCGTCGAACCGAAAATGTAGGGAGCACGGCAGGGAGGCTTACGGCTCCAGCTCGCTGTCCCAGTAGAGATAGTCCAGCCAGCTTTCGTGTAGGAAGTTGGGCGGGAATTTCCGGCCTCTGTTCTGCAGCTCGAAATGGCTCGGCACATGCGGCACGCTGCGCGGAAACATGCTCGCCTCCTCCGGCAGCCGGTTGGCCTTGCGCAGGTTGCATGCGGAGCAGGCGGCGACCACGTTCTCCCACGTGGTGCGCCCGCCACGTGAGCGCGGGATGACATGATCGAAAGTCAGGTCCTCCGTTGATCCGCAGTACTGACAGGAAAATCCGTCGCGCAGGAAGACGTTGAAGCGGGTGAAGGCGGGGCGCTCCGGCGGCCGCACGTAGGTTTTCAGGGCGATGATGGAAGGCAGCCGGATGACCATGCGGGCCGAGCGCACCAGACGATCGTACTCACTGACCACGTTCACGCGGCCGAGGAAAACCGCCTTGACAGCCTGCCGCCAGTCCCAGATGGACAGGGGATAGTAGCTCAGCGGCTGGTAGTCCGCATTGAGGACCAGCGCCGGATAGAGCCCTGTCGATTGCATCTGCTGCATCACGTCCCACCTTATAGCCGCAAAGGCAGCCCTGTGGCAAACTGGCCCGACCTTTCACGATCCATGCGACGGCAAGATGACGCGCACACGTTTCGCTCCGAGCCCCAACGGCGAACTGCATGCCGGCCACGCCTTCTCCGCCCTGTTCTCCGAACGCTTCGCCAGGGAGCACGGCGGCCGCTTCCTGCTGCGCATCGAGGACATAGACTTCACTCGCGCTCGTGAACGCTATGTGAAGAGCATCTTCGAGGATCTGCGCTGGCTTGGCCTGAACTGGGAGGAGCCGGTGCGCCACCAGAGCCGCCACATGGACGACTATTACGCAATTACGAAAAGGCTGAAAGAAGAAGACCTGCTCTATCCCTGCTTCTGCACCCGCCGGCAGATTGCCACCCGTCTTGAAGGCTGCAGCGACTGGCCCAATGATCCGGACGGCCGCCCGCTCTATCCCGGCACCTGCCGCCATCTCTCCACAGCGGAACGCGAGGCGCGCATCGCGGCCGGAGAAGAACACGCCTGGCGGCTCGACATGAAAGAGGCCCTGCGGCGCATCGGCCGGCCGCTGGAATGGCGCGAGGAAGGTTCGGGGCCGGCCGGAGAGAGTGGGCGCATCGCTGTGGATCCCGCCCGCTGGGGCGACGTGATTCTGGCCCGCAAGGATATAGGCACGTCCTATCACGTGGCGGTGGTGGCCGACGATGCGATTCAGGGCATCACC
>JAJRRY010000033.1 GCA_024279095.1 Alphaproteobacteria bacterium
AGGAAAGACCTCTTCCGCCGGATCCACCACCTGCAGCATGTGCCCACACGCCCCGCGGGCGGCCAGTTCACGCACCCGCGCCTCCAGCTCGCCGGCGTCGGCGAAGAAATCGCCGATCAGGACGCAAGTGGAAAACCGGGGCAGCTCAGCCTTCGGTGGCAGGCTCTCCTGTTCCATAGGCGCATCCGGATCGAAGCGCACGGCCAGACGCTCTACTGCCGCCTGCGTATGGTCGGGCCGCCAGCCACCACCAAGGGCCGCCACCCGTTCTCCGGCCCGGGTCGCCAGGCGGGCCAGCGCCAGCGCAATCAACGCTGCACGATGCGCCTTGGTTACCGCTGCCATGTCAGACCGATAGCGCATGCCGGCATCCGTCTGCACCCACAGCCACAGGGTATTGGCCGCCATCCATTCGTTTTCGCGGATCAGGACGCGCTCGGAGGCCGCCGACTTGCGCCAGTCTATGGCCGCGGCATCATCACCCCGGACATAGTGGCGATACTGCCAGAAATCTTCACCCGGACCGGCACGCCTGCGGCCATGCACGCCATGCATGACCGTCTGCACCACCCGTTCCGCCTCGACAAGCAGCGGCGGCAGGGCATGTGCGAGAGCTTCCGAGGCGTTCCGCAGCGCCGTGCTGTCGTCCGGTCGTGCCAAGTCAGGCCATCCTTTCCTTCAGCCGGCCAATCACGTCGGCCAGCCGCACGCCATCGGCCCGGGCCGAGAAGGTCAGCGCCATGCGATGGCGCAGCACCGGGTCGAGCAACGCCGCCACGTCATCCACCGAGGGCGCCAGCCGGCCGTGCAACAGGGCGCGTGCCCGCGCCCCCAGCATGAGCGCCTGTCCGGCGCGCGGCCCTGGCCCCCAGGCCACGGCCTCGTTGATGAAATCGTCCGCCTCCGCCTGCCCCGGCCGCGCCGCGCGCACCACGTCGAGAATGGTCTCCGCCAGCTTCTCGCCAACCGGCATCAGCCGCACCAGATGCTGGATACGCATCAGCTCCGCCGCATCGAGGACGCGGGAAGCGGAAGCCTCATCCTCGCCAGTGGTGACGATCAGCATGCGCGCCTCCGCCTCGCGATCCGGATAGTCCACGTCTATCTCCAGCAGAAAGCGGTCGAGCTGCGCTTCGGGCAATGGATAGGTGCCCTCCTGCTCCAACGGGTTCTGCGTCGCCAGAACATGGAAGGGGCGCGGCAGATCGTGCCGCTCGCCGGCCACCGTCACGAACCGCTCCTGCATGGCCTGCAGCAGCGCCGACTGGGTGCGCGGCGAGGCACGGTTGATCTCGTCGGCCATCAGCAGCTGACAGCACACCGGCCCCGGGATGAACCGGAAATGCCGCCGGCCGTGCTCGTCCTCCTCCATCACCTCCGACCCGGTGATGTCGGCGGGCATCAGATCGGGGGTGAACTGGATACGTCCGGCATCAAGCCCGAGAACCGTTCCCAGCGTGTTGACCAGCAGCGTCTTGGCCAGCCCCGGCACGCCGACGAGCAGGGCATGACCACCGGCAAGAACGGCCACCAGCGCCAGTTCCACCACCTCGTCCTGCCCGTAGATGACGCGAGCCGTCTCCTCGCGCACCCGGCGCAGCCGCTCCGCCGCCTGTTCGATCTGTCCGACGATTTTCTCTTCCGCCCTGACGGCCTCGCTCATGTCATGCCTCGCATTCGCAGGAATTTTTGCCGGAATTTATAACATCCCGACATGCTATAGCATTAAAAGCATGTCAGGGATGACAGTTGCTTGTCCATCCGAACATCGCCATCATGGCGCGAGAAGGGCACGACATGCAGTTTTTTCTGACTCTGGACCAGTTTGCTGACCGGGCAAGGGCGCGTCTGTCGCCCCTGCCCCCGGCCATGCCTGCCGGGCCTGTGCCATCCGCGGTGCTGGTGCCCGTGGTGCGGCGTGCCACCGGCCCTTCCGTGCTGCTCACCCAGCGCCGCGCCGATCTGCCCCATCATCCCGGCCAGATCTGCTTCCCCGGCGGTCGCATTCACGAGGACGAAGAGCCGCTGCAGGCCGCGCTGCGGGAAACGGAAGAGGAAACGGGCATCACCCGCCGCCACGTGACGCCGCTCGGTTTCCTCGATCCGTGGGAAACCGGAACCGGTTTCGTCATTGCCCCCCTCGTCGGCATCGTGGCCGCCAACTGCCGGCTGCGCCCCTGCGCCCGTGAAGTGGAGGAGATCTTCGAGGTACCGCTGGAAACCGTCCTGGATCCGGACAACCATGTCCAGGAGATGGTCGAATCCCGCGGTGTCAGACGTCTGCACTGGATCATCCGGCATCACGAACACTTCATCTGGGGGGCCACGGCGGGCATCTTGCGCATGTTGTGGGAGCGTCTGCATGACTGGTGACGGCGATGGAACCACCGGAGGTGCTCCGGAAAGACTGTCCGGCGAGGCCTGGCTGCTGGATCCCACCCTGCGCCGGCTGTTCGACGCACTGGGGGAGGACAATGCCCGCATCGTCGGCGGTGCGGTGCGCAATGCCCTGATCGGCATGCCGGTGCAGGATGTGGACATCGCCACCCGGCTGCCACCGGAGGAAGTCATGCGCCGAGCAGAGGAAGCGGGATTTTCCGTGCATCCGGTGGGGATCGACCATGGCTCGGTGCTGGTCGCCCGTGGTGGCAGAACCTACGAAGTCACCACCCTGCGCCATGACGTGGAGACCGACGGTCGCCATGCCCGAGTCGCCTTCACCGACGACTGGGAAGCGGATGCCCGCCGACGCGATTTCACCATGAATGCTCTCTATGCCGACGCCCGGGGCAACATCTACGACCCGCTCGGCGGATTGCCGGATGTCCGCGCCCGTCATGTGCGCTTCATCGGCGATGCCCGCCAGCGGATCCGCGAGGACTATCTGCGCATCCTGCGTTTCTTCCGCTTCTGGGCACAATACGCCCACGAAGATCCCGATCCGGAAGCCCTGAACGCCGTCTCCGAGCTGCGCGAAGGGCTTTCCCGCATATCCCGCGAGCGGATCCGCGAGGAGATGCGCCGGCTGCTCGTCGCCCCCCGCGCCGTGGAGGCCATGCTGCACATGGCCCGCACCGGCGTGCTGGACCATGTCGTCCCGGAAAACTGCCTGCGCGACTTCGAGGCACTGGCCCGCATGGCAACCGATGATACACGCACCGGTTTCGCCTCCGACTGGCTGCTGCGGCTGGCCGCCTTCTGCACGCCCCTGCCGGAACTGAAGGATGCCTTCCGCCTCTCTCGCAAGGAAGCGGCACGGCTGAAAGCACTCCGTACTGCCATGGGCCTTCCGGTCGACACCCGGGGCTGGCGCATTCTCGCCTGGCGTGACGGCATCGACACCGCCCGTGACATTGCACGTCATGCGCATGCCACGGGCCGCCTCGATGACGAGGCTTTCACCATGGCCCTGAACACCCTGCGCGACTGGACGCCGCCCGTCTTTCCGCTCACCGGAAAGGATGCCATTGCCGCAGGCGTTGCTCCGGGACCTGCCGTGGGGCAAACCTTGCGCAAGGTGCAGGAGCAATGGATCGCCGGAGACTTCCGCCCCGCCACCCGCGAGGAACTCCTGGCACTCCTGAAACGCATGCTGGAGGAACCGGAAACATGACCGGCTCGACGGAAAGGGGCGCCGCCCTTATCACCGGCGCCGCCAGGCGCATCGGGCGCACCATCGCTCTGGAGCTGGCCCGCGAAGGATACGACATCGCGGTGCATTACGGCACCTCGCGCAAGGAGGCCGACACCGTGGTGAACGAGATCCGCGCCCTCGGCGTACAGGCTACCGCCGTGCAGGGAGATCTTGCCGATCCGGAGACACCGCTGCGACTCGTGCTGGAGGCCGAGCGCGGACTGAAACGCCCCCTCACGGTGCTGGTCAACAATGCCTCCCGTTTCGAGCCCGACACGCTCCAGACCATGACTCTGGCCGACTGGGCGGCCCACATGGACATCAATCTCCGCGCACCGCTGTTCCTCGCTCAGGCCTTCGCCGGCCAGAAGCCGCGCGGCATCGAAGGCAACATCATCAACATCATCGATCAGCGTGTGCTCAAGCTGAATCCACTGTTCTTCTCCTACACCCTCACCAAGACCGGCCTGTGGACGGCCACCCGCACCATGGCCCAGGCACTTGCGGAGGAGAACATCCGCGTCAATGCCGTCTCTCCCGGCCCCTGTCTGGCTAATGTCCGCATGAGTGATGAGGATTTCGCCCGCCAGTGCGAACTGACCCTGCTCGGCCGTGGCACCACGCGGGAGGAAATCGCCGCCGCGGTGCGCTTCATTCTCTCCGCACCGGCCATGACCGGGCAGATGATCGTGCTGGACGGCGGGCAGCATCTCAACTGGCAGACGCCGGACATCACGGACGTGAACGAATAAGATCGGGAATCTCAGGAGCTCCCTGCCGCCTTCCTGAGCCGTTGCAGCACGAACACGCGCACCGCCGAGGACAGGGAGCGCCCTTCACGCATCGTGTCGATCCGCTTGACGAGCGCCTGAACGGACACCCCCTCCTCTGCCGCGATGCGCTTCAGCTCCTCCCAGAACTCGTCTTCCAGCGTCAGGCTGGTGGAATGGCCGGCAATGACGACTGAGCGTTTGCGCGGACCTCTCATTCCCCGTCATCCTCCCGGCGGTGGCCATCCACGTGACGGACATGCTTCTCGCGCAGTGCCTCGGAGAGATTCCGCTCCGCCTTCGTCCGGCCGAAGCGGATGCGGTTTTCCTCCGCCCGCCTTTCCTTCTCCGCCCGCGCCCGGCGCTTGCGGGCCTGCCGCAGATTGACAACCTTCCCTGTCATTCACCCGGCCCCAGCATCTTTTCCGGACGCACGATGCGGTCGAATTCCTCTTCGGTCACATAGCCCAGACGCACCGCCTCCTCCTTCAGCGTCGTGCCGTTGCGGTAGGCCGCCTTGGCGATCTCCGTGGCCCGGTCGTAGCCGATCACCGGCGCCAGCGCCGTGACCAGCATCAGCGAACGCTCCAGAAGCTCCGCGATGCGCTCCCGGTTCGGTTCGATGCCAACGAGGCAGCGATCGGTGAAGCTGCGCGCCGCATCGGCCAACAGGCGCACCGACTGGAGCACGTTGTAGACGATCACCGGCTTGTAGACGTTCAGCTCGAAGTGCCCCTGCGATCCGGCGATGCTCACCGCCGTGTGGTTGCCCATGACCTGCACGCAGACCTGCGTCAGCGCCTCCGCCTGCGTGGGATTCACCTTGCCCGGCATGATGGAGGACCCCGGCTCGTTGGCCGGCAGGATCAATTCCGCCAGCCCGCAGCGCGGCCCCGAACCGAGAAACCGGATGTCGTTGGCGATCTTGAACAGCGAGGCGGCCACCACGTTCAGCTCTCCGGACGCCTCCACCATGGCGTCATGGGCGGCCAGCGCCTCGAACTTGTTCTCCGCCGTGACGAAGGGCAGACCGGTGACCGCCGCGATGTGCTTGGCCACCAGCACGTCGAAGCCCTTCTTGGTGTTCAGCCCCGTGCCGACCGCCGTGCCGCCCTGTGCCAGTGCGTAGAGACGCGGCAGCGCATCCTTCAGCCGGGCGATCCCGAGCCGCACCTGCTGCGCGTATCCGGAGAACTCCTGCCCGAGCGTCAGGGGCGTGGCATCCATGGTGTGGGTGCGGCCGATCTTGATGATGTCCGCCCAGGCCTTCACCTTCTCCTCCAGCGCCGCGAGCATGTGCTCCAGCGCCGGGATCAGGCGATGAACGACCTCCTCCACGGTGGCGATGTGCATGGCGGTCGGAAAGGTGTCGTTGGAGGACTGCGAACGGTTCACATGATCGTTGGGATGCACCGG
>JAJRRY010000034.1 GCA_024279095.1 Alphaproteobacteria bacterium
CTGAAAGTAGGCCGTGTTGTCGGCCGTGGTGAAAGCGTTGTCCTGCCCGCCGTGACGCTTGACGATCTTCGAAAACTCGCCCGGTGGCACCTTGCTCGTCCCCTTGAACATCAGATGCTCGAGAAAGTGGGTGAGGCCCGATTTTCCCGCCGGTTCGTCGGCGGCACCCACCCGGTACCAGACCATGTGTGTCACCACCGGGGCCCGGTGATCGGGAATGACGACCAGCTTCAGACCGTTTTTCAGCTCGTATTCCTTCGCCTTGAGGTCGAGGGCTCTTGCCGGCTCCTGCAGGCCGGCAAAGACCGCAAGCACTGCGGCCAGCGCCAGAAGGCCGAGGGTCAGCGTCCTGTAATGCATGGAATCCTGCTTTCCTGTGGGACGGTATGTCTGTTGCGCGCAGTGTGCCTGAGCATCCCGCGCGTTGCATCTGAAATTTTTGTAAAACCGCATTCCGGCAAATGGTTTCCGTATGTGGAAGATCCCCGCTCCATTCGGGGCATCGCCGGTCGGGTTCACGAAAGAGTCGGATCTGCCGCATGCCGCATTGCATGCGCCTGACGTGGGGAGACGGTCCGGAACCGCTCAAGCAGCGGCCTGGCGCCTCTTCTTCCTGTCGAATTCCGCCGGCCGCGAGGTGGCAAGCTGATCGGCGAGAGACAGCGAAGCGGACGAAATGAAGTGCCGGATGTCTTCCCGCCCGGACCATACCATCCAGGCTTCGAGGAGCTCGTCATATCCCGGAATGGACCAGAAGAGATTGTTCTGTTCCATGTGCATGAAGCCGCTGCGGGGGGCGATGCCATTGCAGGCCACGAGCGAATGCATATAGGCATAGATGTAATCCGGATCCCATTTCATGAAGCAGATCGCCATGGCGAGCCGGGACGTGAGAACGTTCATGCCGCGGCCGCGAAAACCGTCCGGGCCACCCTTGAGCCAGAAGTCGCCATGATAGCAGGCGAGGCCGCGAATGCTGTTGGAACCCGGGCCGGGGCGGTATTGCGCCATGTCACTGACCAGCGTCCACAGTGGTGGCGTATAGGCGGGGAACTCCTCCCGGATGTGTTCCGCCAGAGTGCCATTGCCAATGTCCATGATCCGGATGGCCTGCGTGTGGACCACTTCTCCCTTGCCGTTCCGTCCCAGTATCCAGAATGCGTTGTCCTCGCCGAGTTGCTCGAGGCGCGGATCGAATTTCGGCGTCACGGGTCCCCTGGAGGCATGATTGTCTATGGCGTCGATGAACCGGTCGAAGTCGCTGCCGATCTCGAGGATGAGCCCTTCGGCCGTGATGCGTGCCATGCAGGTCGAAATGTAGTTGGCGCACTGCACGATATCTTCCGGGCACATGGTCGAAACTCCTGTGATGCGAACCGAAACGAACTCGCTTCCTCAAACCAGCACTCACCCGATGTGGTTCGCCCTTTCCAGAGCATCCGGCTCCAGTCCGCTGATCTCGACCCTGCGCGTCAAGTCGACCACGGAAGCCAGAGCCATGTCGCCATCTGGAAACCTGCAGGACAGAAGCAGCCGCTGATAGCTCATGGGCTCCAGCTCGCCGCCGATCCTTCTGGCGATGTTGCGGAACTGATGATCGAGTCGGGGTGTGCCAAACTTGCGGACTTCGTCATAGGCCTCGATGATGTACTCGCCATAGACCGCGCTGGCCGGTATCTCGTCGACCTGACGTCCCACGGAACTTTTTGCCCACTCCCATCCGTACCACAGGGCCAGGGCGGATTTCTCGCCGATCTCCGCGCACAGCCACTCGTTCCGGTAGCGTCTGAAGATCAGGACATAAGGTCTTATCGGAGCGAACTTCTCGCTCTCGATGGCTCCTTTCGCCTCGACCCAGCAGTGCAGAGCCTGTTGCAGAAGGTCGGTGCCATGATCCCAGACTCTGGTCAGCCTGTGCTGACTGGAGAAGAAGACGGGCCGGCCTTCTTCGTCGCGCATGCGGATGGTCTGCAGGCCGTCGCGCAAGTCGTACTGACCCTTCAGCCAGGCGAGCCCCTTGGCAACGATGGCTTCCGCCCCGTCCAGCGCAGCCCGCCCGGCCTCCGTCAGAAAGTACTTCTTGTCCTTGAGCAGGAAGAGCTTCTCGCCGCGACTTTCCTCGATGATCTGGATGTGTCTGCGGATCGTCTGTCGCGTGAGGTCGAGCAGTTCCGCCGATCTGGAGAGATTCAGATGGCGGGCCATGACGCAGAAAGAGCGCATCATGTCCAGAGATGCCTTGCTGCCACCCCGTTTCTTCATCCCCGTCCCCGTCACGGCAAACGCCCGTTCCCGCTGATCGTCATCCGCCCGTAATGCATGCGGGAATGCGACCGTTCAGTGAATGTACACGTAATGATAAACGAATCATACGTTACGGTATCAAAAATTACAGCTTGTAGGAAATTTATTTGGAATTGAAACGGGTATCGATTCTTGCTTGCAATGGCGTGGGGAAGAGACGGAACGTCATGTTCCTGAACGGGAATCTCGTCGGGGCGGAAGCGTTTCAAGGCAGCACTCCTGTTACCGGCTGCCGCGAGGTGGCCGAGATACGGAAGGCGCGAAGGCCGCGGCCACAGCATGAAGGGGGCAGGGAAGACATGCGCAAGCCGAAGGAAAGCGCCTCTCGTGCCGGAATGCAGAACAGAAAGAAGAGGGACGAAGAGGCAATGGAAAAGGAACTCTGTGAGATCGGCGTTCTCCCTTCGATGCCGCAGGCACGGCTCGGGACGGATTTCGGCCGGATCGTCGATTGCACCCCCCGCAACATCGGCGAGCTGCACGACAAGGCGGAAATCATCGTCACGACGATCCTGCGCGAGAATGCCATCCCGCCATGTCATGGCAAGGCATTGATGCGCATACTGTTCGATCTGCGGAAGCTGTCGGAACAGTAGATTCCCGAAGGACACCGGCCCTCAGGCCATGAAGAGAGCATGTAGAAGCCCGCATGAAGGCATGCGGGCTTTTCTCTGCCGTGATGACAAGGGAATCGTTCAGTAGGGCAGCAGACGCCAGAAGATCTTGGGCGTCTCATCGAGGAATTCCGCCCCGACATGCTCCTCGAACTGCCAGACGAGCCGGGCCGGCCGTTCCAGTCCCACGGACGGGAAGGCGATCGTGAAGCTTTTCGGCAGAGCGAAGGACTGATGGAGCTTCAGTCTGCATCCACTGCTCGAGATGTCGCGCACCGCCGCATTGACAGTGGAGAAGCGGTTGTTGAAGATGATGCGGGCTTCCTTGAGTACCCGCCTGCGCGGCTCGCGCCGCCGTTCGTGTCCGTTCGCGGTCTCTGATGCGGACGGATGGGAAAGGATGTTCTGCTTCATTGTTCTGCGCTGACCTCACCAGGAAAGCGCCCCCATACCCCGGATGCTAGTGAGCGCATCTTTCCAAGGGGTTAAGCCTCTCTCCGTTTTTGCCGCGATGGGATTCCGCCTGTCCCTGTCTGCCGCACGGCACTGCCATGTGCCTGTGGGTTTTCTGGAATGCGTGCATGCCAATTCATGATTCAACCATATTGAGGGCGCATATGTGCGGATGATAAACCCAAGGTTGAAATGCGTGGTGGTTTCCGGATGCGAGGCGGGAGGCTGCGGTCGGGCGGCGCAGTGATCCGCGCAAGACGGTGACCTGTACGCAATGGTTGACATCTTTCCTGTTGCGGGGGCAGTCACATGGGCTATGCATCGAATGGTTTCGTGGAAGTCGGGATCGTCGAAAAGGAAGAGGCAGCCCGGATGCAGGACCGGAAAATATGGGAGGCCTTGCGGGGGGTAGGCGCTGACGAACTGAAGGGGGTGGATGACGACGCTCTTCATCGGGTCATGTCGGGTGTGTTCTCGGATCTCCGCGGAGAGAGAGACGGCCCGCTGCGGGCACGGGTCCGGTCCCGGGGGGAAGGCTCGGAGGCGGTCTTTCATGTCGATGTGCTGAGTGGACGGCCCGATGCATCCGCAGACGTGCAGGTTCTGCCGGCCGGCGTGCAGATGGACATGGCGCTGCTTGATGGTGGCGGAGGGCAGGGGCGTGCCGTGGTGAGTCTGTCCGGCGACGGACGGGTCGAGCCGGGCAGCATACTCTGTGATGCGCGGTTTCCTGCCGCCCAGTCGGACATGTTCTCCCTGAATGTACTGTGGCTTGGCGCGGAGCCCATGTATGCCGGACGCACGTACCGGATCTCGACGGTGTCGGGGGAGTTCTCGGCGCTTGTCGGCAAGCTGAAAAACCGCATCGACCCGCAGACCTTTCTGCCCCTGGCCACGAAGCAGCTCGAACGGGCGGCCGTGGGACAGGTCGAGATCGAGCTGGACGGAACACTGATATTCGATACGCATGATGTTCTTTCCCCCTTGGCGCACGTCCTGTTCAAGGATGACGAAGGAAAGCGGGTTCTGGGTTTCGGTGTCGTCAGGTTCGCTCTGCGCAGGGCCAGCAACATCCGGTGGCAGGAGCTCGAGCTTGACAAGACGCAGCGGGCCGCAGGGCTGGGGCAGAAACCGCTGGTGCTCTGGTTCACGGGGCTTTCCGGATGCGGCAAGTCCACCGTCGCCAGTCTGCTGGAGAAGAAGCTCCATGCAATGGGCAAGCACACCTACATCCTGGATGGCGACAATGTCCGCCATGGGCTTTGCAAGGACCTGGGCTTCACCAAGGCCGACCGGGTGGAGAACATGCGCCGGGTGACGGAGGTGGCGAAGCTCATGACCGATGCCGGCCTGATCGTTCTCGTGACTTTCATTTCGCCTTTCCGGGACGAACGCAGCAGGGCTCGCAAATCTTTCGAAGATGGCGAATTCATCGAGATTTTCGTGGATACGCCGCTGGAGGTCTGTGAAGCACGTGACATCAAGGGGCTGTATGCCAAGGCGCGGGCCGGGCTGATCCGGAATTTCACAGGGATCGATTCCCCTTACGAACCGCCGGAAAATCCTGAAATCCGCCTGCCGGGCTCCCAGCTTACCGTGGAACAGATGACGAACAGGATCATTGCCTGGCTTCAGGACAGAAGGCTGATCTGAAGAAGAGCCGGGCTGGCTCTTCCCGGCCTTTACAGGAGCGGGAAGTTGCGCATCAGGGCAAAGAGGGGGGGCCTGTCCTTTTCCAGCTTTCTGACGAATTTTCCATTTTCCATGATGAAGCGTTTCCGGAACACTTCGTTGAGTGACGTGCCGACTTTCCTGTGCCGGGAAATGAAACGTCTTTCCTCGGGAAGTGTTTCGATCCCGGCATGATCGAAGAACGCGTCGAGAAGAACCCTCCCGTCTTCCAAGGAGAACATCTGCTCGTAGCTCATGATGCGAGCGTTCAGGCGTTTTTCTTTCACGAGCCGGAGAATTCCTTCTTCCTGTTT
Organism: Alphaproteobacteria bacterium; assembly: GCA_024279095.1. Classification (GTDB taxonomy): domain Bacteria; phylum Pseudomonadota; class Alphaproteobacteria; order Rhizobiales; family Aestuariivirgaceae; genus Thermopetrobacter. Next base: position 5,357 of record JAJRRY010000034.1, read on the forward strand.
CCTGATATGATTGATCCAGTACTTGATCTTGATACTGTCGTATTTCAGGATGTTGTCGATGGCTTCCGGATTTCTGGTGTCATCCTTTGTCAGGTGGAACACGCCGCTTTCCACTGCCTTGTAAAGTGAAATGCCCTGCATGACGATATCTTCCCGGAACAGCACGAAAAACGGTATTTCCGGTGGAAAGTGCACGAAGAAATCCGTGCAGTCCTGAATCATGGAATAATGAAAGAAGCTCAGTTCGGCTCCGAAGACTCCATTGAGCGTTTTCTTGTGCCTCTTCAGCATCTCCATGTAACGGTCCACGCTGTCGGCATTGAGGCGGGCGGCCACCTTGGTGATCCAGTTCGGATTGAACCATTCCTCGGGGAAACCCGCGCATCTGGTGGATGACAGCAGGCCTGTGAGATAGGTGCTGCCCGACCTTGGCGTGAAAAGGATGATGTAATTCCGTGTAGCTGGAGCGATGCGGCGCAAGTCATGCTCGAACTTTTCTTCGTCCACTGCATTCCTGGAAAGCAGGTCGTCCAGTGTTCTGTCCCGAAAGGGCTCCCTGAATCTGCGGACGAAGGAAAGGATTCGTTCCATGATCCTTGCCGGGGATTTGTGCATCTCCAGCGGCATCAGCAACGCATGCGGCAGATCGCGCAGGCGTTCCTGCATGGCTCCGATCTCGAAAGCGGCCAGCGGGAGCCCCGATTTCAGGGCCACGGACAAGGTGTAGCAATAGGTTTCCGGCCAGGTGGCGGGAAAAAAGAGGATGTCGAGGTCATTGTTCCTGATGATCTCCTGAACGTGCTCGTTTCTGTAGGGGCCGGTGATGTGGATGCCATAGCGCCGGGCAAGCATGTTGTTTTTCGTGTAGCCGATGACCACGAATTCGACGGGCAGCTTGTTGCGCCGGGCATGATCGGCACAATTGAGCAGAACCTCGAAGCCCTTGATATGACTGATCGCTCCCAGGATGCCGATGCGTACCGGTCCCGATGCCGAACGGTGTGACAGGTCGCGCAGTGGAGCCGGGCGGACACCGTCATGTGGCAACACGACGATGTTTATGTCCGGAAAGTACCTTTTCATGCGATTGGCCGCATCATGACTGGGAGCAATCACGTGATCGGCATCGCGAAGAAGAATTTCGTAGGATTTGCGCCACCGTGTAATGTCGTGGATGTTGAACTCGGATCCTGCCGTCGTCAGGCAGGTGCGGCAGCCATCCTTGTCCGGCTCGCCACAGTAGAGCCCCTTGCGGTCTGCAAGATTGATACGGGGGCACAGGGCCAGAAAGTCATGCACAATGAAATCATAGGGGATGCCTGCCTGCGTCAGAAGTTCATGCATGATCCGGGGGCCGTCGGAGGAAAATTCGAAAAGGTGGTGGATCTGCACCCGGCTGATTCCAAGCTCCCGGAGATGGGCCAGCAGGTCTTTCCGGCCCGTTTCGCTTCCGAGATCCATGCCTGACAGGTTGGGCACCTCTGGCGCGTCCATGTGTGTCAGGCGGACGGTGTCGCTGTGGTCGCGTTCCGCAAAGAGGCGGAAAACACCATGTCCGTTCCGTTCCAGCCGCTCCGCCTCCTCGAGGACGTGCTGCTCCGTACCACCCCCTCGCTGGTGGGAGATGATGAGTATGTTGTTTTCCTTCTTCAGAAGCTTGAGACGTTCCAGATCCAGCGTCATGCGCATCCGGTGCAGGGGGTCCAGGGCCATGAACCGCTCCACGGCCGCACGATACGACGGATGGCGGCGGTCGAGGATCGCGAGCGCCTTGTGGATCCGGTCGGTTTTCTCCTCTCCGAAGGAGATGCCGCCCAGATGCCGGACAAAGACGTCCGCAGCGGCAACGTCCACCCAGCCGCGGGCCTGTGCGCGTTGACAGAAGTCATTTTCCTCTCCGTAACCCCTGCCGAAGGCATCTTCGTCGAACAGGCCGACATCCTTCAGAGCATCGCGGCGGATGTACATGCAGAAGCCTACCGCTGTGGGAATGGGTATGGTCTTGCCGGCATTCCTTTCGGCAGCGATCTGGTCCAGCTGACGATAGCTGATTTCCAGGGGATACGGATTGTCACGGTTGAAATGCGGATAGCTGCAAATGGTGCCGTTGTTGGTCAGGGGAGTTACGCTGGAAGCGTTCTTCAGACGGTATGCGGCACGTCTGAGCCTGTCCACCCAGCCGGGATACACTTCGGTGTCCGAATTGAGCAGAATGACGTCCCGTTCGTCATGCAGCGACATGCCTTCGTTGACACTGCGCACGAAGCCCATGTTCCGGGAATGCTCGATCAGCTTGAAGAAGTTGCGTTCGGCCAGTTTCCGCAAATCCTGCGCCAGTTCCGCTTCAGGCGAACAGTCATTGATCACGACGACCCTGAAAGGCGTATCGCATGGGGAAGTCAGAACGGCATGCAGGCAGCGCAGGGTGATCTCCCGGTTCCGGTATACCGGGATGATGACGTCAACGAGAGCATCAGAGGCATGGACGCCGGCTGCCGGAGCATCGATCCGGTCGAGAGCCTCCGCGACATTCCCGATGAGGTCCTCGCTGTTGAGGCCATGTCGACGCTGGTAGGGCAGAGCCGGCGGGGTTCTCCGACTCTGCTCCTGACATTCCGGATTGTCGAGAAAGTGGATGAGGGCAGGCAGTCCGGATTCCGCAGCTTCCGGAAAGGCCTGCAAATAGAGCTCGGGATCGAACCAGGGCGATCCGCACCGGTTTTCGTTGCAGCCGAAACGCAGAAAATGAACGTAGGGGTCGATCTTCGACTGGGCGACGTCGCGGTTCTCCCGGCGGTAGAAATGGTAATCGAACCATGGGGTTGGCGAGATGTCGCGTGTGCTTCCGCAAAGAAGAAAGTGGGACAGGGCGTTGAGGGGAAAGTCCTTTCCTATGCCGGCCTGTCGTCTGTAATATTCCACGTCGAAGAGAGGGGAAGGATTGAAGTTCTTTCGATGACCTGTTCTGATGAAATGAGAAAGAAGGTCCGTTCCTGCCGGAATGTTTTCTCCATATTTTTTAAAGTAATAATCTTCATCAAATATATTGTTCTTGTCATTTCTTATGATCATCCTGTCAATTGCACGACATGCAATCTCAATAATGCGCGTACCATTTATGTATTTGTGCACCCACCTGTTGCGTATGATGAAATTTCCAATGTACCTCGGTATGTAATATCCGATGGCCAGATAAAACCTTCTTCTGATCATGTTGCCCCCGAGCCAGATTTTCTTTTCACCCAATCATGTCCGCTGGACGGACGTTCTGCCGGCTCAGGAAGTGCCATAGCGGTCGTTCATGGCCGGGTTTCTTGATATTTGGATCGCTGCGTCTGCACGTGCTCCGATGCCGGTCGTGTTTCCGCATGTGCTGAAAAAGGGCTGCTCCCTTCCGCTGGTGGTGGATGCGCGATGGAGCCTGCACCTGCGATGGCGGAGCTGGTTCATTTTTTCACAACCTGCAAAATTTCCATGAACTTTCGACTAACTTCAGGTAGAGTAGTTTGTCGGATGAGGGGAAGTCAATCGCAATGCATGCACTGGGTTGCAGGCGCGTGGGGCGGGCAGGCCTGACCGCTTCGCCCTTCGCTCGCATGATGTGTCCGGCTGCGGGATGATTTCATGGACGTGCAGAGGTTCGATATCGAAGGTCCGCTCCTGATCATCCCGGAGAGGATTGCCGATGACCGGGGCTTGTTTTCGGAGACGTTCCGGCGTGACGTTCTGGCCTGCCACGGCTTCGATCGTGAATTCGTGCAGGAGAACCATTCCCTGAGCCGACGGATCGGTACCGTGCGGGGACTGCATTTCCAGATTGCGCCAAGGGCGCAGGACAAGCTGGTGCGCGTGGTCCGCGGTGCGATACTGGATGTCGTGGTGGACATCCGGCATGGCTCGCCCACCCATGGCCGTCATCTGGCAGTTGAACTCTCGGCGGAAAACTGGCGGCAGCTTCTGGTGCCGGCGGGTTTTGCGCACGGGTTCTGCACCCTCCAGCCGAATACGGAAGTTGTCTACAAGCTCACGGATCATTATGCGCCGGAATATGAGCGGGGGCTGGCCTGGAATGATCCGGCGCTGGCCATCGACTGGCCCGTGGATCCGTCGAATGCGGTTCTGTCGGAAAGGGACCGGCGGCATCCGTTCCTGTCCGCGCTGCCGGAATATTTCACTTTTGTGGATCGGCATGGCGGGAAGCGGGAGGTGTGACGATGCGGATTCTCGTGACCGGGCGTTCCGGGCAGCTGGCCCGTGCCCTTGTGGAGGTTCCCCTTCCGTCCGGTTGGCGCATGGTGGCTCTGGGGCGGCGCGAGATGGATGTCACCATGCCCGACAGGATTCGCGGCGGAATGGAAAGGATCGGGCCGGATATTGTGGTGAATACGGCAGCCTGGACGGATGTGGAACGGGCGGAGGAGGAAAGGGAGGAGGCCCTGGCGCTGAACCGTGATGGTGCGGCGTATCTGGCGGAGGCTTGCAAACGAAGGGGAATCCCGCTCATCCACATTTCCACCGACTATGTTTTCGATGGCCGGAAGGGGGCGGCTTATGTCGAGGATGATCGCCCTCATCCACTCAATGTCTACGGACATTCGAAACTGGCTGGCGAGCAGGCTGTCATGGCCATCTGGGAGCGCAGCATCGTGCTGCGGACGGCCTGGCTTTTCGGGCCCTATGGCCGCAATTTCTTGCGGCGCATCCTCAAGCTGGCGCAGGAGCGCAAGATGCTGCCGGTGGTGGCGGATCAGAGGGGCTCGCCGACCTGCGCTCTTCATCTTGCGGAAGTCATCGTCGAGATGATCCGCAGGATGGCGGAAGAGCGTGCGGCGAGCCGCAGGTTCCAGGGAATATTTCACGCCGCAGGGGGCGGGGATGCCTCTTGGCATGATCTTGCAGTGGAGGTGCTGCGTGTGGCGCGGCGGTTGGGCATGTCCGTGACGGCGCAGGTCGTGCCGGTGCGGACGGAGGAGCGGTCCGCAAGGGCCGTACGTCCCGCGGACAGCCGTCTTGACAGCTCGCGGCTGCAGGAAGTCTTCGGCCTGCGACTTCCTTGCTGGCGGGAAGGGGTGTCCATCAGCGTACAGCGGGTGTCACGGCCGGAAAAATGAAGGAACCGGAAGGCCCGGAGGCCGTCCGGTTCGTCCGCATCAAGCAGATCGTGCAGGCATCTACTTGATCTTTACCCAGGTTTCGGCGTCGCACATGGACTGGCCGATGGCGCAGCCCTGCACCTTGATCTTGCCGCTGCCCATGGGCGTGATGGTGCCGTTGAAGGTCATGAAGCCCGGCATGTCGGGGTGTTTCATGTCGCCTTTCCACACCTTGCCGGCCTTCTTGATGCCGTTGAACATGACCGTGCCGCTGCCCTTGCCCTTCACGACCTTGCCGCACAGCCCGCCACCGCACATCCATACCTTGGCGATGGAGCCGTTGGGGCGCTTGTAGTTGCCGGCAATGCCGGCATGTGCCGCAGTGGCGACGAAAACGGTGGCGGCCGCCGTGGCCAAGGCAATGGTAAGTTTTCTCATGAATTCCCTCTCCTCAACAGAATGATGAACCTGCGGCACGGCCGGTTTTCCGATCGACCTGGTGCATTGCAATGCAGAATGTGCCGCTTCCTTCCTCCGAACATTCAGGATTTTGCATGTATCGGCGCAAGAGTCAAAAACGGGTGCGCGGAAGGTGGCTCTAGGTGCTCCACGCTCCGCCCATGCATGCCGCCTTGGACTGCCGGGACTGAGCCCGGCAGTGAGCTGGGGAGAGGGTGAGGACGTGCCCATATTCGACTCATGCCCGGGTTTGACCCGGGCATCCAGACGGAGGTGCCCCATGTTCCACAGATGCATGCCGCTCTGGACTGCCAGGAGAAGTGAGCCAGAGAGGAAGCGAGGCCGGGCGACAGGACCTCCCTCCCCCCTCACAGGGAGGGGGTACAAACCAGAGAGAATGCGCCCTTTAGGGCGCATGCATCATTTCCCTTGCCCCCCATCCCGACCTTCCCTCACAAGGGGGAAGGGGCAGGGCCATTGCCCCTCTTGCCGCCATTCCACAGGGTGTGGAAAAGGCATTTCTCTCCCTTGACTTGAAACATGCCCCTGCGCCAGCGTGGAACAACATGTGAACAACCGGAACTGACAATGGTACAAATCCGCATCAGGAACAGGGAAGAGCTTGTAGAGTGGCTGGAAGGCCAGCCACGCGAGGTGGCCGTGGCCATAGCCGCCCGTGCGGCGATGCGGGTTTTGCCGGTGCTGGAGACCTGGTTGGCGGAGGATGAGGAGGAAAAGGAAGCTGCTTTTGGTGTCTTGCTGCTTTTTCGGGCCTTGGCTGTGTCGCGAATGGCAGCTTTGGATTCAAACCAAAACTCAGAAATGCGGCAAATTATAGATCGCACCATAAAATCAATACTCTTTCATGCTGCCTCTTTTCCTGAATATTTTCGTGTAAAAAATAGCATTTTATCCGCTTTTGGTAGCCTTTTAACTTCCCTTGATGGGGCTTTGATTGCGCATGAAGCTGTAGATGTTTTGTCTCATGTATCTTTACTTATTTCTGATATGGCTTGGCAATCTACAGAGAGTGACGCGAATATTTGGGCGCAGAGAACAGACGGAAGCATTTCTGATTTCGTATGTGAGGCTCTGTGGCCAGATGGTATGCCGGAGGAACTGCGCAAGCGCTGGGATTCCATGAAAAAGCGCCTCTTGGCCCGCAAGGGGGAGCATTGGGAGGTCTGGACGAACTGGTATGACGCTCGCCTCGACCCATCCCGCCGCATTCCCTGCTACAGCCCGCCCATCCCCGAACTGGAGCGCAAGCGCATCCTGCTGCCCGAAGAAGTGTGGGAAGCCGGCCCCGCCACGGCCAACGCCGAAATCCGCCGCCTGATCGACGAACACGACTGCGCCCGGCAATCGCTGCGGCAAGCCCCCGCCCCGTATGTCTTCGAGGAGAGGGAAGGACGCATCATTGCCGAGCCGTATCGCGGCGAGATACACGACCCCGTCCTTGCCGAAGAGATGCGTGCGGCATTGTGCGAGCGTGCACGGGAAGTGGTGGAGTTGCTGCGTGGCAAACAGGTGCCGGGCCGGGTGGCCAATACCATCGAGCGGCTGGTGGAGGTGCTGGGGGACAGTCTTCAGGATGTGGAGCCAGGCCGCCTGCTGTTCGTCAGCCGGGCGTTGGAGGCCGATCTGGACGCTTATGACAGCGAGGACGGCAGGCAAAACCTTGGCGAAGACGGGTTCGCCGCATTGCGCGAGCTGGCGCTTTTCACCACTGATCTGCGCGCGCAGTTTCAGGCCATTACGGACATGCTGGCCAGGGCCGATGCCCAGAAGATTCTGGAAATGGGCATCGACAAGGCGGAGGAAGCGCGCCAGCAAATGATCGATGCTGTGCGGCAAGCGCCCGGGGAGGAAATCGACAAGGAGAGCGTGTTGCCGGCCCTGACCGCCGCCAATGCAGATATCGCCGAGGTGCGAGAAGAGCATGATGCCACCTTCGATGAAGAGCGGCAGGCCAATCTGAGGCTGAAATGGGCGCAGCTTCTCTCTGTTGATCTGTTGTCGCATCGCAATTTCATGTCCAGGCTGGTGCAGAAGGCACGAGCCTATGCCGAGGCCGCCCGAAAGGATGTGCAGGATGGAAAAGGGGGAGTACGCGTAGCTCTGGAAAAAGGAGCTTATGCGACATTGATCATCGGGGCGCTCAGCCCAATTGCCGGAGCGATGACTGGCCTCACTGTTGCCGGGTTGGCGGGCTGGTCAATCCTGAAAAGGGAGGCGGATGCTATTCTCGCCGAATGGGAGAAAGGGCAGGGTGATGATGACGAGCGGGCCTGAACTGTTCGGGAAGGGGTTGGAAACCCCTTCCCGCCGGGGTGGTTTCTGCTCTCTTTCCGCCATTCTTCCGTCATTCCCGCGGAAGCGGGAATCCATGCGGGGTTTCGGTTTTTTGCGGGGGTTGTGGGGGGCGGGGCTTTCATGGCTGCCTCCCGTCGGAAGGCGACTCGGCATGGTTCCCCGCTTTCGCGGGGATGACGAGGGAGGGCGGGGAGAAGTGGGCGTGAGGGGCCAGGGGAGGTGTTTTTCAGGGGAGCTATCGAATCTTTCGGCCGTTGATGTATAAGCTCGGGGCATGCTGACGGCTGTTTCCATACGCGACATCGTGCTCATCGAGCGGCTCGATCTGGAGCTTGCGCCGGGGCTTTCCGTGTTCACCGGCGAGACGGGAGCGGGAAAGTCCATCCTGCTGGATGCGCTGGGATTGGCGCTGGGGGCGCGCGGGGATGCGGCGCTGGTGCGCGCCGGGGCCGACCGGGGGCAGGTGACGGCGGTGTTCGAGCTGCCGGCGGATCATCCCGTCTTCGCCCTGCTGGAGGAGGAGGGCGTGGAGGTGGACGAGCCCGGGGAGCTGATCCTGCAGCGGGTGCAGCGCCGGGAAGGGGCCGCCAAGGCCCGCATCAACGGCCAGCCCGTGCCCGTCTCCCTGCTGCGCACCGTGGGGGCGCGGCTGGTGGAGATCCACGGCCAGCACGATGCGCGGGCGCTGATCGATCCGGAACGGCATGGCGAGCTTCTGGACGCCTTCGGCGGGCTGGAGGCGCAGCGCGAGGCGGTGCGGGGGCTATGGGAGGCATGGCGGACGGCGGCCCGAGCCCATGCCAGGGCGCAGGCCGAACTGGAAGAGGCCGAGCGGGAACGCGACTGGCTGGAGCATGTCTGCGCCGAACTGGAGGAGCTGGCGCCGGAGCCAGGAGAGGAGGAGCGGCTGGCCGAGCGCCGCGCCGTGATGATGCATGCGGAGCGCTTCGCCGAGGCGCTGGCGGAGATGCGCAAGGCGCTCTCCGCAGACGGTTCCGTGGCCGGACGGATCAACGGCGCCCTGCGCCGGCTGGAGCGCCAGCGGGAGGATGCCGGCGGCCTGCTGGACGACGTCTGCGAGGCCTTCGACCGGGTGCTCGTGGAGCTGGCGGAGGCAGAATCCCTGCTGGACGAGGCGGAAGGGCGCTTCGATTTCGATCCGCGTGAGCTGGAGGAGGTGGAAAGCCGCCTCTTCGCCCTCAGGGCAGCGGCGCGCAAGCACAAGGTGCAGGTGGACGAGCTGCCGGCGCTGGCCGCATCCCTGCGGGAGCGGCTGGATGCCATCGAGGGCGGCGGACTGCATCTGAAGAAACTGGCCGAGGAGGAGGCTGCGGCAAGGGTCACCTGGCTGGAGGCGGCGGAAGCGCTCTCGCAGGCCCGACGGGCGGCTGCTGCGGAGCTGGACCGGCGCGTGGCGGCGGAGCTGGCGCCGCTGAAGCTGGAGAAGGCCCGTTTCGTCACCCGGATCGAGACGGACGAAAGCTTCGCCGGGCCTTCCGGAATGGACCGGGTGGAATTCATGGTCTCCACCAATCCCGGCAGTCCGGAGGGGCCACTGGGGAAGATCGCCTCCGGCGGCGAGCTGTCGCGCTTCATGCTGGCGCTGAAGGTGGCGCTGGCGGAGCGCGGCTCGGCGCCGGTGCTGATCTTCGACGAGATCGATACCGGCGTCGGCGGCGCGGTGGCCGCGGCCATGGGCGAGCGGCTGGCGCGGCTGGCGGCGGACGGGCTGCAGGTGCTGGCCGTGACCCATTCGCCGCAGGTTGCGGCGCGGGCGGCGCATCACAATGTCATATCCAAGAGCACGGACGTTTCCGGCGGTATGGAGGTCACGCGCACGCGGGTGCGAACTCTCGCGGCGGAGGAACGGCGTGAGGAGATTGCCCGCATGCTCTCCGCCCACGAGGTGACGGACGAGGCACGGGCACAGGCCGACAGGCTGTTGCAGCGAGAGGGATGAGGTATGGCTTTTCCGATTTCTCCGCCTCGTCGCACGTTTCCTTCCCCCCTTGTGGGGAGGGGTACAGGGAGGGGGCAGGCAAAAGGGAATGCGCGGTGAGGGCGCATGCATCTGGCGAAGGCGGCGTGACTGCGGGATCAGGGAGGAATGGTGATGGGCGTTCTGGATTATGACGAGCTGCGCCGCAAGCCGGTGGAAGAGCTGACGCGCGAAGAGGCGGCGAAGGAGCTGGAGCGGCTGGCGAAGGAGATCGCCGAGCACGACTATCACTATTACGTCGAGGACGCCCCGGTCATCTCCGATGCGGAATACGATGCACTGCGGCGGCGCAACGACGAGATCGAGGCGCGCTTTCCGGATCTGATCCGGCCCGATTCCCCTTCCCGGCGGGTGGGGGCGGAACCTTCTCCGAAATTCCGCAAGGTGAAGCATTCCGTGCCGATGCTCTCGCTGTCCAATGCCTTCAGCGACGAGGATGTCTACGACTTCGAGTGGCGGGTGCGGCGCTTTCTGGGGCTGGGGCAGGACGATCCGCTGGATTTCACGGCGGAGCCAAAGTTCGACGGACTGTCCGTCTCCCTGCGCTACGAGAAGGGCCGGCTGGTGGTGGCCGCCACCCGTGGCGATGGCTACGAGGGCGAGGATGTCACGGCCAATGCTCGCACCATCTCCGACATTCCGCAGGTTGTGGAGGCGGCGGACTTTCCGGAGGTTCTGGAGGTGCGCGGCGAAGTCTACATGCCCATTTCCGCTTTCGTGAAACTGAACGAGGAACAGCAGAAAAAGGGACAGAAGGTCTTCGCCAACCCGCGCAATGCAGCAGCCGGATCCTTGCGCCAGCTTGACCCTTCGGTGACGGCCTCGCGCCCCCTGCGGTTCTACGTCTGGGGCTGGGGCGAGCACACGGAACTGCCCGAGGATACCGAATGGGGCATGATGGCGAAGTTCCGCGAATGGGGGTTTCCCGTCAGCGGCCACAACGAGATCCACCACCACGCCGGGGAGCTGCTGGAATATCACGCGCGGATGCTGGAGCTGCGTCCCGATCTGGATTTCGACATTGACGGGGTCGTCTACAAGGTCAACCGGCTGGACTACCGCCAGAGGTTGGGCTTCGTGGCGCGGGCGCCGCGCTGGGCCATTGCCCACAAGTTCCCCGCTCACAAGGGCATCACGGTGCTGCAGGACATCCAGATCCACGTGGGGCGCACCGGAGCGTTGACGCCAGTGGGTATTCTCGAGCCGGTGACCATCGGCGGCGTGGTGGTCTCCCGCGTCTCGCTGCACAACGAGGACTATATCAAGGGGATCGGCTCCGACGGCCAGCCGATCCGCGACGGGAAGGACATCCGTATCGGTGACACGGTCGTGGTGGAGCGTGCGGGGGACGTCATCCCGCAGGTGGTGGACGTGATCCTCGATAAGCGGCCGCCGGATGCCAAGCCCTATGAATTCCCGGATCACTGCCCTGTCTGCGGCTCGAAAGCGGTGCGGGAGTTCAATCCCCGTACCGGTAAACTCGATTCCGTGCGCCGCTGCACCGGCGGCCTCTACTGCCCGGCGCAGGCCGTGGAGCGGCTGAAGCATTTCGTCTCCCGGCGCGCCTTCGACATCGACGGGCTGGGCGAGAAGGCCATCGCGCAGTTTTTCGATCATAAATTCATCCGCACCCCGGCCGACATCTTTACTCTGGAGGAACGGGAGAAGGCGGGTGAGATCTGCATCCACTGTCTGGAGGGCTGGGGCGAGAAGAAGCTCTCCAATCTCTTTTCCGCCATCCGGGCGCGCGAGCACGTGCCGCTGGATCGTTTCATCTACGCGCTGGGCATCCGTCACGTGGGCGAAACCACGGCACGGCTTCTGGCCCGGCACTATGGCGACTGGGAATCCTTCTACGCGGCGGCGAAGGAAATCGCTGCGGACATGGACGGCGAAGCGGCCCACGACATCGAGAACATCGACGGACTGGGACCGGTGGTCGTGGAATCCCTGCACAATTTCTTTGCCGAGCCGCACAACGTGGAGGTCATCGACGAGTTGCTGCTACACGTGACCGTGGAGCCGGTGGAGCAGGTGGCGGCGGAGAGTCCCATAGCAGGAAAAACCATCGTATTCACAGGCCATCTCGACTCCATGACCCGCGACGAGGCCAAGGAGCTGGCCGAGCGGCTGGGCGCGAAGGTCACGAACTCCGTCTCGAAGAAGACCGACCTCGTGGTTGCCGGGCCGGGCGCCGGCTCCAAGCTGGCCAAGGCGGAACAGTACGGCGTGCAGGTCCTCGACGAGGCCGGATGGCTGAAGCTGGTGGAAGTAGCCAAAGGTTGACACTTGTTAACTTGCCATTTACATCATGCGACCTATCATGATGATAGGTGAGAAATGAAGCAGCCTTGGCCACCTGCGGTGGCTACCAGACAGATCAATGCTCTGGCAAACCGTGATGAATGCCACATGGCATGGACAGGGCATGCAAGGGAGCGTCTGGCAGAAAGAAACCTTCTTTCTGGAGATATTTTTTATGTCCTCAGGTGGGGGACTGTTTACGTGCAGCCTGAAAAGAGCACGCGGGATGATCTGTTCAAGTATGCTATCGAAGCTACCTCGCCGAACTCTGAAGGACGGGCGATCAGGGTGGTGGTGATCCCTGACCCTGATGCTTACCACGGAGCGGGATGTCTAAAGATTATCACCGTCATGTGGCTGGATGAAACGTGAGGAATCCATGATGCAGCACTATCATTACACGGAATGTGGGCTGGACAATGTGGTTATTGTCGGTGCTGATTTTCTCTCTGCCGATGATGGGGAAGAAGTGATCGTCATTCCGGCGGCAGGCAGGCTGCACAAGGCCATTGCCGAGGGCATTCTGAAGCGCGATTCATCCATGTCGGGCAGGGAACTGCGTTTCCTGCGCACGGAGATGGGGATGACCCAGGCGGAGCTTGCAAGACTGCTGCACAGGGATGCCCAGACCATTGCCCGCTGGGAAAAGGAGGAAATCGAGATGGACGGCAATGCCGAGACGGTCGTGCGTCTGCTGGCTGCCGAGAAACTGGGCATAGATCTCGGTTCTGACATCGAGACTATTGCCACATGGAGCACGCCTTCGGCGGGTTCGCGCGAAATCATGATCAAAGGTTCGCCGGATGGAGAATATCGCCCGGTTGCAGCGTGATGTTGCGGCAATCAATCCACGGATAATGGAAACCTTTGGAGCTATCTGCTGCTCGTGAAGTTCGTTTTTACGCGGGGGCGGGGAGCGTTTTGTGGTGGGGTTGGGACAATGCGCACCGGTTTGCCGGTGCTGGCGGTGTTGCCGTTTCCGTTGTGGAGCCGGGGGGCCGGACGGGGCAGGGGCGGGGGATTGTCCGTATCGGCGGCCGACGGTGTTCCGGCCGTGGCGGCATCCCCCGAGAGTGTGGCGAGGAGCCGATCCAGTTCATCCATCGTGACGGCCCGTTTCTTCCCGGAAGGGGTGGATGGCTCCTGCTTGCTCGTGCTTCCGGCCAATTCCCGCATGCGGCGCAAGCGTTCGTTCCTGCGGCGCTGTTCCGCCTCGGCCCTGAGGCGGGCGGCCTCACGCCGCCGGGCTTCGGCCGCAGCACGGCGGCGTTCCAGTTCCTGCCTGCGGCGGGCTTCTTCGGCGCGACGGCGCGCCTCCTCGGCCTTGCGTTTGGCTTCTTCTGCCCGGCGTCTGGCTTCTTCACGCCGTTTGCGCAATTCTTCGCGGCGGCGCATTTCCGCTTGCTGACGGGCCCAAGTGCGCATCATCCGCTCGCGTTTCAGCAGGAGCCGGTCGAGCTCGCGGCGGCGGGCAGCTTCCTCCTCGGCTTTCTTCCGCGCCCAATCCCGCCATTTGTCATACATCACCTGCCAGCGTTCAAAGGCCGATTCCTCTTCCAGAACACGACGGCGCTCCCGTTCGATGCGTTCCAGATTCTCCATGGAGCGACGCAGAGAGGTGACAGTCACCCAGTTCTTCAGCTCGGCCAGGTCATGGATGAACCCCAGTCGTGCCGGGTGTCCAACCACGGCGACGCCGAAAGACGGGATCTGCGCATTCTTGCGATCACGAAAACGCAGGGAGATGTCCAGCCTTGCGGTCGCCGGCTCGGCAAGCGGCGCGATCCTGATCCGGAAATCCTCGGCTTCATATTCCAGCGGGTCCAGAGACAGGACGCCAGCCTTCACGGACAAGGATCCCGCGCCACCCGGGAAGGGCAGCCTGCCTTCATGCAGCAGGGTTCCGGCCAGCTTCTCCACCTGTGCGGCACTTTCCGCCTTCAGGACAGCCGTCACGAAGGCCCTGGGCGAAAGGGCATTGAGGTATCCGGTGGAGAGACGGTATTTGCCAGTCCCTTGCAAGGCGGTCGCCACACCGGAAAGCGAACGGGAGAGGGCCCGCCATTCTCCTTGCGCTTCCAGAACCGTTTTCACGAACGGAGTTCCGTCTTCCATGCGCAGGTGACGGGCGAGATCCAGCTTCGTTTCCACCTTGCCGGAAAACTTCAGGCCGGCGCGAGCGGGCGTGACGGTTGCTTTCAGCGTGGCATGTTCCTCGCCATTGTTTCTTGCACCGGCGGAAACGGTAAGCCGCAATCCCTTGTCATCCTGGTTCCAGAGGAGCCGGGCATCGGGCAGGACAAGACCGGGAAGCAGGGCGATCCGATCGCCACGCAGTTCGATGTCGATGCGGGGGTCTCGCGAAAACAGCGTATGGCGGAAGCGGTCCGCAGAGCCGTCACTCCCCGGGGTGGTGAGCCAGGATCGGGCCATGTCCGGCAGCGAGAGCCTTTGAAAGAGCAGGCGTCCGGTGGCCGCAATCGGCGTGTCTTGCCAGGTGAAGGCCAGTTCACCACTGAAGGTGTTGCTGCCGTGGACGCCCTTGATGTTGCGATAGCGGGCATGCCCTCGTGACAGGGCAATCTTCCCCTCGACATGGGCGGAGGCGTCCGGCCCGGAGGGTGGGGAAAAACCGGCCAGGCGGAGCAGACGGCCCGTTCTTGCCGTGCGGAAAGCGAGCTGTCCCTGTACGGCAAGCCCGGTGTCGGGCGAAACATTCCGGGCCCAGCCCATGAAACGGCCTTGCAGCCCGAGAAGGGAAAGGGCCGCCGTGACGTCCATGTCCTGCTCAAAACGGCCGGCAGCCTGCATCCTGATATTGGCGGGGACATCCTCACGATCTGCCGGGTTCAGGCCGAAGAGCGCCAGGAGAGCCCGCGAACTGCGGCTTTCCATTTCGAGGGAGGCCTCGATGGTCGCCTTGCGCCATTCCTTCGGCAGGCCGGTGAAGGCAATGCGGCCATCCACCTGCGCCGGGCCGGCCGTTCCTTTCGCGGTGGTGGTGATGTGCGCACCTTCTTCCACGGTTTTGGCTCGGGCGCGGATATCCAAATCCATGCGTCCGACATCCTCCAGCCATGCCGGATCGCTTCCCTTGCGGCCGTCGATGTCGGTCAGCAGACGCCAGAGGGGGCGGGCGTCGGGACTGACGATGCGCATGCGGGCATTGCCCTTGAGCCCCTTTTCGGGGAAGCTCAGCTGTGCCGAGGCTCCGATTCTCGCACCCTTTAGGGAGCCGATGTCGAATTTCCGGACCTCCAGCAGGTCGGGCGTGGCCACGGCGCGGAAAGTGGCCTCCTTCATGGGCAGCCCCAGCACGTGCAGCCGTCTTGCCGATACCGAGAGGGAGGTCTCGCCAAGACTCATGATCGTGGTCAGAAGATCGGTGAGCGCCTCCGTGGCCGTCTCGTTCGCACCGGCAGCAAGCCCGGCAGGAGCATAACGGTCGATGTTCAGGTTTTCGGTATCAAGAGACAGATCCAGGCGGATCAGCCCCTTTCCGCCCTCATCACGGGTCAGGAAGGTTTCAAGCTTGCCATCGTCATTGTCGAGGACGAATCGCCCGTTCGTGATGCGGAGACTGGAAGGTGTCAGATCCAGGTCGGCATCCAGTTTCAGGTTGCCGCGCGCTCCCGTCCAGATGCGGGAGATGGAGGGTGCCTGTTCGGGCAGGGCCCAGAGGAGGAACTCGCGCAGCGACCGCGAGGCGAATTCTATGGAGCCGGAAATCTGCGGCAGGTCGCGCGCCGGCAGCATCTGCCCCCGGAAAGCTAGGGTGGCGCTGCCCGGCAGGCTGACGCGCAGGGTGTTGAGGGCCAGCTGCTCTGCGGAGACGTCGGCCAGCAGGTGCAAGCTTTCCAGTGTCTGCTTCCCGGCTACAAGATTGGTGGCCGTCAGGTCGAGACGCAGCAGCATGTCGCGTGGAAGGCCGGACACGAGATCGGCGATCTGCGTCAGCCCGGAAGTTCCGAAAAGGCGGGAACGGACGTCTGTCCCGAAGGCATAATCGAGGTCGAAGCGGGAGGTCTTCAGAGCCGCTTCCGCTTCCAGCACGGAGCCGAGAACGATATGGGCGTTGCCGGTGATCGTGTTGGCGGTATGGGCGGCGGACAATGGTGTGGCTTCGATTTTCTTCAGCCAGATCTCGTTGAAATCGGCCAGGACCTCGGCGGAATAGGAAAAGAGATATGGACCGGAGGGCGTGTCCTGCTTGCCCTTGGCCGGAACGGGACGGATGCGCAGGCGGCCGGAGATTTTGCCCGGTTCGGGGGCGTTCACCTTGCCATCGAAGGCATAGAGGAAACCGGCAGCGTCCACCGGAGCGAGCCGTGCGGAGAAGCTGACGGGCTCACCCCTGCGGATGCGGCCCGTGCTGATGTTCAGGGAAACGCGCGCGCCTTCCAGAGTGCCGGTGGCGGCGAGACGCCAGGGGCCGGACAGGCGGGGGGCGGAGATGCGGGCATCCATGGCCTCCATGCGTGCCGCCCCACCTCGCCGCGCATCGGCCAGCAACAGTGTCCCGTCCTCCATTGTCACGCCGGCAATGGCGATCCGGTCCGGAGAGAAGGGCAGATGTACCCGGGCCTGCGGGTGCAGCGTCCACGTTCCCATGCCGTCCTTCAACCGTTCCAGGGCGATGACGGGGCGCAGGAAATGTACCTGTTCGATCTCCAGCCGGCCCGACAGCAGGGCGGCCAGGGAAAGGCGGGTGCGCAGTTCGTCGGCCTCCAGCAGCCAGGGTTGCCGGGCCCCCGGCGGGTTGGCCACGGCGATGTCATGCAGGCTCAGGGTCGGCCAGGGAAACAGGGATACGCGGATGTCGCCATGGATGCGCACTTCGCGCCCGGTCAGGCGCGTGCCCCAGGCTTCCACCTGCGGACGGAAGCGGTTGAAATCCACGACGAAGGGTGCGGCCAGCGCCGCAGCCACCACCAGGATGATGGCGAAACCGAGATAGAGAAGTGGTGAGCGCCAGATGGCCATGTTTCCCGCGGCCTCGTTCGTCTGCCGTGATCTTATAGCAGACTTCCCGGGGCCTTGGTATGTCCGGAACGGGGCAGGACGTGCATCTTTGGTCGCGAGGTCGCGGTATCTCTGGGCGAAAATGTCATTCCGCAGGCGGAATCAACTTGCCGGGATTCATGATGCCGAGAGGGTCGATGGCCTGCTTGATGGCCCGCATGACATCCAGTGCCGGACCATGCTGCATGGGCATGTACTTCAGCTTGCCCATGCCGATGCCATGCTCGCCGGTACACGTGCCGTCCATGGTGATGGCACGCTCCGCGAGCCGTTTCGCAAAGGCCATGATGGCTTGCTTGCGTTCCTCGTCGTCCGGGGCGGCGAACAGGATCACGTGGAAATTGCCATCTCCGACATGACCGACTATAGGGCCTTCCAGCCCGTTGTGGCGCATGTCCTCCTGTGTCTCGGTCACGCATTCGGCGAGGCGCGAGATGGGCACGCAGACATCCGTCGTCATGGCAAGCATGCCGGGAAAGGCGGCCTTGGCGGCCCAGAAGGCGTCGTGTCGGGCTCGCCAGAGGTGCTGCCTGTCCTCTTCCTTCTCCGCCCACTCCTTCACTCTGCCGCCATGTCCGCCGGCAATTTCCGCGAAGGCATCGGCCTGCTCGCGGACATGAGACGGCGAGCCGTGGAATTCGATGAAGAGGGTTGGCAGTTCCTCCATGCCCAGATGGGAATATTCGTTGATGGTGGCCATGGTGAAGGCGTCGAGAAGTTCGATGCGGGCCACCGGAAGGGCGCACTGGATGGTCTCGATGACCGCGTTGCAGGCGGCTTCCACATCTGGGAAAGTGCAGATGCCAGTCTTGATCGCCTCGGGAATGCCGGAAAGTTTCAGGACGAGTTCGGTCGTCACGCCGAGCGTGCCCTCCGAACCCACGAACAGCCGCGTCAGATCGTATCCGGCTGCCGACTTGCGGGCCCGTGTGCCGGTACGGATCACCTTGCCGCCGGGCAGGACGACGCGCATGCTCTTCACGTTGTCCGCCATGGTACCATAACGAACGGCATTGGTGCCCGAGGCCCGGGTCGCCGCCATGCCGCCGAGCGAGGCGTCAGCGCCCGGGTCTATGGGAAAGAAGAGGCCGGTATCACGCAGGTAGGAATTGAGCTGCCGGCGCGTTACGCCGGGCTGCACACGGCAGTCGAGATCCTCCGCATTGACCTCCAGTATCTCGTTCATGCGGGAAGTGTCGATGCAGATCCCGCCTTCCGGCGCGGAGATGTGTCCTTCCAGCGATGTTCCGGAACCGTAGGGGATCACCGGGATCCGGTGCCGTGTACAGATCTTCATGATCTCCACGACCTCTTCCTCGGTTTCCGGGAAGGTTACCGCATCGGCGGGCAGGACAGGGTTCCAGGTAGGATCGTCAGCATGCAGCGTGCGTGACGCTAGGGAAGTATCCAGACGCTTTCTTCCCAGAAGTTCACGAAGTTCCTCCAGAGCCTTGTCCAGGCTTTCCGCGTGCGCTTTTGCCATGATCCTGTCCAGCTGATACTCGTGAGGAATACAGGACGTAAAAAAGAATGTCCATCAAGGTCAAAAAAACTAACCTGTGCCTGACGGGTTGGCAATGCCGAAAAGCTCATGACTTTGGCGGAGACACTCTGGAGAAATGACCATGAACACGCACGCTCCCCGTTTCATGGGTACCCTGAAGCGGGTGGAGAAAGGATGGATAGATTACAACGGGCACTTCAACATGGCCTATTATGCGGTACCGTTCGACAGGACCGTGGCGGAGATTTTCGACGAAATCGGGGTCGGCGAAACCTACAGAAAACGGACGAATCATTCGTTTTTCACGCTTGCGGCGCAGCTCAACTATCTGCAGGAGCTGCACCAGGGGGATCCGCTGGGCATGACTTTCCGCATGATCGACATGGATGAAAAACGGGTACATTTCATCATGGAGATGTATCATGCGGAGAAGATGTTCCGTGCCGCCACGATGGAATCGCTGGTCATTCATATCGACATGCGGATCCGGAAGTCCGCGCCGATGTTACCGGAGGCGTACGAAGCCTTCAGAGTCCTGATGGAGCAGCAGAAGGGGTTGCCCGTACCGCCGGAAGCGGGAGGATGCATCGGCATCCGGCGGAAGGGGAGGGAGAGCACAACCGGCCATTCGCCATCGTGACGGCGGCAGGGGGAGGTGAGGGGGATGCAGGAAGAAAGCCCATTGCGTGCGCTAGCCCTGTGGGTCGAGGAGCGGATCAAGCCGTCTCTTGCCGCGATGTGGAAATCGCGCATGCCGCTGGTCTGGCTTCTGGCATTGCTCACGGGCATCGCCGGCGCTTACGCGATCCTGATGTTCCGATTTTCCATCGGCGCGGTGCAGTGGCTGTGGCTGGGGGCGGAGGCGGAAAACATCGTCGCCACGAAGGCCAGCTTCACGCATCCGCTGATCGTCTTCGCCGCTCCGGTGATCGGCGGCATCGCCGTGGGGCTTCTGCTGGTGTGGACGGCGCCGCGCCGACGTGCGGAAGGGGTTGCGGACGTGATCGAGGCGGAGCATCTGCATCGGGCCCGGATCGGCTGGCGCGAAGGACTTTCCAGCGCCTTCATCACCGTCGTGTCGCTGGGATCCGGGGCTTCCGCCGGACGCGAAGGGCCGGCGGTGCACATCGGCGCCACGCTGGCCTCGCTGTTCGGCCAGCCATTCCGCATGCCCATCGCCTCGCGGCGCATCCTTCTGGGGGCGGGGGCGGCAGCGGCGGTTTCGGCTTCCTTCAACGCGCCCATTGCCGGTGTCATCTTCGCCCATGAGGTGATTCTCGGCCACTATGCGCTGTCCGCCTTCGTGCCCACGGTGCTCGCCTCGGTGACGGCGACGGTCATCACCCGGGCGCATCTGGGCAACTTTCCGGCTTTCATCATTCCGCAATACCACATCGCCTCGAGCTGGGAGTTTCCCGCCTTTGCTCTTCTGGGACTGATATCCGGTCTCGTGGCTGTGCTCTTTCTGCTTTCCACTTCGACTTCGGACTGGCTGGCCAGAAAGATGCCCATGCCGTTGTGGTTGCGGCCTGCCGCGGGCGGTGCGGTGATCGGTCTCGTGGCGATCTTCGTGCCGCAGATTCTCGGAGTGGGGTACGAGGCCACGAACCTTGCCCTGAAAGGGCGCTACGATCTGGAAATGCTGCTCCTGCTGCTCGTTGCGAAGATGATTGCCACTTCCATCACCTTGGCCTCGCGTTTCGGCGGAGGAGTCTTCTCGCCGTCACTCTACCTTGGGGCCATGACGGGCGGAGCATTCGGCATTCTGGCGGCCACGGCCTTTCCGGAGCTGGCATCGGAACAGGGCGTCTATTCGCTCGTCGGCATGGGGGCGGTGGCCGGTGCCGTCCTGGGGGCGCCGCTGTCCACCACCCTGATCGTCTTCGAACTGACGGGGGACTATCACATCACCATTGCCCTGCTGCTTGCCACATCCATTTCCTCGGTGGTCATGCAGACGCTGGTCGGGCGCAGCTTCTTTCACTGGCAGCTGGCCACCCGTGGCCTGAATCTGGACGAGGGGCCCCATCGCGCCATCATGCGAACGGTGCGGGTGCGCGACTTCATGATCCCGCGTGAAAAGGGGGAGAAGGCGGTGGTTCCGGAAGAATATGCCGACCGTCCCGTCCTGCACAGGGACGATACTCTGGAGAAGGCCCTGCGCACATTCGGCAAGGGGTCGTATACCCGGCTGCCAGTGGTGGATCGAGGTGGCCGCCTTGCCGGCTGGGCCGATCATGCCCGGGCCATGGAAATCTTCAACGAGAAGCTCATTGCGGCATCGGTGGAGGAGCACAGATGAGGGGCTTGCCGCCTCACATGATGCAGAGGCGGCTGCCGTCGACCATCCTGCCGCCATGACGGCGGCAGTATTCGAAAGCCGCCCGCCAGTACTCATCACCCAGGATGTAGGCGCCCGGTTCTTCCCCTGCGGGTTCCGCTCCGCGGTTGCCGGCGGGGGCATCCGCCTTCTTTCGCACCGTGACCGGAGCGCCCGCAGGCGTTTTTGCAGACGACGGTGCCGAGGTGCGACTGCTTTCGTAGGGCTGACGGCTCTGGGGCGGGAAGTCCGTCACTTCCGCGCGCAGGCTGCCGGTGAGCAGCAGCATGGCGGCAGCCGTTGCGGCCGTCAGGAGCAGAAGGGTCTTCGGATGCAATGCTTCCATCATGCGGGACTCCCGGTTGTTCGGAAACCGCATCATCCCCGATCCGGATTAACCCGAGGTAAAACGGGATCCACCGCTTGCGGGCAAATCCACTTGACCTGCGGCAGGGGCAGGCGTAACAATGCCTGCCATGATGAAGAAGCATGAGCTTATCGTAGTACTGCCGCGCACTGCCGTGGCCGGGGTGTAGCCCGGCCGGCGGAAGGCAGGCAGTGCGCGGAAAAAGGGTCCCGATCGGGGCCTTTTTTGTTGCCTGAACGGCAAGGCGGAGCTACCAAACCTGCGCAAGACGAAAGGCGCGAAGCGAAGAGGGTGAATGACCATGGCGGACGAGAGCGAGCATGCAGAGGAGATGACCGGCGCCGAGATCGTCCTGCGTGCGCTGAAGGATCAGGGCGTGAAGGACATCTTCGGCTATCCGGGCGGTGCGGTGCTGCCCATCTACGATGAACTGTTCCAGCAGGACGAGCTGAACCACATTCTCGTGCGGCACGAGCAGGGTGCGGTGCACGCCGCGGAAGGATACGCCCGCTCGACTGGCAAGGTGGGCGTGGTGCTCGTCACCTCCGGTCCCGGTGCCACCAATACCGTGACCGGCCTGATGGATGCGCTGGCCGATTCCATTCCCGTCGTGGTCATTACCGGGCAGGTGCCCACGGGTCTCATCGGCTCCGACGCCTTCCAGGAATGCGACACGGTGGGCATTACCAGATCCTGCACCAAGCACAACTATCTGGTGCGCGACGTCAACGATCTGGCCCGCACCATTCACGAGGCGTTCTACGTGGCCACTCACGGGCGGCCCGGTCCGGTGGTGGTGGACATTCCGAAGGATGTGCAGTTTGCCACCGGCCGCTATACGCCACCGCAGAACGTGCAGCACAAGACCTATCGCCCGCAGACGCAGGGTGACCATTCCGCCATAGAGGCGGCGGTGCGCCTGCTGGCATCCGCGAAACGGCCGATCTTCTACACCGGCGGCGGCGTCATCAACTCCGGCCCGCGGGCCGTTGTGGCCCTGCGTGAACTGGCGGAGCTGACCGGCGTGCCGGTCACCTCGACGCTGATGGGGCTTGGCGGCTTCCCGGCCTCGTCCGATCAGTGGCTGGGCATGCTGGGCATGCATGGTACCTACGAGGCCAATCTGGCGATGCACGACTGTGACGTGATGGTCTGCATCGGCGCGCGTTTCGATGATCGCATCACTGGCCGCCTCGATGCCTTTTCGCCCGGCTCGCGCAAGATCCACATCGACATTGATCCCTCCTCCATCAACAAGAACGTCCGGGTGGACATCCCCGTGCTGGGCGATTGCGGTCTGGTGCTGGAAGAGATGGTGCGCGTCTGGAAGGACGGCGGTCTGTCCATGGACAGGGAGGCGCTGTCGCACTGGTGGGAACAGATCAACGTCTGGCGTGCCCGCGACTGTCTGAAATACCGCAGATCCGATGACGTCATCATGCCGCAGTACGCCATCGAACGGCTGTATGAGGCGACGAAGGGGCGTGACACGTTCATCACCACGGAGGTGGGTCAGCACCAGATGTGGACGGCCCAGTTCTACCGTTTCGAACGGCCCAACCGTCTGATGACCTCCGGCGGTCTGGGCACCATGGGCTACGGTCTGCCGGCGGCACTGGGCGTGCAGGCGGCCAATCCGGGTGCGCTGGTGATCGACATTGCCGGTGACGCCTCCATTCAGATGAACATTCAGGAACTGGCCACTGCCATCCAGCATCAGCTGCCGGTGAAGGTGTTCCTGCTCAACAACAATTACATGGGCATGGTGCGCCAGTGGCAGGAGCTGCTGCATGGCAACCGGCTTTCGGAATCCTACGTCGAGGCGCAGCCCGATTTCCTGGAACTGGCGCAGGCCTATGGCTGGCATGGTATCCGCTGCACGAAGCCGGCCGATCTGGATGAGGCCATCCGGGAGATGATCGAGATGGACAAACCGGTGTTCTTCGACTGCCGGGTGGCGAATCTCGCGAACTGCTTCCCGATGATCCCGGCCGGGCAGGCGCACAACGAGATGCTGCTCGGTGAAGACGAGAAGGACGCCGAGCAGGCGGGCGTGTAGGAGGATACACTCATGACGGCCAAGGAAGACCATCTTGCCATTCCGCCGGCCTCCACATACTTCATGGTGGAGGAGAAGGAGACCGAGGAACGCCACACGCTGTCCGTCGTGGTGGATAATGAACCGGGTGTTCTGGCCCGCGTGATCGGTCTCTTTACCGCGCGTGGCTACAATATCGAGCAGCTTACGGTCTCGGAGGTGCATCACGATCGCGGCGTATCGCGGATCACCATCGTGGCCAAGGGCACGCCGCATATCCTTGAGCAGATCCGCTCGCAGCTGCGGCGTCTGGTGCCGGTGCATTCCGTCGCGGATCTCACTCTGGATGGGGATCCCATCGAGCGCGAGCTTGCTCTTGTCAAGGTGAAGGGCGAAGGCGAGAAGCGTGTCGAGGCCCTGCGGCTGGCCGATGCCTTCCGCGCCCGTGTGGTCGATGCGCATACCGGCTCTTTCGTCTTCGAGATTACCGGCAAGACCCGGAAGGTGGATCAGTTCATCCAGTTGATGAAGCCGCTCGGCCTGATCGAGGTGGTGCGCACCGGTGTTGCGGCCATTTCGCGCGGACCGGAGGCCATGAAGGTCTGATGTGATGCTGCTGATCCGGTCCGGCCCGCGGCATTGGTACTGGAATACGGTGACGCAGTCGGGCTATGACAGGGCGATCACGAATCCCCTGGTGCGAGGCAACAGGACATGACCGTCAACCTCTCCGTCAATTTGAACGCGGTGGCTCTGCTGCGCAATCGTCGGGATCTGCCCTGGCCGTCCCTGACCGATCTCGGACGCCTTGCCCTTGGTGCCGGAGCCGCCGGGCTGACGGTGCATCCGCGGCCCGACGAGCGGCATATCCGCCGTTCGGATGTCTACGATCTGATCGGCATGATCCGTAAGGAATATGTCGCCAAGGAGTTCAATATCGAGGGCTATCCCGACGAGCGCTGGATGGAGATCGTGCTCGACGTGAAGCCGGATCAGGCGACGCTCGTTCCGGATGATCCGGAGCAGTCCACCTCCGACCATGGCTGGGATTTCGCCGCTTCCGCAGAATTTCTCGCCCCGATCGTGGAGAAGCTGAAGGCGCGGGGTATTCGCGTCTCGCTGTTCGCGGATCCTTCTCCGGAGGGGCTGGACGTGGCGAAGGAGATCGGAGCCGATCGCGTGGAGCTCTACACCGGCCCTTATGGGGCCTGCTACGACGACAACCGGCGTCAGATGGCGGAACTGCACAAGCTGGCTCTGGCTGCGCAGAAGGCCCAGGAGTTGCGTCTGGGCCTCAATGCCGGGCATGATCTCACGGTGCAGAATCTGACACCGCTGATCATGGCCCTGCCCAATCTGGACGAGGTCTCCATCGGACATGGGCTGATCGCCGATGCCCTGAAGTTCGGCATGGTGGAGACGGTGAAGAGATTTCGCAGGGCTCTCGGGGATCCGGCATGATGGTGGCCGGATGCCGCACATACCCAGGGTTGATCCAGAGTCAATGACGCACTAGAAGGTTGTCGGGGATGGGAGGGCTGATGATGGATGAACGGAAACGGACAGAGGCCATGCCCACGTTTCACGAGGCTCTGGAACGGGATCCGGCGGCCCGGGAATACATCTCACGTCCCTGGCTGGAACGATTGCCGCAATGGAACCGCAATTGCCTGCCGGAAACCGAGGATGCCACGGAAGAGGAAATCGCCGTTCTCCGGAACCTGGGCGTGAATTGATGGATGAATTTTCTCTTTATCAGAAGGGAATATTCGGCTTTCTCAAGAACGGCAGACCTCCGGACACATCCAGAGAGGAATTCTTCTATTACGCCATAGTGGATGAGGCGTGCCGGATAGGACAGAGTTTCTCCTGTTCTCTGGAGATCAATGCCAGGCGGTTGTTCGAGGCTCAGGACTACTGGGCCTGGGACATGCAGTCGATGACTGCCACGGACCGGATCGGGGGGCCTTCTCCGGTGGTGCCCTGCGAATTCAAGCATGCGGCATTCCTGACCTACTGGTTGCGTCGGCGCCTTTTCGTGGAGCGGGTGCGGAAGCATCCGCAGTCCACATGCGGACAGGCGAAAACTGATTTCTATTCCGATTACGCCACAGAGATGACGGCTTTTCTGATCGGCATCCGGCTCTGCGCGTATCACGTGGCCAAGAAGACGGCTCAGGAGGCCGGCAGGTGCAAGGTCGTTCATCTGCCGGGACTTCAGCAACGCATCCGTTTCGATATTGCCCGCGAGTACGCTATCCTTTTGCGGCACAAGAACGTCTCTCCGCATGCTCTCTATCTCGCTTTCCGATCCCTTTTGCACGTCATGACCTTGCGAGGCATTCCTGCGGTTTCGTAGTAGCCGACGTAATGAGCCATTGCGGTTCGTGGTCGTGAAAGCTAAAACGCAACTCTCCCGACCGAGATCCTTCCGGGTGGAGCGGATCCATTGAATTTCGGCGAGCTCGTCGGAGTATGAGTATGAGGCTGGCCGCGATTTGACGGTTCCGGGACCGACGGCCTGAAATCCGGGCTCCCGGTGCGATAAAGCGCCACCTCGGAAACAAGCATCATTGCCCTGTGTCCGGTGCGGGGCTAAACAAGTCTGAAACGACAGGCAACCTTATTTTACGAGGGGAAGTTCTCATGCGCGTTTACTATGACCGCGATGCGGATCTGGGGCTGATCAAGTCGAAGAAGGTGGCGATCATCGGTTTCGGCTCGCAGGGGCATGCCCATGCGATGAACCTGAAGGATTCCGGAGTGGAGCAGATTGTCGTGGCTCTGCGGCCCGGTTCCGCCTCCGCGAAGAAGGCCGAGGCCGCCGGGCTGGAGGTGAAGACGGTTGCCGAGGCCGCAGCCTGGGCCGATCTGATGATGATGGCCATCCCTGACGAATTGCAGGCCGAGGTCTGGAAAAACGAGATCGCGCCCAACATCCGCGACGGTGCGGCACTGGCCTTTGCGCATGGCCTGAACATTCACTTCAACCTGATCGAGCCGCCGTCCAGCATCGATGTTATCATGGTCGCGCCAAAGGGGCCGGGCCACACGGTGCGCGGCGAGTATCTGAAGGGCGGTGGCGTGCCATGCTTGATCGCCGTGGCGCAGGATGCCACCGGCAATGCCCATGATCTGGCCTTGGCCTATGCCTCCGGTGTCGGTGGTGGCCGGTCCGGCATCATCGAGACCACCTTCCGCGAGGAATGCGAGACCGACCTCTTCGGCGAGCAGGCCGTGCTGTGCGGTGGTCTGGTGGAGCTGATCCGCGATGGCTTCGAGACTCTGGTCGAGGCCGGTTATGCGCCCGAGATGGCCTATTTCGAGTGCCTCCACGAGGTGAAGCTGATTGTGGATCTGATTTACGAAGGCGGCATCGCCAACATGAACTACTCCATCTCCAACACTGCGGAATACGGCGAATATGTCTCCGGCCCGCGCGTGCTGCCGAAGGAGGAGACCAAGAAGCGCATGAAGGAGGTGCTCCACGACATCCAGACCGGCCGCTTCGTCTCCGACTGGATGCGCGAGTGCCAGGCGGGTCAGCCGGGCTTCAAGGCCATGCGCCGCCTGAACGACACCCATCCCATCGAGGAAGTGGGCAAGCGCCTGCGCGACATGATGCCGTGGATCTCCGCCAGCAAGCTGGTGGACAAGGAGAAGAACTGATTTCGGCGTTTCAAACGTGACCGGACTGCATTGTGAACGGGTCGTCCCCTGATGGGCGGCCCGTTTCCCGTTTCTGCAATGCGAAGGGTGCATTGCGTACCTCGCCTGCATGGGGCAGACTTCCTTCATGATCCGCATGAAAAGTCATTTCGTGGAAGGGCATGGCGGCGTCCGGCTGCATGTCCGGGAAGCAGGCAGGGAAGGTGGCCCGGCCATGCTCTTTCTGCACGGCTGGTCGCAAAGCTGGATGTCGTGGCTGAAACAGATGGAAGATGCGGCGCTTGCCTCCCGTTTCCGGCTTCTGGCCATGGATCTGCGCGGCCACGGCAGCTCGGGCCGGCCCGTGGAGGAGGCGGCATACCAGGAAAACCGTCCCTGGGCCGATGACGTAAAGGCGGTGCTCGATGCTCTGGGCGTGCGGCAGGTGGTGCCCGTAGGGTGGTCCTATGGCGGATCGGTGGTTCTGGATTACCTGACGGTTCATGGCATGGAGCGGGTTGCCGGCATCGTGCTCGTGGCGCCAGCGGTGCTGTTCTCGAAGGAAGATTACGGCCGCTGGTATGGCCCGGGTCTTCTGGAGAACGCCGCAGGTGCCCGCAGCCCGGTTCTGGAGGAAAACATCTCCGCCATGCGCGGGCTGCTGGATGCATGTCTGGTGCGGCCGGTGGATCGTGACTGGTTCGAGGTCCAGCTGGCCGCGTCGATGGTGGTGCCACCGCATGTCCGTGGGGCGATGACCCGCAAGCGGCTGGACCATGAGGCCCTGTTGCGGCGGATCGACATTCCCGTGTTGCTGGTGCATGGTCTGGATGACCGGGTGGTGCGGTCCTCGGTTTCCCGGGAGCTTGCCGGATGGATATCCCGCGTCCGCATGGAACTGCGTCCCGGTACCGGGCATTGTCCGTTCACGGAAGAGGTGGACTGGTTCAATGCGGCACTAGCGGATTTCGTGATGTCGATTTCGGCGGACGGCATGTCGGAGTCGGGGCAAGGATAGAAAACATCTCCCGTTCGCCTATTTCCGGATGATCGGTTGACCTTCCCGGGAAACACCGGACAGCTTTCAGGTACGCTTGCGGACGGAACGGCATCCTTGAAACGTCCTTGTCGCTCTGCTTGTCTGGCAGGCGGGGCGTCATCCAGTTTGCGGGAGGCTCGTGTGGAACACGGAAACTTGCCGGTCTTGCGGGAGCTGGTCGTCCTTCTCATTGCCATGGGGATCATAGTTCCACTAGTGCGCAGACTGAAGGCGTCCACGGTGCTGGGCTATCTGCTCGTGGGAGTATTCATAGGTCCCTGGGGACTGGGTGCGCTGGCCGAACATGTCCCTGCGCTGAAATGGTTTACCATTCAGAATACCGGGACCATCCGCACCCTGGCGGAGCTGGGAGTGGTGTTCCTGCTGTTCATGATAGGCCTGGACCTGTCCCTGGAGCGCCTCATGTCCATGGCCAGGCTGGTATTCGGCTTGGGTGTGGCGCAGGTCGTGGCAACGGCCGTCATCATGGCCTGGGTCCTGCATGCGACACTCGGACTGACGGCACAGCAGGCGGTCATCATCGGTGCGGGCCTTGCTCTTTCTTCTACCGCCATCGTCATGCATCTCCTGGTGGAGGAGCGCCGTCTCGCAACGCCCGTGGGACGTTCCGCATTTGCCATACTCCTGTTTCAGGATCTGGCGGTGGTTCCCATCCTGTTTCTGGTGGGAGCACTGGCCATCGACGGGAAGGAAGGGCTTTTTGCGTCCCTGCTGTTCAACGTCGGAAAGGCGGCTGTGGCCATTGCCGTCATTCTGGGCCTCGGGCGGCTGCTGGTGCGACCTCTTCTGCATTTCGTGGCAGCCACCCGTAATCGTGAAACCTTCATGGCAGCAGTGCTGCTGCTCGTGATCGGTACGGGTGTCTTCACCCACATGGCCGGCCTGTCCATGGTTCTGGGTGCCTTCATGGCAGGCTTGCTGCTGGCCGAAACGGAATATGCGCAGCAGGTGGAAGTGGATCTGGCGCCCTTCAAGGGATTGCTGATGGGCGTCTTCTTCACGTCCATCGGCATGAGCCTGGATCTCCCGGCCGCCTTCGCACTCTGGGATGTTCTACTGGTGGCGGTTGTGGTTCTTGCCGTGCTGAAGACAGCCGTTCTTCTGGTTCTGGGGCGGTTGTTCGGGCTGGGGTGGTCCACATCTCTGGAAACGGGTCTGTTGCTGGCTCACGGGGGGGAATTCGCCTTCGTGATTTACTCGCAGGCCATGGGTCTCAACGTTCTTTCCGAACCGCTCGGACAGTTTTTCATGGTGGTTGCCACCATCAGCATGTTCCTGCTGCCGTTCATGGCGCGACTGGCACGCCTTGCGGGGGAGCGCCTCACGCATGCGGAGATGCGCCGTTGCACACCCATGCCGACGGAAAGGGAGACGGGCGAACTGAAAAATCATGTCATCATCGCAGGTTATGGCCGGGTGGGGCGGCTGCTGGGTGAAATTCTCGGGGAGATGCGCATGCCTTTTGTAGCCATCGACAACGATCCGGTCATCGTGGCGACGGGTC
>JAJRRY010000035.1 GCA_024279095.1 Alphaproteobacteria bacterium
CGACGACCTTGCCCGCCTGCTGCGGCACAATCTGGACGAAGCGGTTCAACAGGCGGACAGGACACGACGGATGAAGGAGCAGGATACTGCCATACTCCGTGACCGGCATATGCAGATGAAGCGCATTGAGCGGCTGAGCCGAAATGCCGGACGCGAGCTGCGTGACAGCCTGCACCGGGACGAACTGCTGGATATCGTGGAACGAGCCGTTGAATCCTCCCGCGGCCCCGGAGGACGAAGCTGACCGCCTTTCCTTCAACATCATGGTGACGCAAGTTTGCCACAAGTTTGACACCATAGGCTCGAAGCGTCCCGAAGCCTGAAGGAGCGCCGTGCGAGCCATGTCCATCTCTCCGCCATCGGACCTGATCCTCGACGTCATGAAGGCCGCCGATCCGCAACGCATGCAGGAGGCGACCCTGCGGCTGAAGGACATGGTGGCGGCCCGCACCGCCACTGCGGAAACGGGTGCCGGCAAGTGGAAGGAAAGTCTGAGGATGGCCGGCTTCTCTCCCGCTGAAGCCGGACAGAAGATCAGTACCCCCCATCCTGATGCCGCTTCCGGCACCCGTTCCCCCGTGGCTGCGCCTGCGGAGATGGCCACGATGCGGGCGCACAGCCGTTCCCCGGTGGAGGGAAGCATCTCCGGGGATGCCGTGCGCCGCATGCGCGATGGCTATGCCGCTCTCGAGGGCGTGGTTCTGGAGAACATGCTGGACGGCATGCTTGGCGGTTCGGGCTCCAGCGTATTCGGTGAAGGACTGGCAGGGGAATACTGGAAGTCCATGATGGCACGGGCCATCGCTTCGCAGGTGGCACGCCGTGGCGGCATGGGACTGGCCGAGGCGCTGGTGCGCCGCGCCGGTGGGCCGGACGGGCCGGCGGGGGCGGCCAGCGCACTGGGCATGAGCCAGCGGCTGGAGAGGGCATTTCTCGACACGCTCGAGCATGAGGTTCCGGCTGGCGAGCACCGCAAGGAGGTGTCCTGATGAATGCACATGCACGGACAGCGAAGGCACCGGCAGGTTTGCCGGAAACGTTCGGCAAGCTCCTGTCCCGGCTCGTGGAAGTGCTGGAGCGGGAGAATGCCGATCTGCGCAACAACAACCTCTCGATGTTTTCCGAATACGTTCGGCAGAAGGATCTGCTTCTTCTGGACCTTTCCCGCCTTTCCCGCATGCACGGGGAATCGGCGCAGCTTCGCGCGCTTCTGGATGGCGAGCTGCGGCGGGTGAAGGAGGCTCTGGCGGAGAATGCCCGACTGCTCGAACTGCATCTCGGTGCAGCACGCGAATTTGCCAGTTTCCTTGAGGATTCCATCCGCAGGCACCGTTCCGACGGCACCTATTCGCGCAACGTGGCACGTGGCGGGTACGGAAAATGGTGAAGACCGTGATCGTCGGCGTCTGGGCGGCCCTGGTGGCGCTGGGGTCGTTCTATGGCGTGATGCTGTGGAAGGCCGGGGCGGAGGCCAAGGTGGCCCCGAAGGAACTGTTCACCACACTGGAGCAGGTCAAGACGGACGTCGTCAGCGTGCCCATGATCAGCAATGGTGAGGTGCAGGGATACGTGCTGGCCCGGTTCGCCTATCTCATCGACGGCAAGAAGTTGAAGAAACTTTCCATACAGCCGGACGTGATCCTGACCGACGAGGCGTTCCGGATCATCTACAGCAGCCCGATTCGCGATTTCCAGCGCATCGAGAAGTACGATCTGGCAAAGCTGACCGAGCGGCTGAAGGAGAGTGTCAACAAGCGTCTGGGGGCAAAACTGGTTCATGACGTTCTGGTCGATTCCATCAACTATGTGGCCCGCAGCGAAATCCGCTACAAGGGACTGAAGCAATGAATCCGCTTTCGGCGCTCGTCCGCTTCATGAAGACCTATTCCACCGGGGTGGTGGCGGCCACCATATCGGTATCCTTTGCCGCCTACATGCTGATCACCGGTGGCGACGGCAACGGCCTGATGATCGACAAGCCGGTCGTGGTGCATCATGTCCCGGTCAAGAGTCCGCTGAAGGAACGGCTGGAGATCGCCATCGCTCCCACCCGCAAGACCACGGACGAAAAGCCTCTGGTCATCGAAGACATGCTGATCACCGGATCCATCCAGAAGACCACGCCGAAAGAACCTTTGCGCAAGCCCCTGCGCAGCGCCCGCAAGCGCCCCGGCGGGCGCACCACGCCTCATTATGTGCTGCGCTTCGCAACCCCGGATGTGGCACTCGTGGAGGGCAGCGGTCGATTGTGGAGTGTCGAGCCGGGCGACATCCTGCCCGGTGCCGGGCGCATCATCCGCATCGAGAACCGCGGCCATGATCACTGGGTGGTGAAAGCCTACGACGGGCGCACCATCCGTGAAATCGGCTCCCGTCAGGACTGACCGGCGGGCACGGCCGCCGCGCCCTGCTGTGTCGGCTCGCGGTTTTCCTCCCGCCGGCCACCACCATCCGCTCCCGCGGCGCGCAGGGCTTCCGCCAGCACCGTGAAGGCATCCCGGGATTCTTCCTCGCCAGGGCTCTGCTTCAGCACCTCGTAGATGCGTGGCACCCACTCCACGGCCCTGTCCAGCTCCTCGTCCATGCCGGGCCGGTAGCCGCCCAGCAGACGCAGGTCGCGGGTGTCCTCGAAGCGCGCGATCAGGGCGCGCAGCATCAGCACCAGGTTCTCCTGCTCCTTCGTCCAGGCGCGCCGGGCCAGTCGAGACACGGAAGCCAGGATGTTGATCGCCGGATAACGCCCCTGTTCGGCGATCTCGCGATCCAGCACGATGTGGCCGTCCAGGATGCCGCGGATACTGTCGGCCACCGGGTCGTTGTGATCATCGCCGTCTACCAGAACGGAAAGAAAGGCGGTGATGGAACCCGCTCCCGCCTCACCCGGCCCGGTGCGTTCCAGCAGGCGCGGCAGGTCGGAGAAGATCCCTGGCGGATAGCCCCGCGCCACGGGGGCCTCACCGGCGGCCAGCAGGATGTCGCGGCAGGCGTGAGCATAGCGGGTAATGGAATCTGCTATCAGCAGAACGTTCTCGCCACGATCGCGAAAGTATTCCGCCACGGTAATGGCCGTCTTCAGGGCCAGCCGGCGCATCATCGGACTTTCGTCGCCGGTCGCCACGATGCCGATGGAGCGGGCCCGCTGCCGCTCGCCGATGGCCTCCTCGATGAATTCCCGCACTTCGCGGCCGCGCTCGCCGATCAGCGCGAAGACCACCGTGTCGAAACCCTCGGCCCCGGCCAGCATGGCCAAGAAGGTGGACTTTCCGACGCCGGATCCGGCGAAGATGCCCATTCGCTGCCCCGCACAGACGGGCGTGAAGATGTCCACCGCGCGCACCCCGGTGCGCACCGCTCCGCCAATCGGGTTTCTGCGCAATGCCTGCGGCGGCTGCCGCTCCACGCCCAAGGCCCGCGGTCCTGGCAGCAGGGCTTCCCCATCGTCCGCGGGTTCGCCGAGGGCGTTGATAACCCGTCCCTTCCAGCTCTCGTGCGGCCGGATCCGGAACGGCCCGCGGTGCCAGACCGGCATGCCGATGCGGATGTCCGGCTCCGCATCGAAGGGCTTGACCATGATCCCGTCCGGGCCGATGTGCACCACCTGTCCGATATGCATGCCGGTCTCGGCTTCGATCTCCACACAATCCCCCAACGAGGCGAATCGCGACAAACCCCGCACACGGCACACTGCGGGCGAGATCTCCGTGATCCGCCCGCCGCAGCGCAGCAGGGGAGCATCATGGGCAAGCTGCAGTGCCGCCCGCCGCAGTCGCCCCAGCGGCCCGGCATCGAGAACGGCGCCCGGTTCCGTCGTCACGCGCCCGTCCCCCCGAGGGTCCGTATGGCCTCAAGGGCGGTGCGCTCGCTATCCTCCATGGCGCTGGAGAGTCTGCGGAAGGCACCGGTCGCCTCGATGAGCCGGATCATTTCCATGGGGCCGCTGACGTTGGCTTCCTCGATGAAGCCCTGCATCACTCCGGCCCGGCGGAAGTCCACCACCGGTTCCGGTTCACGGTCGGGCACGACACCGGAATTGCCGAAGCGCGACAGCTTCGCCTCGTCCGGCATGCGGAACAGCCCGATGGCGCCGATCTGCGTACCGGCCTGGGTGATCATGCCGTCACGGGCGATAGTCGGCGGCCCCGCCTTGGGCTTCAGCGTGATGGGCGCCCCGCCCACGTCGAGCACGGGATAACCCTCCACGGACACTAGCTCGCCTGTGGGCAGCATGCGCATGCGCCCATCGCGGGTGTAGACCGGGCCGTTCGGTCCCTGGACGGCCATCCATACATCACCGCGTACCGCCACGTCGAGCGGATTTCCTGTCTGCTTCAGGGCTCCGGGCCGCGTGTCGATCCAGGTCTCGCCAGCCGAGACGAAGCTCACCGACGTCGGCTGCTGCCGGGAGACCATGGCGGCAAACCGACTGCCGTCGGCCCGAAAGCCCGGCGTGGTCATGTTGGCCACGTTGTTGGCGATGGAGGACAGCCGGTTCTGCATGGCCAGCTGCCCGGCCACGGCCACGTGAAGCACCACCTTCATGGCATCATCCTCCCGATATCTTGAGGGTCTGAAGAGTCTGCAGGATGTCCTGGCTGATCCCGGTCTCCAAGGGAGCCGAAATCAGTGCATTGGGGGCTGCTGCGGTTGTGGCGGAGCCGCCCCCGTTCATCTCCCACATGGTCGCGAAGCGGGCCAGGAAACGTTCCAGTTTTGCCGGGTCCTGGAATTCGGAGATCTTCAGCTTTTCCTCGACGACTTTCGCATTGCGATCAATGTCCCCTTGCGCCAGCGAGTAACCGAGGACGGTTTCCGCCACTTTCATCAGGGCCGGATCCGCGAGAATGTCGTAGCCGGTGCGAATGCCGGGGGCCTTGCGCTGGAAATAGAGGGCGAGGCGCACACCCTCGTTGCTTTCCCCGGCATCTTCCTCCAGTTTCAGGCGCATGTAGTCGTCCACGACTTCCTGCTGTGCCCGCTCGAAGGTGGTGGCAGCGGAACCGTAGCTCTTGAAGTTGAAACGCCGTGCGAAATCCCGGAACCGGGTATCGGCAAGCTGGTTGGCAAAACTGTCGGGATTCTCGATGCCCTCTTCGAGAACCTTCCGCATGAAGGCCTTGGCATAGATCATGTCGCCCAGTCCGGAAGCCTCCATGGCGAAACGGTAGACGCGATCGTCAGCCAGGAACTCGTCGATCGTGTCGATCTCTCCGATCCGGGAGAGGTAATATTCCGCCTCCCGGGCCACCTGCGGCTGCTCGGAGACCCTTTTCAGGGATGCATCGAGATTGTTGGCGATGAGCTGATAGTCGGCAAGCGTGGTAAGCATGATCTCCGGCCCCGTAATCACATGTCGAGATGCTGGTCCGGATGACATGATCCCATCTCCGCCTTGTCCGTGGCTTGCGCGCTCGCCGGCCAGTTTCGCGCAAGCCTCGCCGGATAGGCCTGTGGAAAGAGGCAATCCTTCACGTTCTGACGGGCAGGGGAGATTCCGACGTGACCATCCTTCTTGGCCTGCTGGTGACACTGGGCTGCATGATCGGCGGCTTCGTGGCCATGGGCGGCCACGTTTCGGTTCTGGTGCAGCCCTGGGAATTCGTCATCATCGGCGGCTCCGCCTTCGGCACCTTTCTCATTGCCAACCCGATGAAGACGGTCAAGGACACCGGCAAGGCCCTGGTGGAGGCCTTCAAGGGCAAGACACCGAAGACCCGCGACTATCTGGACGTGCTCGGCGTTCTCTTCGCCCTGATGCGCGAGGTGCGCGGCAAGTCCCGTGGCGAGGTGGAGGGGCATATCGACAATCCGGAGGAATCGGAAATCTTCCAGCAGTATCCTGACGTGCTGAAAAACAAGGAGCTGACTACCTTCATCTGCGATTATGTGCGCCTCATCCTGATTGGCAACGCCAAGACCCACGAGGTGGAGGCGCTGATGGACGAGGAAATCCAGACCATCACCCATGACGCCATGGAGCCGGTGCACGCCATGACCGCCATCTCGGAAGGTCTTCCGGCGCTTGGCATCGTCGCCGCCGTGCTCGGCGTGATCAAGGCCATGGGCGCGCTCGACCAGTCGCCGGAGGTGCTGGGTCACCTGATCGGCGCCGCTCTGGTGGGCACTTTCGCCGGCATCTTCCTGTCCTATGCGGTGGTCGGCCCGGTGGCCACCAAGATCAAGGTGGTGCGCGACCACAACCTGCGCCATTTCACCATCGTCAAGCAGACGCTGCTGGCATTCATGAACGGCGCCATGCCGCAGGTGGCACTGGAGTTCGGACGCAAGACCATCGCCTCCCATGATCGCCCGACCATCGACACGGTGGAGGAGGAAACCCTCAATCCGGGCTCGGCGGGTGAAGAGAAGAAGGCGGCCTGATCCATGACCATGCCGGCAACCAGCAGCGAAGAGATCGCGGTGACCGCCCCCACGGACGACGACCTGCTGATCTCCGCCTCGGGGCACGTGCCACCGGAGCGGTTGCGACTGCTCCAGTCGCTTTTCGGGCGCGTCTGCCAGACATTGCGCGACCGCTTCTTCGAGATCGCCGGTGTTCCCTTCGAGGTGACGCTGGAGGAGCTGGACGTGATGCCGGTGGAGCAGGCCGGCATGAGCGGTGCGGAATGGCTCGTCGCCCTGTGCTCCATCGAGCGCCAGAACACCCTGAGCTGCATCGGGCTGGACGCCGGAGCGATCAATCTGGTCATCGAGGCCTTTCTCGGTGGCGGAGCGCAGGGGCGCAGCGCGCCGCCGCCCCGCGACTGGACGCCGTTCGATCAGCTCATGACCGGACATGCTGCGGAGACGGTCATCGATACCATGACCGAGGTCTTTGCGCCGTCGGTCGACTTCGTGATGCGGATGGACGAGATCCGGCGCGCGGATGCTGCAAGGGAACTGACACTCGAGGAGCGGCCCGTCCTGACCGCCCGGCTGACCGTGCAGGCATTGGGGGATGGCGGCACGATGGTCGTGGTGCTGCCGCCCGGACTGTTCAGCAGCATGCGCCTTTGCGCTACCGATGCAGGAAGCGCCGATGCCGTCGCGGATCAGGAGGAAAATCCGTGGGCACGGGCCTTGGACAGTCAGCTGAAGGCCTCGGAGGTGATCTGCCGGGCAGTGCTGGATGGTGGCGAGATCACGCTGGGTGATGTTGCCCGGTTCCGTCCGGGCCAGATTCTCGAACTGGACGTGCGTTCCGATGCGCCTGTGCGTCTGGAATGCGATGGCGAGACCCTCTTCCATTGCGATCTCGGGCAGGCCGGTGGCGCCTTCGTGCTGAAGCTGCGCCGGCCGGTCAGCAGCGAGGAGGAATTCCTGGAATCCGTGATGGGGGCGAAAGGGGCGAATGGCAATGAGTGACGCAACCGATATTGCGAACCGGGAAGAAGCGGGGACGGAGAATGCTGCCGGGGGACAGGCCGGAGAGGCTGGCGGTGCGGCAATGCGCGATGGGGCAGGAAAGGCCTCCGCGGAAGAGACCGCACGGCAACGCACGCTGGGCGATTCCCTGTAGCAGGAAGCGGTGGAAAAGATGGGACGGCAGGTGGCGGAAGGCGAGGGGCCGGGCATCGATCTGGTCATGCGCATTCCGGTCACCGTGCAGGCTGTGCTCGGGCAGGCCCGCATGCCCATCGCCAGCCTCATGAAGCTGGGGCCCGGGTCGGTGGTGCCCCTGGACCACAGGGTTGGCGAGCCGGTGGATGTGGTGGTCAACGGCCGTTTGGTGGCGCGCGGCGAGGTTGTGCTGCTGGAAGAGGACAGCGAACGTTTCGGCATCTCCCTGACGGAGATCGTGGAGCCTGGAAGCAGATCGTGCTGACCGGAAAGATGGGGTGAGGATGATGGCCCGCCAAACCGGACACGTCTCTGCGCGAGCGCGCGAGCTTCCCGGCGCATGGAAGGCCGTGACCGTCCTCAACGTGCTGGATGGCCCCACCCTCTAGAAGCTGGTGAAGTACCTCGATCAGGAGGACATCGCCCGTATTCGTTCCCTGGACATGGAGCTGGAGCCTGTTGCGGCGGAGGAGTTTGCCGCCATCATCGAGGAATTCGCCGGCCGTTTCGTGCGCCGTCTGCGCATGGTCGGCGACTACCGCAGCCCGGAAGGGATTCTCGAGGAGGTCCTCGACCCGGACGAGCTGGAAAGGCTCACCAGCGGTGAGGACGATGGCCCTCCGGTGTGGGAAGACGATCGCTTCGCGTCCCCCGAGGTGCTCCAGCCGCTGGTGGAGCAGGAACACCCGCAGATGGCGGCCTTTCTGCTGTCACGCATCGATCCGGATCTGGGGGCAGGTGTGATGAAGGCTGTGGAGGAAGGGCGGCGCAACGAGATTCTGCTGCGCATGCTGGACATGCGCCCCGTCTCGCCTGGTGTCACCATGGTGGTCGAGCAGCACATTCGGGTTTCCTTCATCGAGGATACCTCGGCGGCGCGCAATGCCGAAGCCCGCGCCCGCATCGCCAGCATCGTCAACCGCATGGACAAGGAGCTGGCGGAACAGTTCCTGGAGGCTCTGAAGCAGACCCGTCCGGAGGAGGCGAAGGAAATCGGCAGGATGCTCTTCTCTTTCGAGGACATCGTGCGGTTGTCCGAAAAGGACCGCCTGGTGCTGTTCGACAAGGTGCCGGCGGAGCTTACCATCAAGGCTCTGCACGGGGTATCCGAAGAGCTCGTGAACCTGGTTCTGGAGGCGTTGGGCGGTCGCATGCGCAAGATGGTGGAGGCGGAGCTCTCCGCCGGCAATCCGCCGCCCGAGGAGGAAGCGGCAGAGGCGCGCCGGGAGATTGCCGCAATGGCGCTGGAACTGGCTGCCGCCGGCGAAATCGTCATAGAGGACGGCGAGGAGGCCTGAAGGGCTCTCTGCCGAGCTGCACGCCATGGCGGAAGAGGCCGACAAGGACAGCAAGACCGAGGAACCCAGCGAGAAAAAGGTTTCCGACGCCATCCGCAAGGGCAACGTTCCCTACTCGCGGGAACCCGCGATCCTCGCCTCCTTTCTGGCCATGCTGCTGGTCGCCGCCTTCCAGATCGGAAGCGGTGGCCTTTCCATCTCCGGCGGCCTGATGATGCTGCTGGAAAAGCCCGGGCAGTGGCATCTCGACGAGGGGGGCGTGGCTCTCCATCTGATGCGGCAGGTCACCTTTCTGGCGCTCGGTTTCCTGGTGCCGATCTTCGTCATGTTCATCGTCGCCGCGCTCGCCGCCTCCTTTTCGCAGAACCTGCCGCGGGTGGTGTTCCGGCGTATACGCCCCGACTTCTCGCGCATCTCGCCACGCAAGGGATTGAAGCGCATCTTCGGAGCCCAGGGGTGGGTGGAATTCCTGAAGGCCATTTTCAAGTTCACGGCCGTTTCCGTCATCGTTGCCGTGCTCCTGAAATCCGAAGCCGGCTACGTCATGGCCACGCTGCTGCAGAGCCCCCGGACTCTCCCGGAGGTGCTGCTGGCGCTCTCCATGAAGCTGCTGGCCGCCGTGGTGCTGGCTGCTGTGGTGCTGGCGCTGGCGGACTTCGCCTGGTCGCGGCGCTACTGGTGGATCAACCTGCGCATGACCCGTCAGGAGGTCAAGGACGAGCGCAAGGAGCTCGACGGCGATCCGATCGTCAAGGCCCGCCGCCTGTCTCTGGCGCGTGACCGGCTGCGGCGCTCCATGATGGCGGCGGTGCCGCAAGCCACCGTGGTCATCGCCAATCCCACCCATTACTCCGTGGCGCTTCGCTATGACCGGGCGCGCGACCCGGCCCCCGTGGTGGTGGCCAAGGGCCAGAACCTGATTGCCTTGAAGATCCGCGAAATCGCGCAGGAGAACGACGTGCCGGTGATCGAGAACCGCACCCTGGCCCGGGCCCTGTATGCCCAGGCGGAGGTGGACCAGATGATCCCCGAGGAATTCTATCCGGCCGTCGCCGAAATCATCCACTACGTCTTCTCGATGGAGCGCAACAGGACACGCTGAAAAGCGGCAAGCCGCTTCCGCTCGTCGAGGGCATCCTCGACGCCCTGCTCAAGCAGGCTGCAAAGGAGGGTCATGCGGTGATCCCTCCTCGCTCCGGAGCGTCCGGCCAGCGCGTGCACCAGTTCGCCGAAGCTGCGTCCGCCGTACTGCCCGCCGTTTCTTTCAAGTCGCCTGGTATCTGCGCAGCGCATAGTACTTTCCCGCCAGGGCGGCATGTGCCGGTCCCGATCGCAGGCAGCCCCGCTCGCCCTCCGCAAAGGCGAGGCCGACCTCGTTGCCCCGCTGCCAGACGACGCGTGCGACGTGCAGCGTGCCAAGCTCGTCGTCGAAGAACTTCACGTGCTCGGGAAGACGGATGCGTCCGGCCAGCCGAATACGCACGCCAAGAGGCGAGCGGTCGAAGATCAGACAGTCCGAAATGAAGCGATTCTGAAGGGTGGCCGTCTTGCCCGAGCGCAGGCGGGTCCGCCTGCGGGGCGCCTTGCGTCGGTTGCCTGTGCCGCACATTGTGGACATGACGGATGATTCGATCCCTGCGTGTCCCGTATTGTGAAAAAGGCCGGAGTACCGGCCCGTTCGGACGAATTATGATGCAGGGAAAATGAAGGAAGGTTTAAGGATATACGCGGCATGAAATTCGATTGAAAAGGGAATTGCACAAATGAAAACAATCACAGATTGAAGCAACTTAATCAAGACCATGAAAAGAATTCATATTATGCCTCAAATATCAATCTATTGTAGTATGCGAGTTGTATAGATTTGATTTTTCTCATGGATAATGATGTTTCTCCATTTCTGCTATGGTATTTCATCTAGATATGTAATTCTTCATTCAGTACTATAATGAGAATCGCTGGATCCACCGGGGGCATGGGTGGTAGGGAGATGAAACAGTTGGATATAATATCCAACCTCGTGCACCTGTGTGCTCGCCTGCAACAGAAAAGCGACAAGAAGAAAGTCCTGATTGCCGCCCGGGACCGGTTCGGCCTGAAAGACATCCTCTATCTGCACCCGGACGGAACCCGGCCTACGGAAAACGCGCTGCTGTTCGTGCATACCCGCGATGAAACGTGGGAGGAGGATCTCAGGCACAGGCATCCATGGATGCTGCAGGAGCTCCTGCGCCTTGGTCGCGAGCGCGTCCTGCCACGCGACATGTCAGGGCTGGACGAGGCCCGTGCGCTGCTGTCCGACCTCGGCCTCGGGCCGCATGGGCTGCTGATTCCGCTGCATGGGCCGGCGGGGCAGTTCGCCGTGCTGCTGGCCTTTGCCGACGGGCAGGATGACGAGGGCGGGAGCCCGGCCGTGGATGTGGCGGCCTTGCATTTCTTCGCCGTACACTATTTCGAGAATGTCATGACCGCCATTGGCGAGGCGCAGCGCCGGACCTCTGAGCCGCTCTCGCGGCGTGAGACGGAATGTCTCTACTGGTGCGCTCAGGGCAAGAGCTACTGGGAGACGTCGGTCATTCTCGGCATTGCTGAGCGGACGGTGAATCACCACATGAAGATGGTGCGCAGGAAACTGGGCGTTCAGACCAATGCGCAGGCAGTCGGGCGCGCTTCGATGCTGGGGCTGTTCCTCGATTGTGGCATTGCCGAGGACGTGGCGGGACGCTGAATCGTCCCTTCCCGCAATTGACTCGATTTTTCGCTATGCTGTTAGGGGTTTTCTCGGACACGTCCATCAGAATGGCTGCTACGGGAAAGGGCGGAAACGGATGTTCCCTCCTTCCTGCGCCGGAAGAATGCAAACTGGCATGATGCCTGAAGGTCCCTGCCCGGCATGTTGTTCCCCGAACGACCCGCGCAGGTAATGTCATGCCCCGCCAGCAATGCGCGCGCCACCGCGCCATCGCCACCATTCCGTTTCTGCTGATCCTTCTGGCGGTTGGAGGACTGCCCCCCGCCTTTTCCCTTTCTGCCGGTGCGGCGGAGGTAAGCGCCCGGCTGAAGGTGGGACTGAAGATCGTGCCCCGTATTGCCGACATGCGTCGTCGCATGCCGGTGCCTCCTCTCCCCAGGCCCCGCCCTCCCGGCCTTGCGAAACGCTGAAGGGCCTCGCTGCAACCTGTTTCATCACGAAACGGAAGAAGCCGGTCTGCCGCAGCCGGCGAAACCGTTTTCCTGCCGGTGCCTGACGTGATTTCATATGCTTTTCCATCCGAATGCCGGTTCGCGGCATCCGGCGCGAGAGTCCCGTCACATGGACAATAATAATACGTATACTGTAAATAATGTACAGTTTATAGAGATTCCAAATTGCCATAATATTGAAAATCTCAAGGTATTTGATCAAAAATTGCATTTGAAATATATTCAAATTTTGATATCAATGCTGCAAATCGGAATGGCATTCGGCATGCAGAACCTGTCGGAGGTCGGCGTATACCATATTGATCGGAATAGTCCTCTCATGTCGGAAGCAGGCACGCTCCTTGCTCCGTCCTGCGCAAACGTCAAACTGCGCAGAGCCGTGAATTTCCAATGTCACAGGACATGAACAACGATTTTTCCGAAAGATACCAGACGCTGCGGGCGGTGGCGGACAGGGTACTTGATGCCCTGGAGGCTTGCGCGCGCGAAAGATGTGGAAGAAACTTCTTCCATCTTGCCCGTCACTGTTTTCCGGGGCGTTCGGCGGACGGCACGATCCGGCATGAGGAACTTTTCCTGCCTTGGGCCGTATTTGGCTGGAACCCTCCGGCTGACCTGCGGAAGCTCCCGGAGGCATGCGCCTGTGATCTGCCGTCCGGGCCGCTGGCACTGGAGTGGCTGCAGACGGAAGGGCCCGACACCGACATGCTGGCAGTACGCTTCGTGCATGCTGCCACCGGGGCGCTTTTCCGGTTTCTGAGAGTCGAAGGGCACGATAACGGCGTGATGGTGCTGGAGGACATGCTCGACCCGGGCGTCATGCTGAGGATGCCGGCCCGCGAGGTGCCGGAGGCGCTCCGCGCCGGCGACATGATTTTCTGTCACGCGGTGACGGTGGACGGCATCACGGTTTCCACCCAT
Source organism: Alphaproteobacteria bacterium (assembly GCA_024279095.1). Lineage (GTDB taxonomy): Bacteria > Pseudomonadota > Alphaproteobacteria > Rhizobiales > Aestuariivirgaceae > Thermopetrobacter. Next base: position 12,981 of record JAJRRY010000035.1, read on the forward strand.
CCACCACTCGATGTTTCGGGATGCACCCGGGACCCCGAGACCAGGGCGCGTTTCGAGGAGCTGCTCGCTCTAGTGGTCGCGGAATTGCGGGCCTCCGGCACCGGACGCAGTCCTGAAGACCGGCGCATGCTGGAAAACCTGCTCTTCATGCATGCCCGCTACTGCGGCAGCCTGCCGGTGAAGGTGTAAGGTGCAGGCATGCCGGCGGTTCCGGAAAGGGTGAACGGCCGCATGCCATGCGGGCATGCGGCCGTTCGGCACCGGACCGGACGTCCGGAAGTGGAGACCGCACGCGCCCCGGGGCTGGGGGTGGGGCTGAGCGGGCGTGATGCGGCCGCCACGGTTCGGGTGATGGGCGACATCACCCGGGCATGCGGGAAGAGCATGCAGCAGGATCAGTCATGGTCGCCGCCGTCGGAGTCGCCACCATCGGAATCGCCTCCGTCATGGTCGCCGCCATCGTGGCCGTCGGAATCTCCATAACCGCCATCATGATCATCATCGCGATCATCGTCGTAGCCGTCATGGTCGTCCATGGAACCGTAGCTGCCGGACATCTGTCCACCGCCGTTGGAGGAAGATTTTGTGGAGGTGAAATTGTAGCTCTTGTTGTCGGGCGAAGCCACGGCGGCGCTCTGGGAGGCCATGAGGACGCCGGCGGCACCAAGCATGGCGATCAGGGAGGGGGCGATCATCTTCTTCAGCATGTCTTCTTTCTCCTTCGGACTTTCGTTCTTTCCGGGTTCGGCTCTTTTCATGTGTGATCTGGTGAGACCGTTTTCCGGCGGCCGTTGCCGGTCGCCGCATCGAGCGACGGGATTTCCGTGCTCGATGTCCGCACCCTAATCGCTCCGTGCTGACATGCTTCTGACTTGGTCTGTCAGGAAAAAGTCATGTATGAGATTCCTAGAATGGGTCACGAATTGCGCCCCTTTATTCTTTCCGCCCGAATATATCGGTAACGCCCATGGGCAAGATCCTGAGAAGACTCTTCCTGATGTTGCTGCTTACCATCGCCTCCGCGCAGACGCTCCTGCATGTCACGCCGGCATGGGCCGATGATGATGGCGGCGATGGGGGGGATGGCGGCGATTCGGATGGCGGAGATTCCGACGGCGGCGATGGGGGGGATTCCGACAGTGGCGATTCCGATGGCGGTGATGGAGGTGATGAAGGGACTTCCGGTCATGGCATGGATGACGGAGACGGTTACAACGATGATGACGACCAGGAACAGGCCCGCGCAGGCAGGGCTTCCGGGACACTGCTGCCGCTGGATGCCATACTGGCCAAGGTGCGTCGACGCTATCCGGGAACCGTGCTGAAGGTGCGCCTGAAGCGACGGGGCGGCACCGCATACTATGAAATCCGCATTCTCGACAGGCGGGATCGCGTGCGCACGGTGACCGTGCCGGCAGGCCCGCGAAGGAAGGGGAACTGGACATCCCGCAGGTGATCGCGGCTGAAGGCCGCCTTGCATGCCGAGGACGGACGGGGGATATGGAAGAATGCGCGTACTGATCGCTGAAGATGAGGAGGCCATCGCCCGGGATATCGGGCACAGCCTCACACAGGCCGGATACGTGGTGGATTACGCCCTCGATGGCGAGGAAGCGGACTTTCTCGGATTCACGGAGGATTACGATGCCGTCATCCTCGACCTCGGATTGCCGAAAATGGATGGCCTGACGGTTCTGCGCAACTGGCGACGCGAGGGACGCGCCTTCCCCGTGCTGGTGCTCACTGCGCGCGGGAGCTGGCAGGAGCGGGTGGAAGGCATCGATGCCGGCGGAGACGACTACGTGGTCAAGCCCTTCGAGATGGAGGAGGTTCTGGCGCGGCTGCGCGCCATCATCCGCCGTTCACGGGGGCTCTCTTCAACGATCGTCACCTTCGGGCCGCTGGTCCTGGACACCCGTGCCGCGCGGGCCACGCTTGACGGCCGTCCCCTGTCGCTGACGCCCATGGAATTTCGCCTTCTCAACTATCTGGCTCACAATCCGGGGCGCGCCGTTCCGCGTACCGAGTTGATGGAACATATCTACGAAGCCGATTCGGAGCGCACCTCCAATACGCTGGATGTGCTGATCGGCCGCCTGCGCCGCAAGATCGGTCCCGGTCTCATCGAGACCCGCCGTGGTCACGGGTACATGCTGACCAGCCCGGAAGAGGATGCATGATCCTGCCCGCCATGCCGAAATCCCTTCGTCTGCGTCTCATCCTGCTGTCCGTCCTGGTCATTCTGCCAGCACTCGCGCTGTTTGCATGGCAGCTCTCCCGGGAATTCGAGCAGGACGTGGAGCGCCGCGTGCACCGGGAGCTGGAAAATCACCTCAATCAGCTCATCGCCCAGGTGGAGGTGGAACCTGGCGGAAGAGTGAAGGTTTCGCGCCCCCTCAGCGATCCGCGTTTCGCCAAACCCCTCAGCGGTCTCTACTGGCAGATCAATGAAGGTGATCGCGCCATTGCGCGTTCCCGCTCGCTGTGGGATTCGGTGCTGAAGATCAGCTCCCGCATGCTCACCCGCAGCGGCGTGCATGAATATACGCTGAAAGGGCCCCGCGGCGAGGAACTCTATGCCCTCGTGCGTGGTGTCTGGCTCGACGGCAAGGGCGGAGAGCACCGCTACATCTTCACCATTGCCTTGGATCATGGAGACATTTCCTCCGCGGTGCGTGCCTTCGGCCATCAGCTCTATGTCGGGATTGCCATGCTTGCCGTGATTCTGATCGCCGCCCTGCTGGTGCAGGTGTCCTGGGGATTGCAGCCACTGGCTGCCATTCGTCGCCAGATCGCCCGTATCCGCGCCGGTCAGCAGGAGGGGCTGGACAATCCGGGACTGGAAGAGCTGGCGCCCCTGACGGAGGAGCTCAATGCCCTGCTGGCTGCCCAGCGCAAGGCCATGGAAGGGGCTCGGGCCCGTGCCGCCGATCTGGCCCACGGCATGAAGACGCCGCTGGCGATCCTCTCCGCAAGGGCCCGCGGACTGAAGGAGCGGGGACTGAAGGAGGAGGCGGAAGAAATCGCCCGACAGGTGCGCGTTCTCAGTCGGCATGTCGAACGTGAACTGGCCCGTGTGAAGATTCATGGCAGCCGCCCGGGCACGGCCCCGCTGTCAGACGGTGCGCAGGCCGTACGCGCCATCGTGAAGGCTCTTGCGCCCATGCGCGAGAACGGCGATCTCTCCTGGGAGCTGGATGTGCCCGAACATGTGCCCGTGCCCATGGAGAAGGGAGACTTCATGGAGTTGGCCGGGAACATACTGGAGAACGCCAGCAAGTGGGCCCGTAGTCGGATTCGTGTGAGCCTGCGGGCCGAGGACGGTGCAGACGTGCGTCTGCTGGTGGAGGACGACGGTCCCGGCGTGGCCGAAAGCGATTATGAAACCATGCTCGTGCGTGGAGGACGCCTGGACGAGAACGTGCAAGGCACGGGGCTCGGACTGGCCATTGTCCGCGATATCGTCGAATCCTACGGATATAGTCTGAAGTTCGGCCCCTCCGGACTGGGGGGGCTGGCGGTGCGCATCGATTTTGCGCGCGGACGGGACGAGACGTCTGCGTGAGATCATGCGGAAAAGGGAAAATCCTCCCGGAAGGGGGGATTTTCCACTTGCAGCGGACGTCCTGCCCGTCCGCCTGGTTGGCAAGGTTTCCCGAGACCGCTCACGAACAGTCCGAACAGGTGATCGTGTCGGTCTCTCTCGGGCGCAGGAAGACGAAATTGGACAGTTGCATGGCCTCCCGGCTGAAGACCAGCGTGCTGTAGGCCGGGATGTTCATGCAGCTGACGGTGACGATGATGTCGAGGCCCGGCGAGAGGACGGTCTTGACCTTGTCCTCGATATCGGCGGGCAGATTGCAGGTGATGGAGCCTTCCGAGAAGCTCCACTTCTGTTCGGGATTTCCCGCGGCATCGAGCGAGTAGGCGGCGACCGTGATGCCGAACTGATCGTCCGTCCAGGGCATCAGGATCGGCTTCGCGATGTTGTAGATGCCGCTCAGCTCTGCCTCGGTGATTTCCCCATCATCCTTCTGGCTGATCAGGTCGCCGATGGTGCTGGCCGCAAGCATGGTCTTGCGGTTTGCCGAAAAGACCTGCGTAAGGTCGGCGGCGGCCACCATCATAAGCAGCAGCACGGGCAGCGTGAGTGCCGCCTCCATGGCTGCCAGCCCGCGGGTGTCCCGGATCAGGCGGCGGCAGAGAATGTTCCAGCGCCGCCGCAGGCGCTGCATGAAGATTCCCGTTCCCATGTTTCCGTTTCCGCTCATGACGCGTTTCCCTGTCTGCCGCCTCACTTGTAGGGTTCGTTGCGGAAGGCCGCGGCGGTGGAGAGCAGCACCAAGCCGTCGTTCACCGTGTCCTGTTTCAGCAGATCCGCGACGAAGGGCACCAGCATTTCCCAGAGATAGAATACCCGGATGCCGACGATGGAACCGGCGGTGCCGACGCCGGTGGTGAAGTCACCCTCGACGCTTTCATCGAAAACCTCGCGGGTTTCCGTCGTCGTGCTGCCGTCCGGATTGGTCACCGTGACGGTCTCCTCCTTGACCGGATCGGCGAACTGGATGCTCGCGTAGTCGGGGAAGGTTTTCACCTCCACGAACAGACGCTCGGTGCAGGTTCCCTTGAAGACGATGAGGCGGTCGCAGATGCGGGTCTTGAACTGGTCGAGCGTCACGCCTGCGCTCTGCACCTGCCCGGTGCGGATCTGGCGGGCCACGTCGGCGACGGCATTGTCCAGCTGATAGTTGCCGAGCAGCAGCAGGCTGACGTCCAGGATGCCGAGAATCAGCAGGAACAGCGGGAACGCCAGGATGGCGAACTCCACGGCCGTGGTGCCGTCCTCGTTTTTCCGGATGATCCGTCCGGCAAGGGGAATTCTGATACGCATCGCTCACTCCCTGCATCCGCCATGGCGCGGGCGCCAACACCGGATCCGCTCCGTGCCGGCCATGCCGCCCGCAACAAGCGGGGAACCCCGCCCGTGATCACGCATCCGGGCGGGTGTGTCCTCGCGCCACAGTGCCCACTCTAGTTGCAAAGGCTTGAGACTTTGCAAAAAAGCTTCGTAAAATTTCCGGAAAAACGCGACGGGAGAAAGAACGCGAACCGGCTGGCCCGGCCCGCCGCTCATGGGGCACGGCTTCGGACGGTTCTCCCGCAAAGGGAGCGGCATCAGTTCCCGGCCGCCTTGCGCGCCGTCTCTATGGTGGTCAGGAGCTGCTTGGCGACATTGCGGCTGTCACTGTCTCCGGCGGTGAGAACGCGGCTGCATTCCGGCACGCAGAGATAGGTATAGCGGGCACCTTTCTTGTACACGCGCACCTCCTCGTCGGCGGGGCGGTCCACCGTGACATCAAGGTTGGCCAGCATCTTGCCCTCGTCATCGAGGATCCGGATGTTCGTCCGACCGAGGTTGCGCCCCTGAATCAGCACCTTGTCATCAAGGATCGTGGCATCCGCGTAGACCGGATTGCCAATGATCACCGTGGCCGGTGCCTTAGCCAGGGTCAGGAGAGTGTTTCCGTCCGGCGCTACTCGGATTTCCGCCGCCTGCGCCGTGGCGATGCCCGCCAGCATAAGAAGCCCGGCGGCGATGCCGCAGGCTGCCGTCCTCTTGCGCTCCTGCCGGTTGATTGCTCGCATGCTCGCATCCTCTTTCTGGAAAACATGTATGGCTGCATCGGCCATCAGACCCGCAAGTCATGGCCACTTTTCCGTCATTTCGGTGCCAATATGCCAGCATATGGTGAATGCTTGGTTACCAGAACTGCCGTATCCAGTCGTCTAGGAGCGCATCCGTGGCGGAGTTTCCGAAGCCGCTTGGCTGTACGGCCCCCGATGATAGTGGCTTGGGCAACTATAAGGAGTTGTGGGCGGCGTGTATCCCGCCGGGAACGACATGCGGCGGAAACATGAAGACTTCATGGCACTCCGCTGTGACAGGCATGCAGGAAGTGGAATGTCGGTTGTGATTCTACCACCGGGATGCCATGAGCATGGCTTGGCGGGTGTGAGGTCTGGGAATGTGAAGGTTGGGGAATTAATGAATACTACGATGATAGAATTTTATATTATGAATTAATAAGAGATTAACTAGAGGTTCCGTCTGGGAAAGAGATTTCGCATGCTCGTTATCGAGTTTACTTGATATTAATTCGGTCCCGATACGTTGGCCATGGTTCCAGGGTGGTCGGGCTGGACATTCGCAACGAGGACCGGCGCCCGAGCCAAGTGCTGAAAACGTGAGTAATCCAAGGAGACAGAAACATGAAGAAGATCGCCCGCTTTGTGAAGGACGAGTCCGGTGTGACCGCCATCGAGTACGGTCTGATCGCCGCTGCCATCGCCATGGTGCTGATCGTCAGCGCCAAGCCGCTGGGCAACGCCATCGGCGCCCTGTTCAACAACGTGAAGGACAACATCTCCTGAGGATGTCCCTTCCGCCTGCGGAGAGCTGCGCAGCGATGCGCCCCTTTCCGCGGGCGAACCTTCTTTCGCCGCGCCTCGTGCTGCGGCGACAGGGAAATGCCGCCGGTTCCAGCCGGCGGCATTTTTTGTCGTCAGTCAGTTCGCGACAGATGGCGCGGACGCGCAAGGTGCATTGCCCGTACGGTCTTGTGCCTGCCGCTCCTACTTCTTCTGCTGGGCAAGCAGATCGCGGATCTCCTCCAGCAGAACCTCCTGACGCGGCGGTGCGGGCGGTTCGGCTGGCTTCTCCTCCTCCTTGCGCCGCAGGCTGTTCAGCGCCTTGACCATCAGGAAGATGACGAAGGCGACAATGAGAAAGTTCACGGTCACAGTGATGAAGTTGCCGTAGGCCAGGACCGCGCCCTGCTTCTTCGCTTCCGCCAGCGTCGTCGCGGTCACGGAGTCGGACAGCGGGATGAACAGATTGGAAAAGTCCACCCCGCCGGTGACCGCACCGACAATCGGCATGATGATGTCATCCACCAGCGACTTGACGATGAGATTGAACGCGCCGCCGATGATCACCGCCACGGCGAGATCGACGACGTTGCCCTTCATGATGAATTCCTTGAATTCCTTGAGCATGTCTGTGCCCCCTGATTATGCATCCAGTTGCATTGCGCCTTTCGGCACAGGAAAGAATGCCGCATTTCATGCGGGAAATTCAAGAAGAAGTGGCAATAAAAAAGTGGACAACTTGAGAATGATGCCTCAAGAAAGTCACATGATCAGGATCTCCCATGTCTTCGACGAAGATGCCTACATTGCCGCCAGTCATGCCATGTGGTGGCGGAAGCGGCAGACGGCCCGCACGAAATATCTCGGCATCGCCTTTCTTGCCGCCCTGCCGGTTTCCCTGTGGCTGGCCGTCACCCGGGGGATGCATTTCACGTTCCTGGCGGTGCTGGCGGTCAACCTTCTGCACTGGGTCTTCGACTGGCCGCTCACCCGCGCCATCGTGCGTCGCCGATTTGCGGAGATGCCCTCTGCCGGCCGGCGCATCGCCTGGGAGATCGGCGAGGACGGGCTGACGGTTTCCACGGACACCGGCGAAAGCGGGACCTTCGGATGGGAGATGGTGCGCGACGCCTGGGAAAGTCCCTTCGGTTTCGTTCTGGCGCAGGACCACAACGTCACCCACTGGCTGCCGAAGTCGGCTTTCGCCTCGGAAGAGGATGTGGAAAAGATGCGCGATCTTCTGTGGCAGAAGGTCAGGTCGACAGCAGCCTGACACCTTCGGTGCGCAGAAAGTCGAGGAAGGCCTGTGCGACCATGGACAGCCGCTTGCCCTTCAGATGCACCGCAAACCATTTGCGCCGCAGCGGGAAGTGCTCCACGTTCAGCACCGTGACCTCGCCGCTCTTCAGTTCCCGTGCGATGTTGTGCAGCGGCAGGACCGAAATGCCCAGTCCCGCAAGTACCGCCTGCTTGATGGCCTCCGAGGACCCGAGCTCCATGGTCGGGCGCACGTTCAGTCCATGCTCGGCAAAAAGATTGTCCACCGCCAGCCGCGTTCCCGAACCCGGTTCGCGCACCAGAAAACGGGCCTGCGCCAGCCGTGTCAGGGAGATGTTCTTCAGCTGCCGGAATTCGTGATCGGGCGGCGCCACCACGACCAGCTCGTTCTCCAGAAAGGGATGAGCCTCGACCTCCAGCCCGGCCGGCACACGGCCCATGACGATGAGATCCTCCTCTCCGGTGGTCAGAAGCCGGATAACCCTGGCCCGGTTGGTGACTGACAGATGGGGCTCCACGTTCGGATGCTCCTTGAGGAATTCTCCAAGCAGTCGTGGCAGAAAGTACTTGGCGGAAGTCACCGCCGCGATCCGCAGATTGCCCCGCACTTCCCCGGACAGGCTCCGGCATTCCTCCTCCAGCCGATGGAGGCGGTCGAAGATGTCGCCGGCGGTTTCCAGCAGCCTTTCCCCCTCCGGCGTGAGGCCGAGGGAGCGCCCGCTCTGTTCGAACAGTTCCGCCCCCATGGCATCCACCAGTTTCTTCACCTGCATGGAGACGGTCGGCTGCGTCAGATGCAGGGCGTCCGCGGCAGCGGTATAGCCGCCATGGCGTGCCACGGCCATGAAGATCTCCAGCTGTCGCAGCGTGATGTGACGGGCCAGCCGGCTGCGCATGGTCATAGATATTCCTCTATGTACGGTATCGAAATAATCGATTTTTCCTATAGCAGAAAATGTGCTCTAGATACAGGAGACGGCGGGAACGGTCGACGACCTGCATGCGGCGGGTGCGGATCGACAGCTCTGCCGGATGATCCCTTCGCTGACGAGGGGGACGGGAAATGCAAACGACGAGGGAGCCACGTCATGGCAAAGAAGTATGAAGCTGGCGTGAAGGAGTACCGGGAAACCTACTGGGATCCCGACTACACGCCGAAAGACAGCGACGTGCTGGCCTGCTTCAAGGTGGTGCCGCAGCCCGGCGTGCCGCGCGAGGAAGCGGCTGCTGCTGTGTGTGCCGAGTCCTCCACCGGCACCTGGACGACGGTGTGGACGGACCTGCTGACGGATCTGGACTATTACAAGGGGCGCGCCTACGCGGTAGAGGATGTGCCGGGCGACGACGAGGCTTTCTATGCCTTCATCGCCTACCCCATGGGCCTGTTCGAGGAAGGCTCGGTGGTGAACCTGTTCACCTCGCTGGTGGGCAACGTGTTCGGCTTCAAGGCCGTGCGCAACCTGCGCCTGGAGGACGTGCGCTTCCCGCTGTGGTTCGTGACCACCTGCTTCGGTCCGCCCAACGGCATCCATGTGGAGCGTGACAAGCTGGACAAGTACGGCCGTCCGCTGCTGGGCTGCACCATCAAGCCGAAGCTGGGCCTGTCGGCCAAGAACTACGGCCGCGCCATCTACGAGGCTCTGCGCGGCGGCCTGGACTTCACCAAGGACGACGAGAACGTCAACTCCCAGCCGTTCATGCGCTGGCGTGATCGCTTCCTGTTCGCTCAGGAGGCCATCAACAAGGCCGAGGCCGAGACCGGCGAGCGCAAGGGTCACTACCTGAACGTCACCGCCCCGACGGTGGAGGAGATGTTCAAGCGCGCCGAGTTCGCCAAGGAGATCGGTTCGCGCATCATCATGTCCGACTACCTCACCCTGGGCTGGGCGGCACACAACTCGCTGTCCCGCTGGTGCCGCGACAACGGCATGCTGCTGCACGTGCACCGCGCCATGCATGCGGTGATCGACCGTCATCCCAAGCACGGCATCAACTTCCGCGTGCTGGCCAAGCTGCTGCGCCTTCTTGGCGGCGATCACCTGCATTCCGGCACCGTGGTGGGCAAGCTCGAGGGTGATCGCCAGGCGACCCTTGGCTGGATCGACCTCCTGCGTGACCGGTACGTGAAGGAAGACCGCGCCCGCGGTATCTTCTTCGATCAGGACTGGGGTCAGATGCCGGGCGTCTTCCCGGTGGCCTCGGGCGGCATTCACGTCTGGCACATGCCGGCGTTGGTCTCCATCTTCGGCGATGACTCGGTGCTGCAGTTCGGCGGCGGCACGCTGGGCCATCCGTGGGGCAACGCCGCTGGCGCGGCGGCAAACCGCGTGGCGCTGGAGGCCTGTGTGCAGGCGCGCAACGAGGGTCGCGAGCTGGAGAAGGAAGGCAAGGACATCCTTACCAAGGCCGCGAAGCACTCTCCGGAGCTCAAGATGGCGATGGAGACGTGGAAGGAAATCAAGTTCGAGTTCGATACCGTGGACAAGCTGGACGTGGCGCATCGCTGAGGCGCTGCTCTGCGCTCCGCACGGACCGAGGAACGCGAACATATCATACTGATCGAAGGAGGACGACATGTCCGAAGTCATGGATTATCCCTCGCGGCTTTCTGACAACAAGAGCCGCAAGTTCGGCACCCTTTCCTATCTGCCGCCGTTGACGGACGAGGAAATCCGCAAGGAGGTGGAGTACATCGTCCAGAAGGGCTGGCAGCCGATGATCGAACACACCGAGCCGGAAAACGCTTCCCTGCACTACTGGTACATGTGGAAGCTGCCGATGTTCGGCGAGACGGATGTGGATGCCATCCTGGCGGAACTGGAAGAGTGCCGGAAGGCCAATCCCGGCCATCACATCAAGCTGGTGGGACTTGACAATATCCGTCAGACGCAGGGCACGGCACTGGTTGTCTATCGTGGTGATCCGCCCGAGATGGTCATGTGCGCCGAGCGTGTCAAACCCGGCTTCTGATGACGCCACGGCGGTTGTTGTCATGACGACCTTTGCGAAGGGGGCCGCCGGGTGACGGCGGCCCCTTTTGTGCGCCCGCATATGGCGGCGGAAGCTTTACCGTCGTGAAGATGCCGGACAGGCACCTGCCGGGCCGGAAAGGTGGAGGTCTGCGGCACGAGGACATTCCGTGACATGCGCGAACACGAAGCAGAATCTGAGGAGCGGAAGACCATGAGCGAAAGCAGCGTGCAGGAATTCAACAAGGAGGACTTCGTCATCTCCGAGGAGCCCTACTACCATCCGGTGGGGGACGAAGTGGAGCGCTACATGGCGGCCTATGACGTCCGGATGCCCGTGATGCTGAAGGGGCCGACGGGCTGCGGCAAGTCGCGCTTCGTGGAATACATGGCCTGGAAGCTGAAGCGCCCCCTGATCACCGTGGCCTGCAACGAGGATATGACGGCAGCCGATCTGGTGGGTCGCTTCCTGCTGGACGTGAACGGCACCCGCTGGCAGGACGGGCCGCTGACGGTGGCCGCACGCATCGGCGCCATCTGCTATCTGGACGAGGTCGTGGAAGCCCGTCAGGATACCACGGTGGTCATCCATCCGCTGACCGATCATCGTCGCGAGCTGCCGCTGGAGAAGAAGGGCGAGCTGGTGAAGGCGCATCCGGACTTCCAGCTGGTCATCTCCTACAACCCCGGCTACCAGAGCCTCATGAAGGACCTGAAGCAGTCCACGAAGCAGCGCTTCGGTGCGATGAGCTTCGACTATCCTTCCCATGAGGTGGAGACCGAGATCGTCGCGCATGAGGCCGGCGTCGACGCCGACGTGGCGGCAAAGCTGGTGCAGATCGCCGAACGCTCGCGCAACCTGAAGGGACACGGTCTCGATGAGGGCATGTCCACCCGTCTGCTCATCTATGCCGGCCAGCTGATCGCAAAGGGCATCAGCCCGGCCGCCGCTTGCCAGATGGCACTGGTTGAGCCGCTCACGGACGATCCGGATATGCGCGACACTCTGCAGGCCGCTGTGCAGACCTTCTTCGGCGAGTGAGAAGCAGGCCGCCCTCTGTCCGGGCGACCTGCCGGTTCGGGCGAACAACGGCGGGAGTGAACCATGAGCGTCGATGTGGATGAATACCGCGAGGAGCTGGTGGCAGCGGCTCCGGAGCTGGAGGATCATCTGGACACCCTGGTGCATGAGGCCGCGCGCTACATGTCGCCACGCGGGATGTCGGATTACCTGGATGGTGCGCGCGCCTTCGCCCGCTTGAAGAAGGATCCGCAACTGGTCGTCTCGTGGCTCGACGAAATGCCGGAAGTGGTGCGTGAAGTGGGCGAGGATGTCATCCGGGATGTGGCGACCAGCATCCTGAAACTGGCATCCATGACCTCCGGCTCGGTCCTGACGCTGATGGTGGACACCATGCCGCTGGCCGCCCGGAGACTGGGCGACGCCACCTTGCTGCGCGCCTATCTGCAGCTGCTGCACCGCATGGCGGCCAAGGCCCCGCGTGGCCTGAGGCCCATGCTGGAGGTGCTTGACGAACTGCTGACCAAGCTGACGCTCTCTGGCCTGCGCAAGTGGATCGATTTCGGGGCCGAGGCCTATCGCCGCGATTTTGCCAGGCAGGCGGACTATTTCGGCTTGAAAACGGAAGATTCCCGTGCCGTTCTGCAGCAGGAGCGCAAGGGGACGCTGTTCATCGACGTGCAGCGCAAGATCAACTTCTACCTGCGGGCCTTCTGGGGGCGGGACTTCTTCCTGCGTCCGGCCAGCGCCGATCTGGAGGGGTTCCGCCCCTATATCGAAGGGCGGGCCCTGCATCTGCCCGATGCGGTGGACGATTTCGGAGATGTCTCGGGGCTCGAACTGTATCGCGCCATGGCGGCGCACATGGCGGCGCATGTGGTATATACGGACGCTCCACAGGGTGACGCCGACATGCTGAGTCCGGCGCAACGCTTCTTCATCGGACTGGCGGAGGATGCGCGGGTGGAATACTGCGCCGGGACGGAATTCCCCGGCATGAAGACGGTATGGCGCCGGCTCATGCCCGATCCGAATGATGGCCACAAGCACGAGCACCGCGGCATGGCGCTCATCGAGGCCATGGTGCGGCATCTGCTGGATCCGCAGGCGCGCACTGGCGATCCGGAAGCCGATGCCATCATCGCGCGTTTCCATGAACAGATCCCGCAGCGGGATCTGGACACGACCTTTTCGCGTGATATCGGGCTGGAGCTGTTCAATCTGCTGAGCGGCCGGCGCGATATGCCCTCCCTGCGCATCCTGGAGAGGCTGCGGGTGCCCTATCGCGACGACAATCGGCTGATCTGGTCGTCCGAGGAGGAGGACTGGTATGACACCACGGCCTATCTGCCGCACAAGGAGCAGGTGCGCAAGTACGTTTCGCTGATGGAGTTCGTCAATGAGGTGGACGTCGAAACGGCCGGGGACGATGCACAGGAGATCTGGGTGCTCGGTTCCGAACTGTTTCCCTATGAGGACGAGGGCGTCTCCTACAACGAGATGGAGGGCAAGGAACCGATCATCGGCCCGTTCCACTATCATGAATGGGACTATCAGGTGCAGTTGCACCGCCCCTCGTGGGTGAGCGTCTATGAACACCGTCCGAAGCGTCTGCAGCCTGATGTCATCGACGGGATTCTGGCCGAACATCGCGGTATCGTCCACAGATTGCGCCAGATCATCGACAAGCTGCGTCCCCAGGGGCTGACCCGCGTGCGCAAGCTGGAGGATGGCGACGTGCTCGACATCAATGCCGCGGTGGATGCCATGGTCATGCTGCGCATAGGTCTCAACCCGGATCCGCGCATCACCATGCGCTACCAGTTCAACCGGCGTGACCTGGCGGCGCTCATCCTGCTGGACCTCTCCGAATCCACCAATGACAAGGTGCGCGATTCCGACAAGACGGTTCTGGAACTGACGCGCGAGGCCTGCGCGCTGCTCAGTTTCGCCATCGAGGGCATCGGCGATCCCTTCGCCATCCACGGGTTCAGTTCGGATGGCCGGCATGACGTACGCTACTGGCGCTTCAAGGATTTCGATCAGCATTTCGACGACGAGGTGAAGAGCCGTCTGGCCGGCATGCAGGGCGGACTGTCCACGCGCATGGGGGCCGCCATGCGCCATGCCGGTGCAAAGCTGCTGCAGCGGGGCGAAAAGCACAAGCTGCTGCTCGTGATCACCGACGGCGAACCGGCCGACATCGACGAGCGCGATCCGCAATATCTCCGGATGGATACGCGCAAGGCGGTGGAGGAGTTGCGGCGCAACGGCATACAGAGCTATTGCCTCACGCTCGACCCCCATGCCGACATGTATGTTTCGCGCATCTTCGGTGCCACGAACTATACGGTCATCGACAACATCAAGCGCTTGCCGGAAAAACTGCCCACCCTGTTCGCATCTCTGACCCGGTGAGGCGTTGTCACGAATGCCGGGACAGACGGTCGGCCAGAGCGGAGGACAGACATTTCATCGCCGGGGCGCGCAGATGAGTGGCCATGTAGTGATAGTAATTGAGGGTGCAGGAGATGTCCTCGTGCAGGGAGGCCCGACACTTCAGGGCGGAAAAGTCCGTCCATGCAAGGACGGGGACGCCATGTCGTGTTTCATCGATGATGCACCAGGCAGGATCCTCGAGTATGAGGTGCATGCCCGGCATCCCCGGCAGGGGGAATTCCGCGTGCGGCCCCGTCCGCAGGCGCAGACGGCGCCAGAGATTGTAGATGCGCGCATCAATTCTGTCGGGGCGTGCTGCAAGAACGGGCACGTCCCGAAGACGCCTGGCAATTCCGATCTTCAGAGCCATGCGCCCATTATACGCCGGAATGCGTCGAAAGCCATCCCTGCGGAAACGGCGGGCAGAACCGTGAACGGAAAGGGAGAGATAGCATCATGCCGCTTGTGAACATGAAGGACATGCTGGAGCATGCCCATGCCAACGGCTACGCCGTGGGAGCCTTCGACCTGGTGTCGCTGGACTTTCTGGAGGCCATCATGGCGGCCGCGGAGGAGGCCCGTGCACCGGTGATCCTCAGCCTGGCGGAATCCCACTTCGAATACTTCGACTTCGAGCTGGCCATGGCGGCGACGGTGCGCGCGGCGCGGCGGGCCTCCGTTCCGGTGGCCATCCATCTGGACCATGGGCATTCCCTTGAAAAGGCCGTACAGGGCATCCGCTACGGCTGCAATGGCGTCATGGTCGACGCCTCGCATCATCCCTTCGAGGAGAACGTGCGCATCACCCGCGAGGTGGCGGAAATGGCCCATGGCTGCGGCGTGCCTGTGGAAGGCGAGCTCGGCTACGTTCCCGGCGTGGAGGGTGAGGACGCTGAGCGCCATCCCGGGGAGATCGCCTACACCACCCCGGAGGAGGCGGAGCGTTTCGTACGCGAGACCGGCGTGGATTTCCTTGCTGTCTCCATCGGCACCGTGCATGGCCGCATGAAGGGCGAGCCGCGGCTGGATTTCGAACGGCTGAAGGACATCAACGCGCGCCTCGGCATCCCGCTGGTCATCCATGGCGGAACGGGACTTTCGGACGAACAGTTCCGCAGGCTGATCGCTGGTGGTGTCACCAAGATCAACTACTATACAGCGCTTTCCGATGCCGCCGCTGGGGTCATTCGGGGCAATGCGGCCACGGATGCGAAGGGCTATACCGCTCTGGTCGCCGGCATCCGGGAGGCCATGAAGGCGGAGTGCCTGCGCTGCATCCGCCTGTGGGGTTCGGAGGGGCGGGCGGAGGAGGTGCTTGAGCACGCCCGACCGTGGCGCGAGGTGGAGCATCTCATCGTCTACAATGTGGAGGGCATCGACGAGGACGAGGTGCTGGCCCGCGCCGAGGAGGGCCGTCGTGTGCTCGGGGCAATTCCCGGCGTGCGTTCCGCGGAGACCGGCGTGGCCGTGAACGGGGATGCGAAATACCGTTACTGCTGGCTGGTACGGTTCTGTCATCCGGCGGTGATAGACAGCTATCGCGACCATCCGGACCATGTCCGGTTTGCCGATGAGAAGTTTCGTCCCGTGGCGGGTGACCGGATCAGCATCGACTTCCTGCTCGACGAATGAGCATGGGGCGTTTCGCCCTGCATCTGCGCCGTCCGCACACGGAAAAGAGATCCGGGTCGCGGAAACTGGCGCAATCGTGAAAATGCGTGGCTTGCATCCGGCGTTACTGTCACCGCATGTTTTCCGGTGATCGAAAACAGGCGGAGAAAAGTTTCATGCGCTGGCGATTCAAAACGGATCTGACGGAAAACGATGTGACGCCGGAAGAGGTTTTCCGCGCCCGGCGCCGGTTCATGGCGGCGGCCGCAGGCGCGGCGGCAGTGGGTGTGCTGGCGGGCCGAACCGCTGCGGCCAGCCGCTCCGACGCCGTTTTGAAGGACGAGCCGACGCGCTATGAAGATGCCACGACCTACAACAATTTCTACGAGTTCGGTACCCGCAAGAGCGATCCGGCGAGGCTGGCCGGGCAGCTGACGGTCAGGCCCTGGACCGTGCGCATTGATGGGCTGGTGGACAGACCGCTTGAATTGTCGCTCGATGATCTGCTGAAGGAGATGGAGATCGAGGAGCGCATCTACCGGTTCCGCTGCGTCGAAGGCTGGGCCATGGTGGTGCCTTGGAACGGCTTCATGCTGCGCGATCTGCTGCGGAAGGCCGGCGTACGCAAGGAAGCGCGCTACGTGGCCTTCGAGACGCTGTTGCGGCCCTCCGAGATGCCCGGACAGAAGGGACGTCTGCTGGAATGGCCCTACCGCGAGGGATTGCGGCTGGACGAGGCCATGCATCCGCTCACTCTCATGGCCACCGGCATGTACGGAAAGCCGCTGCCGAAGCAGAACGGGGCGCCTTTGCGTCTGGTGGTACCGTGGAAATACGGCTTCAAGTCCATCAAGTCGGTGGTCCGCATCACCCTGACCGAGAAACAGCCGCCTACCACTTGGAACATGATGGCGCCGGACGAATACGGGTTCTATGCCAACGTCAATCCGAACGTCGATCATCCGCGCTGGTCGCAGGCCACGGAGCGGCTGCTCGGCAGCGGCCTGTTCGCCGGCAGCCGCCCCACGCGCATGTTCAACGGTTATGACGAGGTGGCAGAGCTCTACAGGGGCATGGATTTGAGGAAATACTTCTGATGACATTCGCGCAGACACCGATGGGCCGCACGGGCGGCATGGCGGCACGCATCGGACGGCTGGCCGGGCATGTGCCTGTGGCCACCGTGTATGTCGTCGGCATTCTGCTGATTGCATGGCCCTTCATGCAGGCGCTCACCGGTGCGCTGGGGCCCGATCCGGTGCGCACGCTGGAGCAGAAACTGGGGCTGTCCGCGCTGCAGGTTCTCGTCGTCATGCTGGCGCTGACGCCCCTGCGGCGTTTTGCCTGGATCAATCTCCTGCGCTTTCGCAGGGCGCTGGGACTGACGGCGCTGATGATCGTCTCCGCGCATCTGGCTGTCTGGCTGTTTCTCGATGTGCGAGATCCGGCACGCATATGGAACGACATCCTGCGCCGGCCGTGGATCACCGTCGGCATGGCCGCTTTCCTCATGATGCTGCCGCTGGCGGCCACCTCTTCCGGTGCCGCGATCCGCAGGCTCGGAGCCGCCGCATGGCGCAGACTGCACATGCTGACATACGTCCTCGTGCCGCTGGCCGCGGTGCATTTCGTCATGGTGCGCAAGGGCTGGCAGATAGAGCCGCTGATCTATCTGGCATTCATCGTTCTGCTTCTGACGCTCAGGCTGGAGCAACTTCTGCCACGACGCCGGAACAAGAAGCGCTCTCGTCCGTGAGCGCCCTTTCGGGCGGGACGACGGGCCGCAGCAGACAGCCGCCGCGGAAGCTGGTATGAGAAGGGAGACTGAAACGCATTCGCAAGAGAACCGGAGATCCGGACCATGAACGCGCCCTTTGCCGGCATTCCCTTTCTGCGGCGTACCGAGGACGCCATTCCGGCTGCCACGTGGAACCTGTGGCGCCGCTGGCGCAAGCGTCATGACGGGCCTCTCGAGTTTCCCCTTGAGGCGAGGCCCGGTACCAAGGTACTGATTACCGACGAGTGCTGGCTCTACTATGATGCCACGCAGGGGGGCATGCCGCTGATTCTCTGGCTCGAGTTCCGGCAGGACCGCGATGCCCTGCATGCGGACGTGCCCTGTTACGTGCAGTACTACGACTATCCCGGGGCGCGCTTCCGGGATGCGGTGCTGCGCGAGGCTGCCGAACGCATGGAGCGTGATCTCGCCAGATGAACGTAAAGGTCAAGATCTGCGGCATCCGGGACGAGGACACCTTGGAAACCGTCATCGATGCCGGTGCCGACTTTTTCGGGCTCGTCTTCTTTCCGCCATCCCCCCGTCACGTGGACATGGAAACTGCCGCACGTCTGGCCGCTCAGGCGCGCGGGCGCATCTCCATCGTCGCCCTGACGGTGGATGCAGACGATGCGTTGCTGCAAGAGATCGCACAGAGAGTTCGTCCGGATTTTCTGCAGCTCCATGGAGCGGAAACACCGGAACGTGCGGGCCACATTTCCGAAATTCTGGAAGCGCCATTGATAAAGGCCTTCCGCATTCGTTCCATGCAGGATCTGGAAGCGGTCCGACCTTGGCGGGGGCACATGGCCTTCCCGCTGTTCGATGCCTGGGTGGACGAGGCGCGGGCGCAAGGGCTGCCCGGGGGCACGGGGCATGCCTTCGACTGGTCGCTACTGGAAGGTTGGGACGGCGACTTCATGCTGGCGGGGGGGCTGACCCCGGAGAATGTCGGGGAGGCAATCCGCACCACCGGTGCATCCATGGTGGATGTCTCCTCCGGCGTGGAAAAGGTGCGGGGCGTGAAGGATCCGGACAGGATTCGGGCATTCGTGAAGGCGGTACGGGCGGCAGCACCCTGAATATCGTGAAGAAAGGGGCCGCGAAGGCCCCTCTCTTGTTCACTGTCAAGAAATTTCCGTTCCGCAAGGTTCAGCTCGCTTTTTCCTTCTTCTTTGCGGGTGAGGCTGAAGCGCGGGCATTGGAAAGAATGTTCTTGATGAGTGCAAGATTCTCGAACTGCTCGTCGATCTCCGAGAGCCATTTGCGCACGTATCCGCGCAGTGTGAAGGAATAGTCAGCCTTTTCGCCGTCCGGCGTGCGGTTGTTCACGAAATCGGTGAAGGTCACGCCATTCAGGTCCACGGCTTCGTAGGCCATCTCATTGAGTTTCGGAACCTCGATCTCATGAGCGTTGTTGAGGTTGGCGAAGTATTTCTTGTACGTCGCCTCGTCCCACTCGAAGAAGTTCGTGTCGTTGATGAAGTTGCGGGCCACCACATAGTCGATTCCGTTGACGTAGCGGTTGACCTCCTGCAGCTCGTCCAGCGAGGCCACGGCCGGACCGACCACGTGAAACATGCCGATGTCGAACATGCCGTCGCGGGCCGCCTCGAAAACGCCGATACGCTCGAAGATCTCCAGAGTCCGCCCCAGAGCGCCGGCCTTGAAATCGACGATGGTCACCTTCTCCGAAGCCGACTCCAGCGTATCCAGTACCTTCATCTGGTCGGCCACCTCCTCGATGTCGATGATCTCGGTGGAGCCGGGATAGAAGCGATGCAGCGTGCCGCGGGGGTTCTCGGTATCGAAGGCGCGGGCCAGAATGTTGCGGCGCGCGAGAAAATCCATCAGTGCACGGGAAATAGTGGTCTTGCCTACGCCGCCCTTGTCGGCGCCGACCAGGATCAGTGTCGGTTTCATGGGGTACCCTCTCGATGTTGCATCAGGATGGGCAGCCTGTCTTTCCCGTTAGCGCAGCAAGGCCGAAAAGGAAAGGACCGCCGGGAGCTTTCAGGGTACTGAACTTATCACGCCGATGGGCACATTGCCAGATCGTGGAAGCGGTGTCGGATGCCCTTGAATTGCATTTTTCCGTTCCCATATTCACTTTGCGCGGAGAGATCCTGAAGTCTTCGCGCGCAGGTTGAATTCGAGAGGTATTGCGCATGGCCAGAAAGATGGAAAGGAAGATCCTCAGTCCGCTGGAGTTCGCCATGCTGGGCGGTGGAGAGATCGCCTACATCAGGCCCATCAGACCGGAGGAGGCGTCGCGCCTGATCGGCGCGCCCATCGATGTGGAGAAGGACGCCAAGCTGTTCTGCGTGTGCCATGCCGACGGCACTCCGCTGGCCATCACGGACAGTCGCGCAGGGGCGCTGGCGAACGTGCTGGAGAACGATCTTCAGCCGATCAGCGTGCACTGAGCGGATGAGCGGTCGGTGGCCTTTGCAGGCCGGACCGCGAGAAAGAATGCGAAAAGGGGCTCCGCCATGGTGACGGAGCCCTTTTTCATTGTCGGATGAATGGCCGGATGTCAGCTGCCGGCCTGCTGGTCGCCTTCCTGCGGCTGCTGGGCCTGTGCGGCGCGCTGGGCGTACATGGCAGCGAAGTCGATGGGATCGAGTAACAGGGGCGGGAAGCCGCCATCCCGCGTGGCGTCCGCCAGAATGCGGCGGGCGAACGGGAACAGCATCCGCGGGCACTCCACGAGCACCACGGCACCCAAGGCGTCCTGCGGGATGTTCTGGAGACGGAAGATGCCGCAGTAGGTCATCTCCACATTGAACACCACCTTGTCTTCGTGTTCGGCCTTGGCCTCGATCTCGAGGGAGACCTCGAAGTCGTTCTCGCCAAGCTGGTTGGCGTTGACGTTGACGCCGATGTTGATCTGCGGCTGGCCCTGCAGGGCGAGGGAATTCGGCGCATTGGGATTCTCGAACGAGAGATCCTTCAGATACTGTCCGAGGATGCCCATCTGCGGGGCGGTCTGTTCTTCCGTGGTGGCGGCGCCGCCGTTGCCCTTGGCGGCATCGTTGCTGTCAGCCATGGTCCTGTTCCGTCCTTCCGTATGTCGATGAATGAATGGTATGCCCGGATGCACGCGCCGGACATGCGCTCTGCACGCCCCGCACGCCTCGCGAACCCTGCCGATGTGGCTAACACGCCGTGCTTCCGCACGCAAGCGGCTGGGACTACTTGTCCTTCCATGGCGAATCCCGATGCTCCAGCCTTTCGGGATCCTCCACGACCTCCACCACCTCCGCCTCGATGACCGTTCCGCCCGGTGTTTCGCGCACGCGCACCTCGGCCTTTTCCGCGAGCCGTGCAAGAATCAGGGTGGCCAGCAGCCGGCGCAATGGTGGCACCAGCAGCAGGAACCCCGCCGCATCGGTGACGAAGCCGGGAATCAGCAGCAGGATGCCGGCCAGCAGCAGCAGTGCGCCGGAGACGATTTCCAATACCGGCGGGCGCCCTGCGTCCATCGCCTGCTTCAGCTCCTCCAGGGCCCTGAAGCCCTGCCAGCGCACGAGAACGACGCCGAGAAAGGCGGTCAGAAAGGTGAAAGCCACCGTATTGAAGACGCCGACCGCCGCGCCGACCCGGATGAAGGTGGCGATTTCCACGGCAGGAATGCCGACGAACAGCACCAGCAGAAGCAGAAGGACCATGAAACTTTCTCCACGAAACGCCCCGCCGTGTTGCGCAAAGGCACGCCATGGGGCAGAAAACGCCGACAGATGCCGTCAGGCCATTGTTTGCGCCGGAGCCGGGGCTATATACTGTTGGAAGCCAATATAGGCGCTCGCGGCGCCGATTTCACGCTCCGGGCCGAATTTTCGCGGATTCCGGAGCCCGGACAGCTTCAGGGAACAGGGCCGGAAGGACGTTCATGAACCAGGTTTTCGATCCGCTCAATCTTCTGCTCCTCGCCATTGCGGTCGTGGTCTTTTTCAAGCTGCGCTCCGTACTGGGCACGCGCACCGGGCATGAAAAGACCATCGACTTTCCGCCGGTGGAGAAGAAGCCGGCCTCCGCCAATGGCGCCGACGACCGCGTGATTTCCTTTCCCGGCACGGGGGAGGAACCGCCGCACGGACTGCCGCCGGAGGACGAGCCGCCCGTCTGGGAGGGTGTGGCCGAGGAAGGCTCTCCGCTGGCCCGCACTCTCGAACGCATGAAGGAGCTGGACCCGTCCTTCTCCGTGAAGCACTTCCTAGACGGGGCCGGAGCCGCTTACGAGATGATCGTCACCGCCTTTGCCGAAGGCGACAAGAAGACCCTGAAGCCTCTGCTCTCGAAGGAAGTCTACCAGGGGTTCGTGCAGGCCATCGACGAGCGCCGGCAGAAGGGCGAGACGCTGGAGCTGGAATTCGTGGGGCTGGACGAGGCGAAGGTCATCGATGCCGAAGTGCGGGATGGCACAGGCGCCCTGACCGTGAGGTTCGTTTCCGAGGTCATCACCGCCCTGAAGGATGCCG
The DNA here is from genome assembly GCA_024279095.1 of Alphaproteobacteria bacterium. Taxonomy (GTDB): domain Bacteria; phylum Pseudomonadota; class Alphaproteobacteria; order Rhizobiales; family Aestuariivirgaceae; genus Thermopetrobacter. Next base: position 34,989 of record JAJRRY010000035.1, read on the forward strand.
AAGGCAACGTCATCGACGGTGATCCGAACCGCCTGACCACGGTCACCGACATCTGGACCTTCGAGCGCGACATGACCTCGCGCGATCCCAACTGGAAGCTGGTGGCCACCGAAGCCGCCGACGACGGGGAATAGTCCCGGCTTCCCGGCCCTCGCCGTCAATCCGCAGCGGTAAGGCGCACGTGGAAACGGCCGCCATCCGGTTGGAAATGGCGGCCGTGAAGTCACGCTTTCTTCTGCAGCGGCCGACAGCCTGCCGGGGATCAGAAGCGGCTCAGCCGTCCTTTTTCTCCTGTTTGGCCACGCCGACCATGGCCGGACGCAGCACCCGGTCGTGGTGGGTGTAGCCGTCCTGCATCACGTGCACCACGGTGCCGGTCTCCGCATCGGTGTCGGTGACCTCGAACATGGCCTCGTGGAAATTGGGATCGAATTTCTCGCCCATGGGGCGGATGCGCCGGATGTTGTGCCGCTCGAAGGTGTTGAGCAGCTCCTTCAGCGTCATCTCGACGCCTTCGATCAGGTTCTTCAGGAATTCCGAGCCCTCCTCGCGCTTTTCCGGGGGCACGGCTTCCAGAGCGCGGGAAAGGTTGTCGGAGACGGAGAGCATGTCACGGGCGAACTGGGCGGCGGCATACTTCACCGCTTCTTCCTTCTCGCGCTCCAGCCGCTTGCGCAGGTTGTCCATGTCGGCCATGGCGCGCAGCAGCTTCTCCTTCAGCTCGGCATTCTCCGCAAGCAGGGCGGCAACGTCCTCCTCACCCTCGGCGGAAGCGGTCTCGCCGCCTTCGGGAGCTTTCTCTTCCGCAGCTCCCGGGGCGGACTCCATGTCCGCGCCTCGCGCCCATCCGGACTGCGTCTTTTCTCCGGCCTGCTCGCCCGCCTTCCTGTTTTCGTCGGTCATCGTCTCTTGCGTCCTTCCTCGCGAATATCCCTCGTGCGCGGGGCATCATGCCCCGGATGCGTTCCATGTCGCGACAGATATCTGCACGCAGGCCTGAAAAATCAAGAGAACAGGCGGGAGATCGCCTGCGCCGTGTAGTCCACCACCGGGATGATGCGGCCATAGGGCAGGCGCGTCGGGCCGATGACGCCGAGCACGCCCACCACGTCGTGACCGGTATCGCCATAGGGCGCAACGATGACCGAAGAACCGGAGAGGGAGAACAGCCGGTTCTCGCTGCCAATGAAAATGCGCACGCCTTCGCCTTCCTCGGCCAGCGACAGCAGCTCCGTGAGGCCGCTCTTCTCCTCCAGGTCCTCGAAAAGCCGGCGCAGGCGTTCCAGGTCATCCAGCTTTTCGGCGTCGGTGATGAGATTGGCCTGTCCACGCACGATGAGACGGCGGTCTTCCGGCGAGTTCCCGGACCACACCGCCAGTCCTGCCGCCACGACCTCGGCGGACAGGGCATCGAGCTCCCGGCGGAGGTTCTCCAGTTCCTCGCCCAGCCGGCGTCGGGTCTCGCTGAGCGTCAGGCCGCTGTAGCGCATGTTGATGTAGTTGGCGGCCTCGTTCAGGGCCGAAGTGGACATGTCGGGCGGGACCTCGATGGCCCGGTTCTCCACCGTTCCGTCCTCGCCGACGAGTATCACCAGTGCGCGCTCCGGCGACAGTCGCACGAACTCGATATGCCGCAGACGCGGATCGGTGCGCGGGGTGACAACGAGGCCGGCGCAATGGGAAAGTCCGGAAAGGATGGCCGAGGCCTGTTCCAGCGCCCGGTCCAAGCCAGCGGCCGGATCGATCTCCGCCAGGTGCGCGTCGATGCGTGCCTGCTCCTCCGGCGGCAGCACGGCATGTTCCATGACCGCGTCCACGAAGAAACGCAGGCCCTGCTGGGTCGGCATGCGACCGGCGGAGGTGTGCGGGGCGTAGATGAGGCCGAGATCCTCCAGATCCGCCATGACGTTGCGTACCGAGGCCGGAGAGAGGTTGATTCCCGGGGTGCGCGAAAGGGTCCGCGAACCGACCGGTTCGCCGGTGGCAATGTAGGTCTCCACGAGGCGGTGGAAAATTTCCCGTGCTCGCTCGCTGAGATCGGCCAGTCCCGGTTGCGCCTTCGTCATGGTATGTTCCCGTGCGTGATTGACCGCAGCCGTCCGGTGCGTCAGACAATGTAGTGATTTATTCGGTCGAGGCAAAGGCACCAGGGGAAGGAGGGCCGGGGCATGTCCCACGAACACATCAGGGTGGAACGCGAGGGAGAGGTCGGTATCGTCAGGCTGCACCGGCCGAAGGCGCTCAACGCCTTGTGCGATGCACTGATCACGGAGCTGAACGCGGCGCTGCGGGCATTCGAGGAGAACGCCTCCATCGGCTGCACCATCATCACGGGATCGGAGAAGGCCTTTGCCGCCGGAGCGGACATCGCCGAAATGCAGGATCGCACGTGGCCGGCCATCTGGCAGGAGGACTTCCTGGCGGATTGGGACAGGGTGGCAGACGTGCGCAAGCCGTTGGTGGCTGCGGTCTCCGGCTATGCCCTGGGCGGCGGTTGCGAGCTGGCCATGATGTGCGACATCATCATTGCGGCGGAAAACGCCCGTTTCGGCCAACCGGAAATCCGCCTCGGCATCATCCCCGGAGCTGGCGGCACGCAGCGGCTGATCCGCGCCGTCGGCAAGGCAAAGGCCATGGACCTGATCCTGACCGGCCGCATGATGGATGCCCATGAGGCAGAAGCCTGCGGCCTGGTGGCGCGGGTGGTGCCGGTGGAGCAGCTGATGGAGGAGGCGCTGAGTACCGCGCGGGAGATCGCCGGGCATTCGCGAACCGCCGTTCTGGCTGCCAAGGAGGCGGTGCTGCGTGCCTTCGAGACGCCTTTGCAGGAGGGATTGCGTTTCGAGCGGAGGCTGTTCCACGCACTCTTTGCCACGCCCGACCGGAAGGAGGGCATGGAAGCATTTCTGGAGAAGCGCCCGCCACGCTGGTCGGGACGGTGACGGTGAAGGAAGCCGGTTGACGGGGTGCATCCCTGCCGGTATAAGCCCCGGCACGGAACAGTCGCGGGACGTGCCGATGGTCGGCGCGCGCCCGCCATTTTGACGTGACGGCCCGGGCCGTCACGGCGCAAATGGACAGGTAACGCAAGATGCCCAATACACGCACAGCCAAGAAAGCCATGCGCCAGACGGCGCGCCGCACCCTGATCAACAAGGCCCGCAAGTCCCGCGTGCGCACCTTCATCCGCAAGGTGGAGAAGGCGATCGCCGATGGTGATGCCGCCGCCGCGAAGGAGATGCTGCGCGTCGCCCAGCCGGAGATCATGCGTGGGGCCCAGAAGGGTGTGCTGCACAGGAATGCCGCGGCGCGCAAGATTTCCCGCCTCAGCAAGCGTATCAAGGCGCTGGAGACGGCTGCGCAGACCTCCTGAGCCTGCAAGCCGGACAGTACAGTTTTTGCAAATGAACGAGGGCCGCACCTGCCAACGTGGAGCGGCCCTTTTCTCGTGCAGGTGCTGCAGAACCGGTCAGGCGTTCTGATCGGCCCGTGCGCACAGGGCCAGCACCACCTCGTGCAGCAGTCGGAGATCGCGCGGCGAGGAGAGCCGGTGGTCGGCGCCTCGGATCAGGGTGAAGGTGACGTCCTCGCCACGCAGGGCGCGGTAGACCTTCAGGCCGTGTTCCCAAGGCACGTCGCGGTCGGCTTCTCCCTGCAGGACGCGGACAGGAAAGGGCACGTCCAGTCCTTCCTCCAGCATCAGGTGCCGGCGGCCCTCTTCGATCAGATCGCGGGTGATGAGATAGGGTTCGTCGCCGTAGTCGCTGGGGACGTGCACATGCCCTTCCGCCTCCAGCGTCCGGCGCATGTCCTCCGGGAACTTGTCCCACATGAGATCCTTCGTCATGTCCGTGGCCGGAGCCAGCAGCACCATGCCGCGAATGCGCGCGGCCTCTTCCGCAGCGTTTCGCATCAGACGACGGGCCAGCAGCATGGCGATCCAGCCGCCCATGGAGGAACCTACGAGAATGCGCGGTCCGCGGGCAACCTGGCGGAAAACGGTCTCCGCCTCGTCGAGCCAGCGGCCGATGGTGCCGTGGGAGAAGGCACCGGAGGAGGCGCCATGGCCGGAATAGTCGAAGCGCACCGAAGATCGCCCGGTCATCGCCGCCACCTGGCCGAGGGAGGTGGCCTTGGAGCCCTCCATGTCGGACATGAAGCCGCCGAGCCAGAACAGGCCGCAGGGGGCGTCGTCGGCCGGCGCGGTGCCATCATTGATCCATGCGATGGCATCGCCGGCGGGGCTGGTCAGGGTGGAAATTTCAGTCATCTGATGGTCCTTGTGGTGCAGACTGCGATTATTGTTCTGTCGTGGCGTTTATACAGCTTGACTTGAGCGCTTCGATCAAGATGTATATTGCATTCGTCGGCGTGATGCTTTTGCGCTGGCGATTCGATTGCACGTAGTCAGGAAAAAGGAGGCGATACCATTCGCAGGCCATACAGAGGACCGGTAAAGCCCCGTGACGAGGGACCGAGAGTCAACGGCCGGATCACGGCGGCGGAAGTGCTGGTGATCGACGAGAACGGGGAGAAACGCGGCGTGCTGCCCATCCAGGATGCGCTGGCGCTGGCCGAGGAGGCCGGCCTCGATCTGGTGGAGGTGGCGCCGAATGCGAATCCGCCGGTATGCAAGATTCTCGACTACGGCAAGTACAAGTATCAGGCCCAGAAGAAGGCCGCCGAGGCGCGCAAGAAGCAGAAGACCGTCGAGGTCAAGGAAATCAAGATGCGCCCGACCATCGACACCCATGATTACGAGGTGAAGATGAAGGCGCTGAAGAAGTTTCTTTCCAAGGGCGACAAGGTCAAGGTTTCGGTGCGCTTCCGCGGCCGCGAGATGGCACATGCCAATCTGGGGCGCGAGCTTCTGGAGCGCGTCGTCGGAGAGCTTGACGCGGACGAGGTCAAGGTCGAGCTGATGCCCAAGATGGAAGGGCGTCAGATGGTCATGATCCTGGCTCCGAAATGAGGATGTGCGACCGCCTTTTTGCTTGACTCCGTAGAGGAAATGCGGGCATACGCACGCCCACGCGGAAGCGGACGGAAAAAAGGGATCCGTCCGCACTTTTCCGTTGCCCAAGGCTGACAACAACGACAACAAGCGAAGTCCGCCGGGGAAACCC
>JAJRRY010000036.1 GCA_024279095.1 Alphaproteobacteria bacterium
GACCGTCCGGCTCCGACGATGCGCCGGGTGAGCATCTCGATGGCGCCGGACTGGGCAAGGCCGCGGGAGACCACGAGCACCAGTGCAATGACGATGACGGCAGGATGTCCGAAACCCTCGAAGGCGTGTCTGGTGTCCACCACGCCGATCAGTACCGCCAGGGTGAGCGCACCGAAGGCGACGACGTCGTAACGCCAGCGCCCCCACAGCAGCAGCCCCAGAACGCCGCCCATGATGATGAAGAGTGCCGCCTGTTCGTAGGTCATGCCCGTAGGGATAGCATTGCGTGCGGAGGGACGGGAAGCTCCAAAAGGATCGGCCCGGCTCTATGGAAGGCAGATCCATGGTGACCGGAATGGGGCTGGGGGGCTTGAAAATTTCCGATCACCCCTGATTTGCCTGGAAAGCCGGGCCGAAGAGGCAACGCGCATATAGTCACCGTGAGTGATGGCGATGGCGTGCGCAAAATGTGAAAAGTTCGTGACCACACCGGGGAGATTTCATGTGGCGGACATGCGAAAGGCCCGGAAAGATGGTGCTTTCCGGGCCTCTTGCAACCGTTGGTGGGGTTATTCTTCGCTCATGATTCCCAGAATGTTCAGTATGTGGATGAACATGGTGATGAAGCTGCCGTAGAGCATGAATGCGCCGAAGATGGCCTTGGAACGTGCCGTCGCCGGCAGGTCGCCGTCGGCGTACATCTCCTTGATCTGCTGGGTCTCCCAGGCGGTGATGCCGGAGAACAGCAGAACCACCAGGATGGAGGTGATCAGGCTGGCCATGGTGGACTGGAAGAAGATGGCGTTGACCACGATCGCCACCAGCAGGCCGATGGAGGCCATCATGAAGAAGCCGGCGAAGCCGGAGAGGTCGCGCTTCGTCACGTAGCCGGCCAGGGAGGTGGCACCGAAGGTGATGGCGGTGATCAGCAGGGCCCGCACCACCAGCCCGGCGTTCATGCCGAGATAGTAGGCGATCATCGGCGAGATCAGCAGGCCCCACAGCGTGGCGTAGGCTCCGTAGGCCAGATAGGCCATGGCGGCGTTGCCGGAGAAGATGAGGCGTGGTGCGAACCAGCCCAGCCCCAGCACGCCGAAGAACAGCACCCACTTCATGCCGCCCATGGCGACCGTGGCCATCAGGGCCGGGTTGGCGGCCATGAACATGGCGACGATGGCCGTCCAGGCCACGCCGAGCGCCATGTAGTTGTACACGCGCATCATGTAGGAGCGCAGACCGGCATCGATCCCGGCCCGTGCGCCGACACCGGCAGGTGCGGCCGTCTTGATCCTGTAGTCGTTCATTCTTCCCTCGCTTTCGATCGTCTTTCCAGCTGTCGCAATTAAAGAGAACTTTCGTCATTAGCCCGGTCTTTCGGCGGCCGGGTGATGCGGAGAAGGCATATGGCGCCTTCCTGTGCATGTTTCAAGACCGGCGGTCCGGGCATGGTCTTTCATTCCGTTCCAGTATATAGCACGGCGCAATGATTGATCTTTAAATCTTCGTAGGGTTGAAGCTCATGCGCATCCTTTTCGTCTGTCTGGGAAACATCTGCCGCTCCCCCATGGCCGAAGGCGTCTTTCGCGCCGAGGCGGTCCGTCGGGGCCTGGAGGTGGAGATCGATTCCGCCGGAACCTCCGACTGGCATGTGGGCGAGCCGCCTGATCCCAGGGCACGGGAGGCTGCCGCCGGGATCGGCGTGGACATCTCCGGTCTGCGGGGCCGGCAGGTGACACGCTGGGACATGGAGGCGCACGATCTGATCCTGGCCATGGACCGGGACAATCTGGAGCATCTGAAACGTCTTGCCGGTCCGGAACATGCGGACAAGGTGCGGCTGTTTCTCGACTTCGCCTCCCATCGCGTGGAGGACGAGGTGCCGGATCCCTATTACGGGGGAGCGGAAGGATTTGCTCATGTGCTAGATCTTCTCCGGGACGCGGCCCGTGGACTGGCCGATCACGTGGAAGGCCGGCTGCGGCGGTCCTGACCGGGAGGCCGTGGCATCCATTGCCATCCGGTGGTGCATGCCTGAAAAAGGGCCGCGAGAGGCGGCCCTTCGATTTTTCATCCTGCGTCTGCCGATTCAGGCGGCCTTTTCTTCCTTCTCCACCTTGCCCTCTATGGTCTTCGGCTCCTTGCCGCGGGCGGATGCGGAGGTGCGGATCGGTATGGCCTTCGGCTTCATGGCCTCCGGCAGTTCGCGCTTCAGCCGGATGTGCAGCAGGCCGTTCTCCAGCTCTGCGTCCTCGACCTCCACATAGTCCGCGAGCTGGAAGCGGCGCTCGAAACTGCGTGCGGCGATGCCCTGATGCAGCAGCTCGCCGGAACCCAGTTTCTCGGGCCTGCGACCGCTGATGGTGAGAGTGTTGTTCTTCACCTCGATGCGCAGATCATCCGGCTCGAAGCCGGCCACGGCCATGGTGATGCGATACTCGTTTTCACCCAGACGCTCGATGTTGTACGGCGGCCAGTTGGGTGCATCGGACTGCGCCATTTCGCCGAGCAGCTGCGCCAGGCGGTCAAATCCCACGGTCGAACGATAGAGTGGTGTCAGATCGAACATGGCAACATCCTCCTGTTGAGCAATGTTGACGTCTCGCCCGCCAGAACCGGCCGGGCGGGCGACGGGGAACCCGCCAGACGGCATCCCCCTTCCGCTTCCCCTTGCGGAAAGCGGTCGCCATGTCATATCTGGGCAGCCGCATGTGCGATTTCAAGATGCCATGACATGGTCCCGCGGCTGCGCTATAGCATGTGGGGCAACCATCGGTTTTGCAATTTTTCGGGCAGGCGTTCCATCGTTCATGAAACTCTTCCAGACAAAGCGCAGCCGGCCGCCGGCGGGGCTGAAGGCGGGGCGGATCTGCACGCCCGACGGGGCGGTACTGCGCCATGCCGTCGTGCGGCCGGACAAGGGGACGGTGCGGGGGACGGTCGTGCTTCTGCCGGGCCGGGCCGATTTCATCGAACGCTACTACGAGACCATGGAAGAATTGCTGGTGCGCGGCTATGCGGTCGCCACTCTGGACTGGCGCGGGCAGGGCCTGTCTTCCCGCCTGACCGGCAACCGGCTGAAGGGGCATGTGGAGACCTTCCGGCAGTACGAGACGGACCTTGAGACCTTCATGCGGCAGGTGGTGCTGCCGGAATGCCCCCCGCCGCTGTTTGCTCTTGCGCATTCCATGGGTGGGCATATCCTGCTGCATGCGGCCTATCGGCATATCTGGTTCACCCGGGCGATGGTGCTCTCGCCGATGATCCGGATCCGCCGGAGGCGCCTGCCGCGCTTTGCATGGCGCATTGCCGCAGCGGTGGCTGTTGCCGTCGGGCTTGGACGGATGTTCGTTCCGGGACAGCGGCGCCGGCCACTGGCGGAGAAGGACTTTCCGGGCAATCCTCTCACCAGCGATTTCGACCGTTTTTCACGGGAGGTGGAGATGGCCCGACAGCATCCGGAACTGTGCGTGGCGGGGCCCACCATGGGCTGGCTCAATGCCGCACTGGCTTCCGCGGACCGGCTGCAGCGCCATGCGCAGGCGCGTGATGTTCCTTTGTGGCCTCTGCTTGCCGTATGTGCCGGTGACGACCGGCTGGTGGATACGGAGGCGACACGCAACTTCGCCCGCGACATAGCGGGCATGGCCTGCATCGTCATCCGCGGTGCCCGGCACGAGCTGCTCATGGAGCGCGATGCCTGCCGGGAACAGGTCTGGGCCGCCTTCGACAGCTTCATATCCGGCGAGGAGATGCCGGTTGGAGGGCAGGAAGCAAAGGAGACCGGGGCGGGGGGCGTCAGTCATCCCGTTCGGAATCCGGGCCCTGCGGCAGCTGCATCAGGCTGAGAGCCTCGTCGAGAACGGCCGGGCAGGATGCGGCGATCACCTGTCCGCCGAGCGGGTCCGGCCGTCCGTCCCAGTCGGTCACGACGCCGCCTGCGCCGCGCACGATGGGAATCAGCGCGGCGATGTCGTAGGGGGCCAGCCGGGTATCCAGAGCGATGTCGATGCGTCCCGTCGCTACGAGGACATAGAACCAGGCGTCGGCATCATGGCGCAGCATGCGGGTGCGGGTGCGCATCACTTCCAGAACATGACGCTCCCGCGCATCACGGTAGATTTCCGGCAAGGTGGTTCCGGCCAGGGTTTCGGCGAGAGGGCGGGGCGGCCGCGTGGACAGCGGATACCGCCCCTTGGCGTCCATTTTCCATGCCCCGCTTTCCATGCCAAGCCAGGACTGATCCAGCAACGGCTGGCGCGCCACGCCGATGACGGGCCGATCTTCGTACAGCAGGGCAACCAGGGTCATCCATGTGGGGAGGCCGTAGATGAAGGCGCGGGTCCCGTCCAGGGGGTCCAGAACCCAGCGGAAAGGGGAAGCCGACTTCCGTTCTTCCATTTCCTCACCGGAGATGCCGTGATCGGGAAAGGCTTCCGAGATCATCCGGCGCATGACGGATTCGGCTTCGCGGTCGGCCTCGGTGACAGGATCGAAGCCCTTTTCTCCACCCGGCTTCTCCATGACTTCGGGGGGCTGCGTGAAACGGGGCAGGATGACATCTCCGGCGGCTTCCGCAAGCCGCAAGGCGAATCGGGACAGGGATTCGATTTCGTCCGGAGAGAGAATGCCCATGCCGACCCCTTAGCATCGCGCCTGTGGCAGGTGCAACGGTTGCGAATATCGGAATGTTTTCATGAAAAGTCGTTCATGTTGAGGGAATTTCACCCCTCCTGCATCGGAAATACCGTGCCCAAAAGGCTTCGGACTCTTCACTTATTGTTGTTTTTCAATACTTTGATGCTACCCCTGCCCTCTAGGATAGACACGTTGTCGCATATGGATGGTGAGGCTTGAATTTTTTTCCTCCCGCTGCGACATACACCCCCGCAAGGCCGGAATGCATTTTCGTCCATGCAATGCCCTTCCTGGGCGTTTCCTCCCTAAGACTTGGGCCGCTGTTCAGCGGCCCCTTTTCTTTTTCACGACAGCTTTCCTCATTGAGGCGCGAAAAGCATGCCAAATGCGCTTTACCCGTTCTCTCAGGGTGCGTCGCGTTCTCTCCGCCATGATGAGTGCACGTGCCGCCACCTCTGACAGGTGTGGAGCGGTGAGGAGAATGTCGGCCATCTCCAGCCGTTCCTTCCACAGGTGGTCGATCATCGGATGATCGGGATCGGCACTGGAATCGGCAAAGGTGATTGTTTCGTCCCTCAGAATATGGCGGGTTGCCTCGATCATCAGCAGGGCGCCCGGGGAATGGCGGGCCAGCGTCTCGTCATAGGCGATCTTGCCGAGCCAGAGCGTGGAGCCGGCCAGAAAGCCGAAAAGGGAGGCGACGGGCCGGCCATCCATGTCGAGCTGCCAGAACCGCAGGCGGTTCTCGGCCGCATGGGCCTGCACCGTGTCGGTCACGAACCGTTGCAGAGAGGCGTGACAGGCGATGGCCGTGCCGGCTCTTCCCTTCCAGCCGGCCCGTTCCAACGTCAGGAACGCATCCAGCCAGGGTTCGGGATTTTCATCCGGCTCCATGGCCCGGAAATGCACGTCTCCTTCCCGTTCCATGCGGCGGCGCAGGCGCGTCCATTTCCGCCTGCTGCCGGGCGAAACGTCCTGCCGCCACCATTTCTCCGGATCACGAGTGGCATCCAGTGCCGCCCGCTTCCAGCGGTTCAAGATCACCGCCTGCATGCCGCTCTCTCCTTCCGCCAGCCGCAAGGCAGCCTGTGCGACAGCCCCGTTCAGCGGTATGGCGGCCAGTTCCAGAGCGCAGGCCCCGCTGCTGGCCGCTTCTTCCAGAACGGTTCGCAGGGACGCTTCTTCCCGTCCTGCGCGGAGCAGCGGCAAACCGGAGAAAAAGAATTCTCCCCAGCGGGTCGTCGCGACGGGGCCAAGGGGGGCGAACCTGTGCGACATGCGCAGGCCGATCACGGCCATGGGCAGGTCCTTCGCATCCCGTGGCATGCAGAAGCGCGGGCACTGCGGGGCAGGAAGGTTCACCACCGCTGCCGGCAGCCAGCAGGGGGAGGCGACCGCCGCGGGTTCCGCAGCATCGCGTTCCAGCCCGTGCCAGTCTTCCAGCAGCTCCGGGCCGGGCTTCAGGGTGGCATTGCTGCTGCAGGCCGGGCTTTTCATGTTCCGTCCTCCGCCTTGGAGGACTCGCCGAATCCCTTCTCCAGGGTCCGCCGTGCGGCGATGGACAGCACCAGGGCCTCGAAGGCGAAGGCGATGGCGGTGGCCGCGCCAGCACCGACCAGGCCGAAACGGGGGATCAGCACCAGGTTGAGGGCGATGTTCATGGCAGCCGTCAGTCCCGTCACCGTGGCGGTGTAGTTCTGGCGTCCGGAAACCACCAGCAGGGCCTGTACGGGACCGGCCAGAGCACGGGCCAGATGGCCGCTGACAAGGGCGAACATCACCGGCCATGCGGCGGGGAACTCCTTGCCGAACAGGGCGAGAATGTACTTGCCGGTGAGGAGGAAGAAGACCGCCGCCGCCAGCGAAGGCCAGAGCGTCCACATGCGGAAGCGCTTCAGCTGCCGGGCTGCGCGTCGGGCGTCACGCTCGGCGAAAGCGGCGGCGAAGCGCGGCATGGCCACGGCCACGATGGCGAAGTGGATGAAGGCGATGAAGGAAATGGTGCGTGCGGCGGCAAAATAGACGGCGATGCGATCGGGTGTGACGAACAGCTCCAGCAGCAGCACGTCGATGTTCATCATCAGCAGCGAGAAGCTGTCCATCAGCAGTAGAGGCAGGGAGACGGCAATCCACTGGCGGGTGCGGTAGCGCGCCGGCGCGCCTGCCAGCTCGCGGGAAAACTTCCGGTGCTGCAGCAGGAATTGCACCAGCGCGGTCACCCAGGTGGAGAGGGTCAGTGCAATGGCGGCCACCGTGGCCGAGCTCCGTCCCATCAGGAGAGCGGCCATGCCGACAAAAACCAGCACGAGCAGCGGCCGCAGGATGTAGGGTGGCAGGAAGGCCAGCGTGAACCAATGGCGGGCGCGCCCGGTGCCGTCATGAAAATCCGTCAGGGCGAAGGCCGGCAGGGACAGGAAGCCGATGGTCATCGGCAGCACGTAGTGGTTGTCGGCGATGGAGGGGAAGAAATGGATGACCGCGATGCCGATGGCGGCCATGATGAAGCCCATGCCGGCGGAAAGCAGCCGCCCCATGCGAAGAAAGCCCCGCATGAAAGCGTGCAGATGTGGGCGGGCATATTCGGCCAGGAACCGCACCGAAGAGGTGGAAAACCCCACCGTGCACAACGTGCCCAGCACATTCACCCAGACCCAGACATAGGTATATATGCCGAAGTCGAAGGCGCCCAGCCAGCGGGCCAGCAGCACCTGCATCAGGAACGCCAGCAGGGCGGAGGTGATGCGGATGGCAAAGGTGAGCAGGGCGCCGGAACGGGCCCGGGCATCGTCCCCGTCGCCTGTGAGAAGGTCGCGAAGCGGCGCCGGAAGTCTGGAAATCAGGCCACGCATGCAGTCATTGTCCCCGGTGTCGATCCCCTGCCCCGTGACGACCATGGTTGTGGAAAAATGGTGCGATACCATGAACGGATGGCGGGAATGGGCGCCATGCGTGGCAGAAAATCTCCCGGCAGGGTTAACTTGGGGTAAAATCCGGCCGGTTTCACGGGGCGAGGCCTGCGGACTTCAGCCCCGTTAGTACGAACTGCACGGCAAGTGCGGCGAGGAGCATGCCGAGCAGGCGGGAAATGGCGCGGGTTGCCGTTTCGCTCATGAAGTGGCCAAGCTGGGTGACGAGCAGGAACAGGGCCAGAGTGGAGAGCAGCACCACCGTCATCACGCCGATGACCAGAGCCTGCTCGAGGGGGCGGCCGGCATGTTCGCCCATCAGCAGGATCACCGAGGTGATGGCTCCGGGGCCGGATATGAGTGGAATGCCGAGGGGGAAAACCCACAGATCATCGGCGCTGTCGGCGGTGTCCTCGTGCTCGTGGGTGGCATTCTCGACATTCTTTCGCCGCCGCTCGGTGCGTTTCTCGAAAAGCATCTCCAGGGCCATGACGAACAGCAGGATGCCACCGGCGATCCGGAAGGCGGGCAGGGAGATACCGAGGAAGGACAGCACGGATTTCCCGAACAGCGCGAACAGCAGAAGGATCGAAAAACTGAGAATGACGGCGCGCACGGCGGTGCGGCGACGTTGCCGCAGGGTCATGTGGGCGGTCAGCGCCAGGAACATCGGGGTGAGCCCGAGCGGATCGATGATGACGAAAAATGTGGCGAATGAGGTCGCGACGACTTCCGTGATGGCCGGATCCATGACGTCTTTCCGCTGATCGGTTGTCTCGGGTTCACTTCATGCTGATGTCGCGCCGCGCGGTACGAATGGAGACCGCATATCCCGCCACCACGTCCATGAAGCAGATCACCACCAGCATCAGGAACGGGGCATTGCCGGCTTGCGCCACCAGCAGAAATTCCACCAGTGCGAGAATGAAGACCCCGGTGGAGAGAATGTGGTCGGCTATGGTGGCGTTCGACGAGCCGGCCGACTTCAGCATTTCCAGAAACAGCAGCAGCAGCGAGAAGAGCAGAAGCAGATCGGCCACGGTCAGCACCAGCAGCGCGCCGGAGGACATGACGGCACGGAGCACTTCGTCCTCCAAGGCGACGGAACCGCTCCAGAAGACCAGATTGAAGGCCATGAGCGCAAAGACGAGCAGAGGAAAGGACGAAACGAAACGCATGCCGTGCGGACCCCGGAAAAGACGCTGAACCCCCTCCCGGCGCAGCTTAAAGGATTTGTCGCGGCGCGCAAGTTATTCGCCGAAGGGGCCGCACAGGCGGTTCAACCTGCTGCGCAGACGGTCCATCTCGTCCAGCAGATCGAGCACCAGAGCCAGGGAGGAGGCATCCACCCCCAGGTCGCGCTGCAGGCGAGCGGCCTTCAGCAGGCGGGGGACGGAGGCGGCAGGGAAACGCCACTGGTGCGCGGTGGCGCCGGTGGGTTCCAGGATGCCCAGTTCCACGTATTGCACGATCCGTTCGGCAGGAAGGCCGCAGATCCCGGCCATCTCGGCCAGTGTGAGGCCGGGGGCTTCCTCCATGATCTCGCCGGAGATGACGACGACGGGATACTTGCTCATGGCGGCTACACTCCCAGTCCGCTGCGCGGATCAAAGTTCAGCTCGCGTTCCATCGTTCTGTAGATTTCCTTCGCCTTCTCCGTATCGGCCGGGGGCAGAACCACCTGCACGACCACGTAGAAGTCCCCGGGGGTGCGGCCCGGTATGCCCTTGCCCCTCAGGCGCAGCTTGCGCCCGCACTGGGTTCCGGGCGGGATCTTCACCTCCACCGCGCCGGTGGGTGTGGGAGCCTTCACCTTTGCCCCAAGGGCCGCCTCCCAGGGAGCGACGGGCAGGTCCAGGTAAACGTCGCGGCCTTCCACCCGGAATCGCCGGTCGGCCCGGAAGTGGATCTCCAGATAGAGATCGCCGTTCTCGCCGCCGCCGATGCCGGGGCCGCCCTGTCCTTTCAGGCGGATGTGCTGCCCCTCCTTGACGCCTTTCGGGATGCGAACGTTGAGCGTCTTTTCCTTCAGCACGGTGTGTCCGGACGCATCGGTCTCGGGCATGCGCAGGGTGAGGGTCTTCTGGGCTCCAGTATAGGCGTCGGCCAGATCGATGACCACGCGGGCATGGACGTCCTCGCCCTTCATGCGGATGCCGCCGGAGCGTCCACCGAAACCGGAGAAGCCGCCGCCGCGGGCGCGACCGAAGAGCTCCTCGAAGAAATCCGAGAAGCCGGATGCGCCTGCGCCGCCAAAGCCTGAGAAGCCGCCGGCCTCCGCACCGGCTCCGGCTCCGCTGCGGGCGAATCCAAACTCGCTCTCCCAGCCGGGCGGCGGGCGGAACTCCTGCCCATGCTGCCAGTTGGCACCGAACTTGTCGTAGGCCTTGCGCTTCTCCGGATCGGAGAGCACCTCGTAGGCTTCGGAAACCTCCTTGAACTTCTCCTCGGCGCCCGGCTCCTTGTTGATATCCGGGTGGTACTTGCGGGCCAGTTTGCGGTAGGCGCGCTTGATCTCGTCCGCGGAAGCGGTCCGCTCGACGCCGAGTATCTTGTAGTAGTCCTTGAATTCCATGGAAAACCCCGAAAAGGAAGGTGCGGTTCCGGTTGGTCACGCTCAACTCTTCCCGAAAGGTGGTTTGCCGGGGCGGGGAAGTCAACGGGGGCGCACATAAAAACAACCCCCTCCTTGCCGCGTCGTGGCGGCAGGGCAGGGGGCATGCGATCCTTGTCGCGGCATCCGGACCCGCTTCGACTGCCGGCTTTCCGGCGGCGCGGGCCCATGGCCGCATGTCGTCGGTGCGGACGGGTGCCTGCCGGCCCTCAGGCGGCGCCCAGCTCCTTTTTCAGTCGCGCGATCTCGTCCTTCAGGTGCAGTTTCTCCCGCTTCAGGCGGGCAATCTCGATGTCGTCCACGCTGGGATGCGCCATCAGTTCGGCAATCTGCTGCTTCAGCTGCTGCCGCCTGGCTTCCAGTTCCTGGATATGCGCTTCCAGAGACATTCCGGACCTCCTTTTTGCAGTGGAACGAACGGGTATTGTCGAACGTCCACAGTGTTGCACAAAGTAGTCGGCATGTCGAATGTCAGAGAACGGATTAACAGGAGTTCATGAAAGCGGAATCGTCTTTTCCGGCGTGGCGAGACGGCGGGCCAGGCACTCCAGCGGGCGGCCTTCGCGCATGGCCTCGTGCAGGTCGTCCACGGCCCATGTCACGGTGTTCCCCCCGGTGGAGAAGCAGCCCTCCCGCAGGGCCTGCGCCAGACGGCGTGCCACGGCTCGCGCGCCGCTGATGTGGCAGTCGCGCAGCAGCAGGGTGAAAGAGTGCCGACCCGTCCGGGCGACGATGTCGTGCCCGCGCGTGCTGCTGTTGAGAATCTGGACCGCATGGTGCAGATCAACGCCTTCTCCATGCAGCGTGAACATGCACAGGGCATGGGGCGGCAGGCCGTCTTCGTTTTCCGCAACGAGCGTGTGCAGGTGTTTGCAGAAGGCGTCTCTGGAAAAGACCAGCAGTTCGGAATCGAGCAGTTCCGGATTTTCGGCCAGACGGGCCAGCTTGCACATCTCGTGCCGTGCCAGGCCGAGCCGCTGACAGGCCAGCCGGAGACGGGCGTTCATGGTCCGGAACGGTGGCGACATGGGAGCCTTCCTGCGCGGGTTCGTCCATGCATCAATAAACGTCCGTTGCACTTGCGGGCAACGATACGGTAAATCCATCGTTAACGACATTCGCAATTCGCCGTAGAGGGGCGTCATGGAAGACAGGAAGCCGCTGGTTGCGGTCATTATGGGAAGTCAGTCGGACTGGCCGGTCATGCGCAATGCCTGCGAAGTGCTGGAGGAACTGGGCGTGCCGCACGAGGCGCGCATCGTCTCCGCCCATCGCACGCCGGACAGGCTCTATGCCTTCGCAAAGGGGGCGCGGGAAGCGGGTTTCAGGGTAATCATCGCTGGTGCCGGCGGGGCGGCGCACCTGCCGGGCATGACGGCGGCCATGACACCGTTGCCGGTCTTTGGCGTGCCGGTGCAGTCGCGGGCTCTGTCGGGCAAGGACAGTCTGCTGTCCATCGTGCAGATGCCGGCGGGGGTGCCGGTGGGCACGCTGGCCATCGGCCGGGCCGGAGCCGTCAATGCGGCGTTGCTTGCGGCTGCGGTGCTGGCGCTGGAGGATCCGGATCTGGCGGTGCGTCTCGACGAGTGGCGGGCAGCGCAGACCGCTTCCGTGGCGGAGTTTCCTTCCGACGGGGAGGAGACGGCATGACGGTGGTTGCCCCGGGCGGCACGGTGGGCATTCTTGGCGGCGGTCAATTGGGCCGGATGCTGGCCATGGCTGCGGCGCGGCTGGGGCTGAGGACGCATGTCTTTGCGCCGCCGGGAGACAACCCGGCCTTCGACGTCGCCCATGCGCACACATGTGCTTCCTATGACGATCTGGAGCGACTGGCCGCCTTTGCCGAAGCGGTGGACGTGATCACCTACGAGTTCGAAAACATTCCGGCGGAGGCTGTGGCGCGGCTGGAGGCCCTGCGGCCGCTCAAGCCTTCACGAAAGGCTCTGGAAACGACGCAGGACAGATGGACGGAGAAGGATTTCGTCGCCGGTCTGGGATTGCCTGTGGTGCCCTTTGCCAATGTGGAGAGTGCGGCGGATGCGGCCGTGGCGGCCGGGATCACCGGCATGCCTGCGGTGCTCAAGACGCGCCGCTTCGGGTATGACGGCAAGGGGCAGGTAATGGTACGTTCCGGTGCAGGGGTCCTCTCCGCCTGGGAAACTCTGGGCGAGGTTCCCTGCATTCTCGAAGGGTTTGTGGATTTCGCCTGCGAGATGTCCGTCATTGCGGCCCGCAATGCAGATGGGGATTTTGCCGCTTTCGACGTGCCGCTTAACGTGCACGAGAACCACATCCTGCGCACGTCCACCCTGCCTTCGGGGCTGCGGGAAGAGACGCAGCGGCAGGCGGTGGAGATGACGCATCGGATCGCCGATGCCCTGGAATATGAGGGTGTGCTGGCAGTGGAGTTCTTCGTGGTGCGCGAGGAGGAGGGAGAACGGCTGCTGATCAACGAGATCGCTCCCCGGGTGCACAACTCCGGACACTGGACGGAGGCCGCCTGTACGGTGAGTCAGTTCGAGCAGCACATCCGGGCCGTCTGCGGCTGGCCGCTGGGTGATCCGCTGCGGTTTGCCGATTGCGAAATGTCCAATATTCTGGGCGAGGAGGTGGCGCACTGGCGGGAGTTGGCGGCCGAGCCGGGCACGGTGCTGCATCTCTATGGAAAGCGGCAGGCGCGACCCGGACGCAAGATGGGGCATTTCACACGCCTGAGTCCGAGGCGTTGAGGGGCTTGCCCTACGTCTTGCCTCTCGACAGGCCGGAACGTTTCCGCTATAAGCCGGGCCATGGATGCAAGGGGGGCTCCTCTTGCAACGATTTTCTGCGTTTCCGCTTCCGGGCGGGA
Source organism: Alphaproteobacteria bacterium (assembly GCA_024279095.1). GTDB lineage: Bacteria > Pseudomonadota > Alphaproteobacteria > Rhizobiales > Aestuariivirgaceae > Thermopetrobacter. Next base: position 13,004 of record JAJRRY010000036.1, read on the forward strand.
GCGGTTCTTGCGAAACCTATCAGGCTCAACCCTCGAGAATGAAAGACAGGTGATACAGACGTGCAGGTAATCGTTCGCGACAACAACATCGACCAGGCCCTCAAGGCGCTGAAGAAGAAGATGCAGCGCGAAGGCATCTTCCGCGAAATGAAGCTCCGGGCTTTCTACGAGAAGCCTTCCGAGCGCCGCGCCAGGGAGAAGGCCGAGGCGGTCCGTCGCGCCCGCAAGCTGGAGCGCAAGAGGCTGCAGCGTGAAGGCCTGCTGCCCAAGGGCGGCAAGAAGCGCCGCTGAGGCAGCGCCAACTGGCAGGCCGGATGCCGGAAATCGCCACGAGATACGGAAAAACCGCGAAAGCCGACCGGCTTCCGCGGTTCTTTCCTTTGGGCGAACGTTCCCTGGAAAACGCTACTTCAGAACTGCCCGGGCATTGAGAGGCTGCACGGGCCGGTTATTGGGATGCTTCATGACCTTCTGGAACATCTTCAGCTGATCTTCGGAAATCTTGATCGGCGTCTTCATGACCAGCCAGAGAACGCCTTCGGTGCACGGCGGAGTGGTCAGGGATCCGTTGAAACGGTAGTAGTCACGATTTTCGGGAAGAAGATCCGCAGCCTTGACCGTCATTTCGAGAGAATTTTTCTCTCCCGCCTTCATCGGCATCTTCTTCCACAAGTTGGCAAGAGCGGTATTTTCCTTTCCGACTTCCATCATGACTCCGACGACGGCAAGACTTCCGTCCTTTGCCGCATGCACGAAATGGGCTTCCATGGGAAACGACTTTCCGTGAATGTTATTTTCACTCGGGAAATGGAAGTGAAACTGTTTCAGTTCGAAGACTTTTCCGTTGGTTTCGATGGTGGAACCAGGTGCATATTCGGCCTTGATGGTATGGCCGTTGTTGATAATGGCGGTTACCTTGCCATCGTACCGGAACGTGATGGCCGGAAGTTCTGCTTCAATTTCACCATCCAGATTCACCGGTGACTGATTGCGTCCCGTCTTGCAAGTGGCGTATTCGGGCTTCAAGTCTCCCCAGTGGGCCGGTCCGTTCTTCTCGCCGTACCCCCATCCGGATTCGGAAGCGATGGCCTGTCCCGATGCAAGAGCGGCAAGCAGCGCCAGTCCGCCGAGTGCCAGCCTGGAATGGCTCATGGTCGGTTCTCCTTTGTCGTTTTTCGTGCGGATATGAAGGATTGACATGCGGCGGTGACGCTATGCCATTCCGCATGGCGAGACAACTGAAAATTGCTTCATGAACTTTTTTCCAGCA